>JAXHMK010000018.1 GCA_034521495.1 Balneolaceae bacterium
AAATTAAAATTTAACTTAACATTCTAATAAATCTGCATATTGTAAAATATTGCGGTGCTTCAGTAAGCAGTTGGCAGTAGGCAATTGGCAATAAACACAGTTATTAACTTTTTTATCAACTGCTTGAGTCTTGCATAAATTACATACCCGTGCTTAGCAATGCCGGGAAATTTGCCTACTGTCAACTGCTTACTGTTCACGTACATCAATTTCTATTCCAAAAATACTTTTGTTGATACTCTCTCTGCGTTTGACCGGTCCACTCACAAGGCGGAATACTACATGCGAGGAATACCAATATCCGGGCACGGATTATTTTGTCAATCAACCCGGCATTGATGGAATCGAATCGATGACACTAAAGTTTTCGAGGCCCATCCAAACGAGGAAGAGAATATAAAAGATAATCAGTATGAAGGATTCTTTTCGGCCGAGAATCATATTGGTTCGCATGAAACTGAAAAGCATAAGTGTTCCAAATGTGAGGGCCCCCATCAAAGGAGCAGCAACTGAAAAGTTAATGACGGTTGCACCCGCTATAAGAATACCTATCGGAATGCAAACCAACAGGTCGAAAATATTACTGCCCAATACATTGGCAATAGAAGTGATGCCGTTCCCTTTTTGCGCTTTTTTAACACTTACAAAAAGATCCGGGATGCTGGTTCCGGCGGCCACAACCGAAATTCCCCAGAGAAAAGAGGGTGTGCCCAGGATCTCTCCGAATTGTATTGCCGATTGTACCAGCATTTCAACACCTGCTAAAATAACCAACAGGCTGCCTGCAAGAATACCCCATTGCTTAAGAGGGCGGATCGCCTCGGGTTCTACCTCCGGTTTGTAATCCATGGTATCTTGATACTGGATGAATATATAGAAGAGATATAAAACCAGGGGCATGAGAGCAAGGAACCGGTCCATCTCTCCCAAAATGATACCTTCACCATCAGAAACTGGATTGAAAATCGCTGCAAATGCAAATGTGATAATTAAAACGGCTACCGAGATAATATAAAATTGTGCTTCTTTGTACACCAGGTCACGATTGGATTCCAGCGGTTCTTTTGATATCAATCCTGCCACAGCCGGTATAACCAAAATGTTAAAAATAGCAGAACCTACAATTGCTGCCACGCCTAAATCAAACTCTCCGTGTAGCAGCGTAGACAAAACTACGGTTGCCAGTTCCGGGAAACTGGATCCAATAGCAACTACAATGGCTCCCTGTACAATATCCGGCAGTTCATAATAAACAGACAACTTTTCGCTTGAAACTTCCAGCCAGTCACTTCCTTTCCAGAGGATTGCTGTGGCAACAATCGCAACTGCGGTCCAAAGAAGCAGGGATAAAATCATCTGTTTTCAAAATGGGTTGAGAGTGTTATGGCGGATAAAATTAAGAAATGATCGGAGAGAAAACGAGTGGCGAGATGATTTAGTGATTTAAAGGAAGGCTTTGCAAAACCTTCTAAAGATCTAATGATGGTTTGATTTTCGATCTGTCTCCTGCCAGATATAGTTCCGAATCCGCCTCCAGCAGCGACTAGTCAGATTCTTTTAAAGATTTGGTGAGGTTCCAACATTTGATTTATACGAGTTGTTCGATTTAGCGATCTAAAGATTTTTGATCTTTTGGCTTCTAAGATTATCGCGGTTTCAAGACTTTTGTAAGAGATAGTCACCAGTTCATTGCATTCTGTGATCACTTTGTTATGGATACCAAATCAGCTAGAGCGTTACAGTTTTATTAATCAATGATCTCGCACATCTCAAAATCCACAAATCTTGTCAAAATCTGCGTGAAATCTATACCGCTGTCGTTTGGCTGTTAAGTACACGTCAATCAATTGATCTGAAATGATTTGTGAGTTTAGCGAAGTCAAGATTTTGGATGCTTTTGGGTTATTGACGCAAAACTTTCATGTTTCAAGACTTTCCGGTAAAAGATAGATCAGTTCATCGCATTCTTCGTTTACTGTAATATTATGTATCAAAATCTTGACACAAGCTTACAATTTTTTTAAAATAGATCGCACATCTAAAATCGAAAATCTCAAAATCTCTAAATCAATCCGCTGCCTTTTTTTAAGTCTTCAACATTTGATTTAATGATTTTCGATTTAGCGATGTAAAGATTTTGGATCAGCTTTGAGGAGTATTAAAACCGGGCTAATCAGTAGATTGCGAATAGAGGTAGATGGTTCGGTGAATGGTTTGATTATACTGCACGTGAACCCGTAAATTTTTCTCGGGAAATTCTACGCGGCCAATTGTTTCAGCCTTATATGGCAAAAGTTGTTCGTGAAGTTTGTAGTGAAACGTGGTTTTTGAAAAGGAGGGAGGCACTTCAACGGTAAATCGTTTACGGGTAAATGTGCTGTCTATTCGGATGTTTTGGGTTCTGACCTGGCCTCCGGAGATATCAAATTCATGAAACGATTCGGTAATCAGGGAGTCAAGTTTTTGGGGAGATTCCAGTTGGTAAACCGGCGTGGATTCCGAGATATATAAAAGGTAGATAGATAACGCGCAGGAGATCACTAACAGGAGAACAATCATTCCTCTTTTTCTTACTGACGACATATCACTCAATAAACCCAATTGTTCTGATTTCTTCTGGTTTCTGTGTTTGTACAATCCCGCAGGGGCTTGTACTTTTAAAAATCCCCCTTCGAAGGGGGAAAGAATCAACAAAGTTGATTCAGGGGGATGACCTTCTGTCACATTCTGTAATCCCGAAACTTCGGGTGGGGTGTTATCATCCCCCTGCGCCCCCTTCAAAAGGGAGATTTTTCGACCACAAGTTAACAATAGATTTACTCTGATGGGATATCGCTTTGAGAAGATTACCGAAAAAAAGGAGATTGACCTCTTTCACTCCTTTCCATTTAAAATTTACAAGAATGACCCAAACTGGATTCCTCCATTCCGCTTTGAGATCGAGAATATTTTTGATCCCGAAAAAAATTCATTTTTTGAGCAAGGAGAGTGCGAGCGCTTTTTAATGTATGATGAAGATCAGCTTGTGGCCCGTTTTGCTGTGATGAATCATGAGGAGCGTGACGCCGCTTTTGAGCCGAAAATGGGCGGACTTGGATTTGTGGAGCTGATAAACGATCAGTCTGTTGCCGATGGAATGATCGCTTTTGCAAAAAAATGGCATTCCGACAGAGGATATAAAGCATTTCGGGGACCCATTAATTTTGGGGAAAACATCAACTTCTGGGGATTACTGGTGGAGAATTTCGAGGAACCGCCCATCTATGGAATGTTTTATCATGCTCCGTACTATAAGCAGCTGTTTGAAAACACCGGCGCTGAAAAGCTGGACGACCACTGGAGCTACAAACGAGAATTTGATAAACCGCTGCCCGGGAGGCTGATACGGATTACAGACCGAATTGAAAGTCGCCCGAATGTGAGCCTGCGTCCCATTGATATGAACAACCTGGAGCGGGATGCAGAATATATTCGGGGAATATACAACCAGGCGTGGCGCGACCAGGATATTGCCGAGAGAGAAGAACAGTTTAACGAACTGGGCCGGGAAGAGATCCGGGAGATGGTGCAAAAGCTCAAAAAAATCATGATTCCGGATAGTGTCATTATTACGTTTGTAGGGGATGAGCCGGCATCATTCGTTGTTTGTGTACCCGATCTGAATGAGATCTCTGCCGAAACCAGGGGACGCCTGCGATGGTGGCACTACCCAAAACTGATGCGTTTCAAAAAGCGGGCTAAACATCTTCGAACCACCGTTTACGGAACTCTGCCCAAATACCGAAAAATGGGACTCGAAGCCCTCACCTTTGTCCGCGGAATTCAAATGACCAAAGCTGCCGCACCCACGCTTGAATATTTAGAGGGAACCTGGGTGAGCGAAAAAAACTGGCTGATGCAGCGGGGTCTGGAGGCGTTGGGGTGCTATCGTCATCTAAAACACACCGGACATATCGGTGGGAAGTTGGGGACAGAAATTTCAGGAAGACACAAGTGACGCTTCGCCGAACACTTGCGCTGTTTTTTCGGCGCAGCGGATACATCGGTGGCAGATTGGGGTTACCGGTTATAGTTCCAATTTGTCTTGATCGACATCGGCCAATTAATCTTTATCCAACGAGTGTTATGCAAATTTCAATTATTTCAATTTTGCATAACACTGAAGAAAGCACCGGGCTATCATTGGTTTTTTGAGTGATTTGGAATATTATGAAGCGTATTGGAACGGATTGTCAAATCTGCTCAATCATATGTTACAGTACCCTTAGATTCAGGCTGCTTCCAACTCTCCTTCTAAAAGTTTCCCTATCTGCTTTTTCGATGTCCCAAGGCGGAGAAGTGCTTTGATCATCAAATCCATAGAAATGCCGGGGTCGCCACCTTCCAGTTTGGCAATTCGTGACTGACTTGAGCCTATCGCACGGGCAAGTTGCTCCTGGGTCCAGCCTCTTTTTGCACGTTGGGCTTTTACCATATTGCTGATATCCAGGCGAATGTCAATATAGGCCTCCTCTTCTGGCGAGAGTTCCAAAAAATCTGCAGTAGAACCTACCCGAAATCCTTTTTCTTCCAGTTGTTGTTGTCTTTTCTTATCCATGATATTTCCTGTACTTAACTATTGTTTATAACGAGTCAGCCGATTTTTGCATACATCAATGACTTTCTGCGGCGTCATTTGTGTTTTCTTCGCGAACACCTCCAATATGACAATAGCATCATCATCGATGAAATAGATAATGCGCCACGTTTTATTTTTGTCGTTAACGCGAAGTTCATGACAGTTCTTTCCAATCGACGGCATTGGTCTGGAATCTGGCATTTCTATTATATCTCCTTTTTGAAGCCTTCTTAACAGAAAACCAGCTTTTATTCTGGCATCTGCCGAGAAAGGCGGAGACTTTACTTCACCCTTAATCCAGACCAGTGGCTTATCATTTTCAGACATAACACAAATATGTCGAATTTGACATAAATAAGCAATAGCACAGGCGGGAAAAGTTACCCCGAAATTATACTTATAAGTATGTAAAGTATTAATATAACAATGTTGTAATACTTTTAACAAGTGGAAACTGAAAGATATTGGAAAATAGACTGGCCTTGAATAGTTGGCGGCAAAAGGACAACGAGTTGAACCGTGAGATGAATCCTTTCATACCGGTCGAGCAGCGAAATTTAAGGGCTGAAAACCTGATGGACCATTGAAAGGATTCTTCACGGTGAACTCGTTGTCCGCCGCCAAGTATTCACAGCCTTGATTTTTTCGTTCTTTTGTATCAAGACAAAAGAACAAAGCATGTGCAACAAATTTACATCATAAAAATGGGGTAAGTCCTCCACAGGCGGGTACTTAACAATGCGTTTTAAAGCGGACGCGGATGGAGTGTGATCGAACTTTTTTGTGTGGAATTAATTTCGCTACTTCAACCAAATCATAATCTCCGCACCGTTTAAACGCTGGGCATTAAGACCTATCTAAGCAGTGGAAGGCTTTGCAAAACTATGACCGTCATCCTGAACTTTCCCTCGGGATCCCTCCGGGGGATTCAGGATCTCCTGATACTGGCTATAAAGACGAATGGAGAATCTGAATCGAGTTCAGATTGACGCATACCCACGGTTTTGCAAAGCCTTCCAGTGAAGTATTACCATAAAAACAGCAGGAAATTCTCAGAGTACAGTCACATCTTCTGTTGACTTACTTTCTGCCAGAATAGTATCGCGAATGTGCAACACATGGTTATCATCCTCGGGATCGAGCACTCCAAGATAAATCCATTCATTTTCTATCAACTTTCCAACTGTTTCTTTATTTGATTCGATAATGGATTTTACTCTTTCCCGGGGAGCATAAATTAAAACCATCAGCCGTAGCGGCAGGTGTTGTAACAGGTTCTCATCTTCGCGAATCGACTCAAGAGGCAATCCGCATTTAAGATCTCCGCCATTTCCCTGTACCACACCATATTTTCCGGTTACATTTTGAGTTACTTTTGTACCGCTGCCAAATTTTTCTATATCTACCGAAGCAAAATAGTAGTGGTTGTTAATCCATTGCGTTACAACCATGGGGCCCTGCAGGATCGCCTCCAGTTTTTTACCGTCGGGATCTTTTTGCCAGTCGTAAGAATGCAGAAAACTGCGTGTTTCCAGATCGAGGTTAGCGGTAAGTTGACGGGGTCCAATTATAAAGGATGCATTGCCGGCCAGGCCCCATTCAGGACGTGTTTCTGCCCAGTCTGATGCCCGCCGATTCGCCTCACGTATTGATGCTTTCTGCTTGTACTCCGAAATATTGAATTGCTCGTAATTTGCATAATTTTGCGCCATTCGCAGATTGGCCCGCAGTTGTTCTACCTGTTGTTGGAACGGGTCCGGTATGTTTCCGTCAAACAGGTGAATGTGGTTGGTCGTGGTATTGTGCTCAGCAGCCAGGAACCAGGTATCATCGGGAATGGCGATTTCGTAATTCTCATTCAGATATTTTCTGACTTTGCTGTCATTGCAAATATTGGCCAGGGCCCGGGCATTATGGCGCCCTTTATTCCCGGCACAGGCTCCGCAATCCAGGCTCGAAGCAAATGGATTATTTGCCGTTTGACTGCCATGCCCGGCAAAAATAACCAGATCCGAAAATTCGTCCCAGCCCATCAGCTCAAATGCCGTCTTTGCAATTTCCGCCTTCACAGGTAACGGTAGTGCCTGAGTTATTTGCGACTGATCAGAGAGCCGCGGGAATAAATTTAAATCGCTAAAATTTTCGGGCTGATCAATGACTTTAGACACATAGTTTTCAATACTATTGACCCAATTAGGAGTCAGCGTCCGCATCAGCATAGCAAGAGCGTAAAAGAATCCAGTGGATTCCACATAGCCGAAAGACGCCGGGATATTGTTTTTCAGAGAAAATCGTAGCCTCTCCACAGCCTGTTTAAGACTGTTGTAATAGTCAAATTTTTCAGATTTGGTTCTGTTGTTTGCCCCGACCTTTTCGGTTGCCTGTATTTCTGCTTCCACTATGGGCGGACATGATTTATGGTGAATCTCTTTTTCGGGATGTATGTAATCCATAGCCACACCAAAAAATCCGGCATAGCCAAAGGTTTCATAATTACCGGCTTTTTCTACGGCACGTCTAATCCGTTCGGAGCGGGTATCAATACAGAATACAAACTGCGCATCGGGTACCGTTTTTGTGCCGTTAGAACCTATTACCGCCTGTTTTTTTATTTTGTTAACAAGCTTTTCCTGATAGGTGAGTTCCATAGCCGTAAGCCAGGCTAATTTCAGCTTGTCTAATTCTTTGCGGTCCTTCTGTTCCGGTTTTATTGATGGCCGGAGATCTTTATTGAGCATTGCACAAAGCGTAAACCGTACAGCCAGGTAATCTTCTAACGTGATGGGATAGAGATCTTGCCAATCACTTTGATTCGACACCCGGAATTTGATATATCCGACCCAACCCGGAAGAGCAAATAGATGATGCTTCAAAATTGGGTTTAACATATCCGGCTCGAAGGATGCTGTAAGATGCTGTATCGCCTCCAGCGGTTCGTCCGGCAGCGAATTGATGACCTGCCGGTTGGGCAGTGTCCGGTCAAAACGAGCCGTTGTCAGCCAGGCCTTGTAAAATCCTGATTTCCGGTTTGGCATCCCCCATTCGGTAGATCCCTCATCCAAAAATACAGTAAGCCATTTAATCATATGCCGGTCTATTTCGCCGAGCAAGTGATTTTTTGTGGTGTCGGTTTCCAACTCTCGTATTCGGGACAACGACTCTTCACCACTAAGCGTTATATCTTGGTCCTGTAACTGCTGGTTGAGTATTTCAATATCAACCTCTCCATTTTTCCAGGCCTGTTGAAAGGCCTGAACAGAAGGGTATCCCTCAATACCAATATCTTTTCGGATCCCGGAAATCGCCTCCTCGAAACGAAGGCCCTCCATGCCGGCAAGCGGATTGGAGGTAACAAAAGAGTAAAGAGGCCAGTTATTTGGCAATTGGTCCGAAAGTGATTGTATGATTGCAGTAATTGATTCTTTATCCATGCTATTTAGCTTAAGTCCGTCTATTGAAGTATTGTGTTTGATTTGGGTTGAGATATATTCAGCAGGTATACATAAAGGCGACGAGATTTTTTATACCACTTTAGTTCGATAGCTAAAAAGGTAGCCAGATACAGCCCTCCAACGGTTAACTGATCCCAGGTAATAGGTAAGGGAACTTCTGCCATTGGAACCTGCTGCATCAACACTGAAATACCATTAAATACAACGGCATATGTCAAAAGTGCCGGGATGATAATGATGGGTAATGCAATAAGCCGGGAGAGCAGGGGCAGAGAAGATTTACCGAGAAAATCCTGGGCTCCGTGGATAACGGTTAACACAATTACGAACGTTAGAAAAAGTCCGCTGTTAAATTCCAGCCCCTTGCCTGTGGTAATGGCAAATATCCATCCTCCGGCTAAACCGCTAATAAGTGTGACGGGCAGGTACCATTGCTTCCAGCTCCGTTTTCTATCTCCATTGTAAGGTGAGCTTTGCTCTATATTGTCACCGGATGAAAGAAACAGGTAAGCTTTGTAGAAACCGTGCAGTATCAGGTGTGCAATAGCAGCTGAAAAGAAACCGAGTCCGCATTGCAGCAACATAAAACCCATTTGAGCAGTCGTTGAACAGGCCAGTTTCTGTTTGATATTTGCCTGCACAAACTTGCTGAACTTTCCGACAAGAGCACCTACTCCACCAACTATGACCAATACCCAAAGCAGATCACTCACAAAGAGAACGGGTGCCGTACGGGTCAGTAATACAGCACCGGCATTCACAAAGCCCGCATGCATCAGGGCCGATGCCGGTGTTGGGGCTGTCATAGAAGACATCAACCAACGCTGGAAGGGGAATAGTGCTGATTGTACGACCGCCCCGCCAATGAGCAGCAGTGCGGCGACCGAAACAGAAGGTTGATCCATGGTATCAGCTAAAGATGTAATCTCTGAAATACTCCATGCCCCGGTAAGAATAGATAGCCATAGAAATCCGGCGGATATAAATGCTGTACTTAATAAAAAGTAATTTCTGGCATTCCTTCTTGAGGCTTGTCCCTCATAATATTGCGTGTATCCACCAATCAGCTCTGCCATGAGAAGCCCCATGCACAACCAGGCTGCAATAAATAATAGAATGTGATTAGCTATAGCCATTAAAATGGCTGCGATCGTGAATAGTGTGCAATTAATTAAGAATCGGCGGAGTTTTTTGTGGCCGGCAAGATATCTGGATGAGTAGGTGAGTACAATGCTGCTGAAAAGAGCAACAGCAGAACTAATGATAAGTCCAAGGTGATCTATAAGCAGTATTTGACCGATATGAATTTCTATAGGATAAAAAAATGATGTAGCTAATATGGAGACAAGGAATAAGGTCAGTGTCCACATAAATCGAACTATTATCGAAGAAAACGGACGGTTCTTTTGTCTTAGACTTTTAATTTCTGATTGAGGCGACATACGATCTTCAATTATGCTTGTGATGAGGTTATGATCTTTGTTTTATTAAAAATGATTCCGGGGAATTCAGGCAATGCAATCCATTAATATTCAGCGATGATCTCAATGAATAGCATTTGCATAGGATGATGTTGCTCTTTGAGCTTTGATAAGATTGGTTTATGTACCCTTAAGACTATTTTACAGCAGTGCATGGGGCTATTTGGAGTTCTCAAAAAATTCAATTTTTATTTGTGATTCCACTTTGACAGACATTCCATTTTTATCTGCATTTTTTAAATGGATCAATAACTTTTCCCGCATCTTTTCCAGTTCTCCTATCCGCTGTTTTGATTCTTGCTCTTCGCTTCCATTGTATTCATAAGAGCGCAGGTTCTTTATGTTGTGAAATGAAATTTTGCTGCTAATAAGACTCATTAGCATTTCCTGTGCTTCGGAAGGGGTAAAGGTGCCTTTTATCAAGGTTAAATCTTTTATAGAAGAGTGATCAGAAAATTCTATTTCGCTGGTAATTTGGTCGTTTCTATTACTCATAAGTTATCTTCGTTAGATTTCCTTTCTTCTGTATTCATTGACATTATGTGTGTTTTATAACTGCCTTTAAATAGAGATGGATTTCTCAATCCTTAGAATTACTATCGTAAAACAGCGTATTTTTCAGGAGTGAAAATAGAGGCTTTTATATATAAGTATTAATTAAATATTTTGATGTTATACATAAACGTTTATTTATGTATTGGTTTTACATAACATCAATGCTCTTTTTCGGAAGGGTAACCCGGTAGTAGAATATGACAGGGGAGGTGGCAGATATTCTATTGATGAGATAGTTGGATGAAAGCTTTAAAAAAGAGAACAATTGTCCTTTCGGTCACAACACTCTTTTTTGAGTAAGGACATATTTTGTGAAGACATAAAGTTGACTGCGTTATTTACAGGATTCTGGAGATTCTTCGACCCAAAAACAAAAGCAGTGTATGGGTCTGCCAGTGACAGATTCATAAAAATACGTCTTGATACAACATAAAAGCCTCATACCGTTTCTTCCCTATTCCTTTTGGACCGCCAAAAGGAATCAAAAACTCCCGGCTATGATTGCTTCCGGGGCATGGTTTGCCCGCACGGGTACACTCTGCGAATGCTCACAAGGCGAGCGCGCAGAGCGATTTCTCCCGTGCTGTGTTGCAAACCATGCAATCCCTCCACCAATCAAGGCCGAAGACCGAGAGACCTAACTTATAATTAAAAGTTGGAACTATGGGCAAATTTTCTGTCACTTCTTCAATGGTGTTGCCCCGCCTGCTTTACTGTCTCTACTTCTGCCAATGTCATCTTAACGAATTTCGTCAGCGTTTTTCTGATGGAGTGAGGTCCCAAAGGAATCCGCCTAACGGATGAAAGGATCTCTTTTTTTATTGCAAACGTATGTCCACACAATGGGACTTCTTGGAGTGTATCTCAATAGGAGTCCTTTGGACAAACCAAAAGAATTAAGAACATCAAACGAATAAATCAGACTAAAATGGGAAACTCCTCAAAATTGAACGATCTAATACAAACCATTAATTTAGCGTGTGATAGTCGAGATTTCATGCCAATAATAATCAGATACCAATGGACAAAAATCATTCACTAAAAAATGCCCTCAACGAGAAAACATCATCAAAAGAGAATAGAAAGACAGAGTTGGATGAGAGGGAAGCTAATCCAAACAGAGAGATGCCAGAGCCGCCCAAAGAAGATATTGTTGATAAATTGTTAAGAGGGTTTATGGCTTTTTTCCTGTCAGTATTCGTAAGTGCAGTCATAGCAGGTATGCTGGAGGTTGCACTAAGCCGGGAGATCTCATTTGGAAGCTGGCCCATGATCGTTGCTACCGCCATTCTTTATTACCCCTTTTATAAGATCCTCACCTGGATGGGATTTTTCAGGCAAAAATGAGAATCATTCTTGTAGTTTACAGTGAATAATCAGTCTTGTTTTAGGTCCTTACTTCATAAACCATTAACGTTACTTTTGTAAATAGAAATAAAGTCTAAAATTTGAGCCTGTTTTTGGGGTCAAGACATATCTGAAAATGAAGGGAGAGATACCATGAAAAAATTTATCAAAATTACATTTATAACCATTGGCGTTGCTATTTTAGTTGTTCTGCTCCTCGCCGGTGGTTTAATTTTGTACACTTCTATTGCTCCATCACCAGATCCTCATTCTTACGCTGAATACTGGCCCGATAGGTTGACATTCCAGGAAGCGGATGAGATTTCCGTTGATCTTGTATCTCAAATGACATTTGAAGAGAAGCTTGGCCAGATGACGGGGGATATGTCCTTTCTTGATATTGCAAGTGGACTCACATCCGTTTTGGTGTTTGAGAAAATACCCATTGTTGCTTCGGGCGAAAACGAACGGTTGAACATTCCTCCCTTCACTTTTACAGATGGCCCCAGGGGAGTTGTGGTAACGGAAGCAACGGCATTTCCCGTGGCAATGGCCCGCGGAGCTACCTGGGATCGGGATCTTGAGTTTCGTGTTGGTGATGCAATCGGGAAGGAAGCGCGCGCCGCCGGAGCGAACTATTTTGGAGGTGTTTGCATCAATTTGTTACGGCATCCGGCATGGGGACGAGCCCAGGAAACCTTTGGAGAAGATCCGTGGCACCTTGGTAAGATGGGCGTATCCCTTATCAATGGTGTTCAACAACATAATGTGATGGCGTGTGCAAAGCACTATGCTCTGAATAGTATCGAGGAATCCCGGTTCAAAGTAGATGTTACTGTGGATGAACGGACGCTGCGGGAAGTCTACCTGCCACACTTTAAAATGGCCGTTGATGCCGATGTTGCTTCCATCATGAGCGCCTATAACAAAGTTCGCGGTGAGTTTGCAGGTCATAACCGATATCTGCTGACCGATATTTTGCGTAATGAGTGGAATTTTAACGGGTTTGTAACCTCAGATTGGCTGTTTGGTTTACGCGATGGTGCAAAAGGTATAAACGCAGGAATGGATGTGGAGATGCCGCTTCAGGAACATTATACCCCTGAAGAACTACATCCTGCTCTTGAATCGGGTGAAATTTCAATAGACCAAATTGATGAGATGGTGCGGCGTGTGGTACGAACAAAACTGCTCTATATCACAAATTCAGATCCGCAGGAGTACGCTGATGAGATCCTGGCGTCTGAGAAGCATCAACAACTGGCACTGGAAGTTGCCGAAAAAAGTATGGTGCTGCTGAAAAATGAAGACGATTTTCTTCCCTTATCCGCCCGTGGAATTGGATCTTTAGCCGTTATCGGTGAGTTGGCGGATTCCGATCACACGGGCGACCGCGGCAGCAGCGGTACACATCCACCTCATATCATAACGATGCTGGAAGGGCTGCAGGAATACAGCAACGGCAGTTTTGAGGTTATTTATAACGATGGCTCAGATTTTGAATCGGCGAAGCAAACGGCAGAACGTGCAGATGCTGTGGTGTATGTAGTTGGATATAAATCAGAGGATGAGGGTGAATATATTACATCAGGTGACCCCGAAGTTGCACCGGAAAATCAGTGGGGAGAGGGCGGTGACAGGCCTGATCTTTTTTTGAAGCCTCATGACCGGGATCTGTTAACTGAGTCACTACCGGTCAATCAGAATTCAGTAGTCACACTTATCGGGGGCAGCGCTATTATGACAAATAACTGGGATCAATTGACGCCATCAATTCTAATGGCTTGGTACCCGGGTATGATGGGTGGCCGGGCTCTGGCAAATATCATATTTGGTGATGTCAATCCAAGTGGGAAATTACCGTTAACTATTCCTGAGGAGGAAGATCATCTTCCATTTTTCCAGGCAGATATCGATTCCATTCACTATGGCTATTACCACGGATATACGCTGTTGGACAAGGAAAATATTGAACCTGCATATCCATTTGGTTTTGGGTTGAGTTATACGAATTTCGAGTATTCAAACCTTCAGTTGGACAAAAAACAGGTTGAAGAGAACGACACTCTTTGGGTTTCAGTGGATGTAACAAATACGGGTGATATGACAGGAGAAGAGACTGTTCAACTTTATATTGGTTTTGAAAATTCAACAATCGAACGCCCGGTAAAACTTCTTCGCGGGTTTGAGAAAGAAAGACTCAATCCCAGGCAGTCGAAAACAATTACACTACCAATAGTAGTTGAAGATCTTGCATGGTACAATCCGGATGATAAAGACTGGGAGGTCGAAAAAATGCAGTATTCGGTGTTAATCGGAGGGTCATCACAACCGGAGGAGTTGTTGAGGTCAGATTTCGGCATACGGTAGTTGCCGGCACGGTATCTTAAAAACCAAAGCTGGTGCAAATGGGGAATAGATGCCGGAGTTGAGGGGGCGCAAGTGACGCTATGCTGAACACTTGCGCCAGTGTGGGAACGTCAGTTTGAGCGCAATGAGGAGGTACGACGAGTGAAGTCGAAAACAAATAATTGCTTCTGCAAAGCCCTCTGTCAATGCATCGGCCGATCATTTTTATTCAACTATGTTATGCAAATTTCAGGCATTTTAAATTTGCATAACATTGAAGAAACAGGGCTTAAATTGGTTTTTTGAGTGATTTGGAATATTATGTAGCGTATTCGAACGGATAGTGAAATCTGCTCAATTATATGTTATTGCTACTTATTAATATAAATTAGTTCAAGGTATGGGACTTAAAATTCATTCAATTGCAGAAATACCTTCTCATGAAAATAGAGAGTACTATTTATATTTACTAGATTTTGGCTGGCATGAACCTCTTGGAGAAAACATTAAGATCTATAATTTTGATGAGCATAGCTTCAAAAGCAGCCAAAAATGAATCTGCTGTAATAATGGGCTTCAAAGGCAGTCATTTTAACGATTGAGGTATTATCCTGGCAGAATATCAATGGAGAAGATGGTGAAGAAAATTTTGCCTGCAATTATGAGTTCGCAACCTATCTATCCTGAAAAGTTTTACATCTGATAGAACTATCAGAAAAAAATGAAAATAGATTATGCCAAAACGAGAAAATGCTATTAATACCACTTAAAGAAGTTCTGTGATTCTGACTATCTGATGTTATCAGTTTAATATGAGCAAATTTTTAGTGATATAGAAAAACAAAAAAGTCTTTTAGATTTTCAGAATCCAAAAAACTAAACCGTGAAGTAGGTTAAAGCAGCAAGTGATGCAATAATTCTTGAATCCAAATTGCTATGAGGAGTTGGCATGAGATTGTAAAATGAAGCTGTTAGAAAATGGTAAAGCGGCGCAACTCAGTAGGATAGATTCGTCGACCTACCTTAACGACGGGCGCAGGCTCGGCCGAATCCTCAACGCCCTCCTGGTTTTAAGTAGCTAACCATCTTTCGTGCGGACGTGTAAGAGCTTGTTGCACAACGAGTAACTGCTGCCGCGCCGCACTAATGCGCAATGTCGTTATATGGCTTAAACACGGCATGCTAAAATATTAGAAAACTTAAGAAGCCTTGCTCTTCAATATAAGACTCTTAAGTATTATTAAACTTTAGCGAGTAGACATTTCATTACGATCAAAAACTATTCTGTATCAAGTCTAGTCCATTTCTTAGAATTATAGACGCTTTTAGCTTTCCTGAAAGTTGATGCTTTAAAGTTTTTTGTGACTTTTTAGCTATTTCTTCGACTACAATACCACAACGACATTCTAAACTTTAATCACATATACCAACTTATTATGAGTACTGACATCAAAATATTACACTCGTCTTGCTGCGCAAGCGGCTCACCTATTAAAGAACGAATCGAAAAAATTGCTGCTGAAAATAGTATAGAAATATCGATTGAAGAATTATCAGACATACAAGAAACAGCTAAATACGGTACTACAACCTTTCCCTCACTGGTAGCAGGAGGAGAGGTTTACGACTATAGAAAGCTGTCGACTGATAAAGAAATATTGTCAATTTTGAATCAATAATTGAGCACGTCAACAATGGAACAATTGACTAATCTCTTTTCGAGTTTTGCAGATTATATTGTCTATAATTTGCTCGAGTTGGAAAAAGCAGGGCTGTTTAGTACAGCCCTGCAATACTTTATCACTACATTTATTTTGATATCTGTGCTGGTAATTTTGGTTACATACATTATGGGTATTGTTACCAGCTATTTGCCAATGGATAAAATCAGGAAATATCTTGAAAAGCATAAAACAACGGGGTTGGGAAATATTATGGCCTCCGCATTAGGTGCTATTACTCCTTTCTGCTCCTGTTCTTCTATTCCATTATTCGTGGGCATGATGCAAGCAAAAATACCGCTGGGTATAGCTCTCTCATTTTTAATTACTTCTCCTTTGGTTAATGAAATAGCAATTGCATTATTTTGGGTGACTTATGGCTGGAAAATTACGGTCATCTATATTATTTCAGGAATTTTATTGGGCATATTTGGCGGTATTATATTAGAAAAGCTGGGTATGGCTAAATATGTAGCCGATTGGTTGCAGGATTTAGATAAAAGTAACACCCGGGTTAAAGAAGATGAGCGATCATTTCTTCAACGGATACCTGAAATAAATGCAGAAGCCTTACAGACAACAAAAAATTTAATGCCCTATATTTTTGTTGGAATCGCTATCGGAGCGTTTATTCATGGCTATGTTCCGCAATCCTTTTTTGAAGAATATATTTCAGAAAGTAATCCTTTAGCAGTTCCCATTGCGGTTGTTCTTGCTATTCCGCTGTATATTGATGCGGTCGGGATTCTGCCGATTATAGAATCCCTGATTGGCAAAGGAGTTCCCCTTGGTACTGCAATTGCTTTTATGATGGCTTCCATAGGCCTGTCACTTCCAGAAGCTCTTTTATTAAAAAAAGTGATGAAGAAAAAATTAATTATTTCATTTTTTACCACCATCGGAATAGGAATGATCTTGTCAGGTTATTTATTTAACCTTGTAATGTGAGTAAAAAAAGTTTATGAAGATTTATGATACCATCATAATAGGTGGTGGGCAAGCGGGTTTATCTGTTGCTTATTTTTTACGAAGGAGTGATTTAGAATATCTTATTTTGGATGATCACAAAGAAGCCGGAGGTTCCTGGTTGGAAACCTGGGACAGTTTAAAATTATTTTCACCATCTGAATATAGCTCCTTACCGGGTTGGCAGATGCCAAAAAGTGAAAATGAATACCCAACCAAAAATGAGTTTATTGACTATCTGAAGGCATATCAAGAACGTTACGATTTTCCTGTTCAAAGAAATACCTATGTCAGTCGGGTAGAAAAAGAAAATGGACTTTTTAAAATTGAAACCAGTGAGGGCGATCTTTGTACAAAGTCACTGGTAAGTGCCACGGGAACGGCGAAAAATCCGTTTATACCCAACTATCCCAATCGTAATGATTTTAAAGGTATACAAATACATTCAGTGACCTATAGAAATCCGAATGATTTCAAAGGCAAAAAAGTACTTGTGGTAGGAGGGGGCAACTCCGGAGCCCAAATATTAGCAGAAGTCTCTAAAGTAGCCGAAACCACCTGGATTACGAAAGAATCACCCGAGTTTCTTCCGGAAGAAATAGATGGACGCTATTTATTTAAGCAAGCCAATGCCAGATATGCTGATGATACGAAAACCTATGAACAAGAAGTTTCTTTGAGTAATATCGTACAGGTTGAAAGCGTAAAAGATGGTTTAAAAAGAAATATTTACGATGCTGTAAGACCGTTCGATTCTTTTTACGAAAATGGGGTTGTATGGCAAAACGGAGAAAAGGAAGCTTTCGATGCGGTAATATGGTGCACCGGTTTTCGATCGAATCTTCAACACTTGCAACCCCTCGATATTATTGAGAACAACCGCATTAAAACTGAACACACGCGCTCTGTAAAAGAACCGAAACTTTGGTTGGTGGGCTACGGCAACTGGACCGGTTTTGCCTCGGCAACTATCTACGGCGTAGGGAAAACGGCCAGAGCAACCGTTAAAGAAATAAAAGAGGAATTTGAAAATGTTTCCTAACGACGAAAATTCCGTTGCCAACAGGTTGTAGATTATGGAAAAAGAATTTATAAACTATTTAGTTTACGTCGCAGTTGGTATGTTTCCTTCCGCCGGCGTTTTTAAGTTGATATTTGAACTAAGTAATTTTTAGTCATGGATGATCACTCATTGGATATCAGTAGCACGGCTCAGGAATTTTATTCTTACTTGAATAATTATATATCGAAAAAAGTAGGCGATCCCCATATTGCTAAAGATTTGACACAGGAAGTCATGTATCGACTGGCTAAAGCAGATGATGAGGATCGAAAAATCCAGAACGTAAAGGCTTGGCTTTTCCAAACAACCCGTCATGTAGTGGCCGACTACTATCGCGATAAAAATAAAAACCCTGTTAATGACATTCGTAGCAATTTTTCGACAAATTCAACCACATTAGAGGCACCTCCACTATCTGAAGTTGATTTTCTTATACCAATGATTAAGTTACTGCCAGATAAATATAGCCGTCCATTACTGATGAGTGATATTAAAGAGCTTCCTCAAAAAGAAATTGCAGAGAAGTTAAACATTGGGCTCTCGGCTACTAAAATGCGCATCAAGAGAGCACGAGAAAAACTACATGAACTATTTACTATTTGCTGTGATATAGAGTTCAGTTCAAATGGAGATTTTGTTAGCTGTACTGTCAAAGATCATTGCGAACCATTGCAGAAGTTTCGAGAAGAATTGTGTCAGGAAAATAGATGCTAAGCAAAATTCTTGTTATCGATCCTATCATGTAGTGCCATATAACCATGCAAATCAAGCGGACACCTTTGCGTTTAGGTTACCTACATTCAAGCGCTTAGAAGCGCCGCTTATTTGCCAAGCCGTTATGTAACCTATCTTCCCATTTGTTCCCAATAGTGGAACTTTATATATTCCTCTATGCGAGTATTTGCCCGAAAAACATTGCGTGAGTTTTGGACTAATCATTCGGACAGCGAAGATGCTTTAAAGTCGTGGTTTTCTGAAGCGGAAAATTCTCAATGGGAATCACCAGCTGATATAAAGGATAAGTATCCACACGCCAGTATTCTTCCTGACAATCGAGTGGTTTTCAATATCAAGGGCAATAATTATCGGTTAGTAGTCAAAATTAATTATGACTACGGACAGGTATTCATCCGTTTTGTAGGTACTCATGCCGAATACGACAAAATTGATGCAACGACAATTTAAAGCGGATTTTAATTATGCAGATTCAACCCATACATACTGAAGACGATTATCAAAAAGCATTGGAGCGTATCGAAGAAATTTTTGATGCTAAGCCCGGTAGTAAAGAAGGCGATGAATTGGAAATATTGGGAATTTTAGTGGATGAATATGAAAAAAAGCACTTCCCTATTGAGTCTCCCAAACCAGTTGAAGCTATAAAGTTTCGAATGGATCAGCTTGGACTTGAGCAAAAAGATTTAGCAAAAATATTGGGATCGAAATCAAGGGCTAGTGAAATCCTATCAGGCAAACGGTCCCTTTCCCTTCGTCAAATAAAATTGTTGTATAAAAAGCTGGGAATTCCTGCAGAAGTTTTAATCCAAGAACCAAAACCGGTTACATAACCAGCAATTCCTGCTGACGGATTCGCGTTGGTTGCTCGACTTCATAGTTGATCGCCCCGCAGCAGAATTGCCAAACCGTTATAATGCTCTCCCACATCTGCAAATTAAGCTCAAAAATTCGTATATTACAGTCATGAAATCTATCTCAAAGAAGAAAAATATCGAATCTATTTCCCGTGATGCTATGAAATCACAAATGGCTTCTTTTCGTATTGAGGGGATGAATATTCCTAAAGAAAGAGCAGATCAAATTCGACGAGAGGTTGTCCGCGAGTTTAAAAATGAGTCTACTTCTTCAAACTCCTAAAGAGAGTAATCATTGGTTCATAATTCTTATCTGCTGCTGCCTGAACGGCTTTAATATATTCAGGCATTCTCTTCTCCGTTATCTTTTCGAAATCGAACCGTTCGAAACCACTTTTTAAAGCAATCAAATCGACAAATAGTCGTGCTGTTCTGCCATTGCCATCCCGAAACGGATGGATAAAAAGAAGCTCAGCATGAAGTGGCGCTACGTGTTCAATCAGTTTGTTATAATCTTCAATTTTGTCTGGTAATGGATCCAAGAATTCTTTTTCAAATTTCTCAACAGCAGAAGGGAGAAATTTAGCAGCAGGAAACATGAAGCCTCCTTTAGACAGATTTACTTGCCTTAAGTCTCCAGCAAATTCGTACAAATGTCCTAAAGCTGTTTTATGGATCATAGACAACAATTCCCAGTTAAAAGTGGCTATCTGGTCCAGTTCAGATTCGAATTTGATTTCTGCCCTTAAAAATCCACGGTATTCTTCTTCAGCAATTTTTTCGGGGTCATTTAAACCGAGTTTGTTAGGCAGTATCTCATCTTCAGATTTGGGCGTGTGGTATTTCATAGATCAATGATAATACGAAATTGGGTGAATCGCATTATAACAAGGCATTTCAAGCGGATTTTGCCACTCTTTGCTTCCATTCAGTTTATAAACTTTGTGGAGTATCCTGATTTTAATGATATTCATTTATTGAACCGGCAAAACCGCTTAAATGCCAAACCGTTAGGTAAACTCAACTAAATTAAAATTATGGCTCAAGAATTTACTTCCGAAGATGCTCCTTTCTTCAAATGGATGAATAATAATCCAGATGGTTTCGTTTTAAATACGAAGAAATCTGAAAAATCATCTTACGCCTATTTTCATAAATCTAACTGTGGCCATATTGGCGGACCTATCGAAGGAAATGGATCAAATCCCTATACCTCAAAAGACTATATAAAAGTCTGCTCTACTGATCCTAAGGATTTATTAAATTGGATAAAATTAAATCGGGAAAATGCTATCGAGCATGCAGTAAACTGTAAAGATTGTAATCCTGATATTGACCTTGATTCTATCAATATGGCTTATCCGTCAGAACAGCACATTCCTTCACATATGGAAGGCGCAAAAAAAGAAGTAACAGTAAATAGATATGAACGTGACCGAAAAGCTCGAAAGAAATGTCTTGAGCACCATGGATATAATTGTGCAGTATGTGAAATGAATTTTGAAGAACGTTATGAAGGATTAGAAGCCAATCCTATTCATGTTCATCATTTAGATCCCATATCACAGGCTAATGGAGAAAGAGAAGTTGACCCTAAGAAAGATTTAGTGCCTGTTTGCCCCAATTGTCACGCAGTAATTCACGCTACTTCTTCCATTTATTCAATAGAAGAAGTAAAAGAAATGTTACAAAATTAAAGAGTTTACCTAACCCGCGCATTAACTCGGACACACCTCGCCAAGTCTCTGTGGTTCTTGGTTTTAAAACTCATCTTTCGTTAGTTGCAAAATAAATAGAATTGCGTGTACCGGTTATGCGTATGCGCAATGTCGTTAGGTAGCGCACTAAAATCGTATTCTAATCGTTGCATAGTACTTATATTGTAATTACATTAAAGATGTAATCTCATTAATCCATAGTGCTATGAAAACGAAACTTGTTCGTATCGGAAATTCCCAGGGAATTCGTATTCCCAAACCTATTATTGAAGAAATTGGGCTTTCAGAGGAAATCGAAATGATTCTTAAAGATAATCAAATCATCCTTCGTTCTGCTGAACAGACTCGCAAGGGCTGGGATAGTGCTTTTGAGAGAATGGCTGAAGAACAAGATGATCAGCTGATTGACAAAGAGGAAGTTGAAGCCCCAAGCAAGTGGGATGAAACTGAGTGGACATGGTAAAACGAGATCTCGTTGAACGTTTTGATGTCTACCTAATATCTCTTGATCCAACGAAAGGGTCGGAAATAAAGAAAACCCGTCCTTGCCTAATCATTTCTCCTGATGAAATGAATCGCCATATTCGAACGGTTATTATTGCTCCAATGACATCAACAATTAAAAACTATCCATCAAGGGTTACAACGACTTTTCAAAAGAAACGTGGACAGATCGTCTTAGATCAAATTCGGACAGTAGATAAACAACGGTTAATCAAAAAGTTGGGAACGATTAGTTCTTCAGCCCAAGACAAAACATTAAATGTACTCCAAGAAATGTTCTCTCCATAGTGCGCATACCTAACCCGCGCATTAAGTGGGACGTGCCTCGCCGTCGGCTGCCGGTTTCCATTTTGTCTGTTTCAATAGTACATTTTAAAACAAGTTCAGCGCTGTTTTGCACGCCCCTTATGCGCAATTTCGTTATGTTTCCTTTTAATTGCTCCCCTCACCATTTTGTTTTTCTCTACAAACCAGAAAAATACATTTGCAAATGTTCGCATATATGCTAACTTATAAGTTATGCGCATTATTAAATTTTACCGAACAGAAACAGGAAATTGTCCGGTGGAAGATTTCTTGCAAAGTCTTCCCGATAAACAATCCAAAAAGATTGAGAAGTTACCCCAATATTTTCAGATTAAAATATCTAAGACAAATATAATCAGTGTTTTATAATTTTTATAAAGTGGAAATAGTAAACATGGGAGTGTAATGGGCCTTGAATAGTTGGCGGGAAAAAGGACAACGAGTGAACCGTGAGATGAATCCTTTCATACCGGTGAGAAGCGAAATTTAAGGGCTAAAAGCGTGATGGACCATTGAAAGGATTCCACGGTGAACTCGGGTCCGCCGCCAAGTATTCACAGCCTTGACCTTTTGGTTCCTTTTGGGTCAAGCCAAAAGAACATAGAGCTTGTAATACTTTTACATTAAAAAAATGGGGTAAGTCTCAAAAAAGGTTGCCTGGACACTTCGAGTTGTTCGTGATTTAGAACAGGTTCCAACCCAATATCTGAAGAAACTCAAAAGCACCGAGGATATTTGGAAAGTACGGGCAACCCTTGGCAACAATACATTTCGTCTTTTAGGTTTTTATGACGGGCCAAACCTGATTGTACTGACCAGTGGTTTTGCCAAGAAAACAAATAAGGTTCCAAAGCAGGAAATTGAAACTGCTGAAGAACGCAAACGTGATTATTACCGGAGGAAAGAACAATGAAAAAAGATGATTTAGAAATATTTATCGATAAGAAAAAGGCAAAGAGCTCAGAGTTTGCAGAGAATTTCGAAGAAGGATATTTGAATTTTAAAATTGGAGCTATTCTAAGACAGGCTCGCGAAAATATGGGAGCAACCCAAGCAGATGTTGCCGAGAAGTTAAATACAACAAAATCTGTGATCTCGCGAATGGAGAATCATGCTGAAGATATCAAGCTTAGCACACTTGCCAAGTATGCGAAAGCGTTGGGAAAGAAGGTCAAACTCGAGATTCAGTAATCAGAAAACATAACAAAGTGGCTCAAGCGGACGAGTTTTGTATACGGATTTCAAAAAAAATCACTGCCTCGCCGCTTAGCTACCAAACCGTTAGTATTGCAATTAAAGTTTGTCTCTTTCAAGAATTAGGTTCTTTACTTGGGTACAAATTTTAAGGTAAAACGTATTCGATTATGAGGCAACCTAATTCTCATAAATATTCTTGTATAGTTCTTATCTCGTCATTAAAGCAGACTTCCTGTTCGGAAACAACAGAATTAACCAGCTGATTCATAACACATACTTTTATGCCGATTCATTAATTTTGTCGTGCATCGAGTCGGGCAGCCGTACGCATATAAAATGCTCATGATTCTTCGATTCTAAAGTCTGAAGTTCCTGATGGTAAAACTTCCACACCAAGTTGCTCATTACCTTTGAAGAATGGCAATCGAGGAAGTAGTCAGGAATACAACTACAAGTCAACTACTGCATTCGACAGCTAGATGTCCGGTCATCATATCATCATTGAGAATACGTTTCAATAAAGGTTCTTCCACAAGATGAAGATATCTCGCTTGTCAGCTACTTTGCATAAATAGTTTAACGAATCATCGATATCTGTATCAATCAGATGTTTAACTTTTTGCGCTTATTATTTACCGCTTAATACTCAATCAACATGGTACGGAAAGGCTATTGGAGTTGTTAATGTAGCAGTGGAATACGAGGGCGAGAGTTATCAAAACGAGTTTAAAGTGTCTTCATCAGACTATCAAGAGACCCAATCAACTGAGTATCGGTAACAACATTTATCATAATGTGAAAACCATATGCAATAGCGTTCTACAGTTGTTATCAAAGTACCTTAAACAGATCTATAATCCAGTTCGACAATTTTATAAGGCAGATTATGACTGCTGAAGATTAAATAAAAGTGTATAGCTATCTAAAATATACATTTCCAACCCGACACAAGTGACGCTACACTGAACACTTGCGCCAGTTTTTTGGGAATAAGATACGTCTCAATAGTCATCCCGCACTCCGATGCGTGATCTCCAAATGTTGATCCTACTGCTATTGGTATCAACGGCATGGAGCCTTTGGCACGTTTGGAGATTCTGAGTCAAGCTCAGAATGACGGTGTTTATGTTATGAAATCTAACCACAGAACTCCCCAATAGTGTCATCCCACACCCCAATGCGGGATCTCCGTCTGTTGCCCTGTTGCGGTCGGCATCAACGGCATGAGCCTTTTGGAACGTTTGGGGATTTCACTTCGTGGAAATCGCCTGTGGCTCGGAGCGCTTTGCGGGGAAAAGATGAGCAGCTCGGGGACCGGAATGACGGTTTTAGCGTTGTTTGCGTATAAAATTGTTCCATTTTTTTTAGAATTGTTAAAGAGTCTTATTCGAATTCACTTTCTTTCAATATTCACCTTCATGCAGTAGTTTAATTGATATAGCAACCTGAATTGTTAGCTTGCCATGATTGAAGGAAGTTCGATAATATACTATGCGTTTTTAGCCGGGGCAGTGTTCGCCGGTGTGTATGTTTATTTCTTTTATGGTTTGAATGATTGGTTACGAAAGGTATATCGATCTGTTCTTTTTGTTGTGGGCCTCATTTTAGTGTATGGTGTAGTTTACCAATGGGGCATGGCCTACTTCGAAGGAATCGAAAAAAGTTACATTCACTCGCTTCAGGTAGTTATTGAATCCGTTACAACTGCGGGTTATGGTGGTGATGCGCCATGGACCAGCGGCTTCATGAATTTTTTTGTGATATGGATGAATCTGACAGGTGTGATTATGGTATTTTTGGCATTCCCGCTTTTTGTGTTTCCAATGATTCGAGAGGCAATTCAACCACATCCGCCCGAGAGCATTGATTTTGAAGATCATGTTATTATCTGTTCCATTTCAAAAAGAGCATCTATTTTACAACAAGAGCTTCAATCGAAATCTATTCCGTATGTAATTGTTGATCTGGACGAGAAAGCCGTGATGGATCTGCATGAAAATGGAATTCCGGTTTTGCTGGGAAATCCCTCGGATGAAGAGGTGCTGAAATCGGCCAACATTAGTAAGGCTCGTGCTTTAGTTGCTGATATGGATGACGAGAATAACGCTCTGATTTGTCTTGCAAGCCGATCACTTAAAAATGAGTTAATTGTTTTAAGTGTGGCCACGGAGGAAAATATGATTCCTTACCATCGCTATGCTGGTGCGTCACAGGTAATACTGCCCCGACGGATCTTGGGAAAAAGCCTGGCAGAACGTGTCATCGTATCGATAACCGAAGATTTACAGGGAGTAACCCAGTTGAGCGATGAATTAGAACTCACCGAAATTTTAATCGAACCAAATAGTGATATTGTTGGTAAAACCATTCAGCAGTCCCAGATTCGGGAGAGGTACGGGGTTAATATTATCGGTGCGTGGTTTTCAGGAAATTTTGTATCCAGCCCCAAGCCCGATAAGGTTATAAACGAGCATACTATACTGCTTCTTGCGGGTTCTCACCAAAATCTGACCGAATTTCGTGCAAAAACGGTATCCAGGCAGCATGATGTTGAGGGGCCCGTAATTATTGCAGGATTAGGTGTTGTAGGCCAGACGATTTCAGAACTATTCAGGGAAAGAGATATCGAGTATATAGTTGTCGATATAGCGGATAAAGAAGGTGTTGATATTGTTGGAGATATCACAAAGAAAGAAACATTGGAGAAGGCAGAAATTCACGACGCTTCTACAATAATATTGGCTGTAAATGATGACCGATCGGCAATTTTTACAACACTTGTTTTACAGCAAATAAATCCAAAGGCAGAGATCATCGCACGCGTTAACGATATAGATAACATAGGAAAGGTATATCGGGCAGGTGCTGATTATGTACTTTCCTTACCCACAGTTACGGGACGAATGTTATTCTCGATGCTAATGGAAGACGATGATATATTATCTACAGATACCCTATACGAAGTGGTGAGAATTGAAGCACCAAAATTAAGCGGCAAAACACTCAGTGAGGCAAATATTCGTGCTGAAACCAGTTGTACGGTAGTAGCTGTTGAGAGAGATGGTGAGCTTATTTCTGAAATGCATCCGAACTTTGAAATCAAAAAAGATGATGAACTTATTGTAGTAGGCAGTGATGAAACGATCAATCAATTCAGGAAGAAATACAGCTAAGAGAATACGGTGCTTTTCTATTTTATTTTCAGAAGGCTTTGCAAAACCGTGGTTATTGGTCAATCTGAACTCGATTCAGATTCTCCATTCGTCTTTATAGCCAGTATCTGGAGATCCTGAATCCCCCGGAGGGATCCCCCGATGTTCAGGATAACGGTCAGAGTTTTGCAAATCCTTCTTTCAACTTTTGAGGTAGTATTGCCGGAAGTTTTATTTAAAATTGATCTCAATAATAAAGGGGTTAAATTACAGAAAAGAGAACATTTAACAGAGGAGAAGAGCGATGGAAAAAAGCTATCCTCAAAAGACGACGCAATCGTTTGCAGTTATAATCATTTCTACATTTGTATTTTTTGCTTTCACTGCATTTAACGGATCTAACCCTGATTTTAACCAGACAACCGGCATTTCTCAGTCTGCACAAGGTGTTGATACAACGGTAACGGCTTCACCATTATCAGGTAAAGAACTTTACATGCAAGCCTGTGCAAATTGTCATGGTGTGGATGGAAAAGGAGGATCAGTTAAACAGCTTGGCTTGCAAACTCCTCCGCCTGATTTTACAGATTGTGACTTTGCAAGTCGTGAACCGGATGGAGACTGGATTGCCGTTGCACACCAGGGCGGCCCCGCAAGAGGGTTTTCAACAGAGATGCCGGCATTCGGAGAGGCAATATCGGTCGGGGAGCTTCAAAAAATTATGGATCATGTACGAACGTTTTGCAGGAATGACAACTGGCCACGCGGTGAATTAAACCTGCCAAGGGCGTTGGTTACCGAAAAAGCTTACCCGGAAGATGAAGCCGTTATTTCTTCTTTTATTGATGTGGAGAATGAAGGTGCTGTAATGAATGAGATTGTCTATGAGCAGCGTTTTGGTGCGAGGAATCAAATTGAGATTGTTTTTCCTTTCGGCTATAGCCAGATGCCCGGGGGAAGCTGGAGCGGCGGACACCTCGGTGATATGGCAGTTGGCGTGAAGCGCGCTTTCTATCACAACTACAACAGTGGAACAATCCTCAGTTTAACCGGCGAAGTTATTCTGCCCACGGGAGATACTGCAACTGGGTTTGGCAAAGGGACGACGGTTTTAGAACCATTTGCCTCTTTTGGTCAACTGTTGCCGGCCGGAGGCTTTTTGCACGTTCAGACAGGGTTGGAATACCCGGTGTTGCAAGATAAAGCAGAAAATGAAGCCTTTTGGCGAGCTGCTTTAGGTAAGAGTTTTAATCCAAATCCCTGGGGACGAACATGGTCGCCCATGGTTGAAATGCTCGGTTCGAGAGAGCTGGAATCCGGCGCTGAAATTCATTGGGATATCGTGCCTCAAATGCAAATCACTCTTAATAAGCGACAGCATATCATGCTAAATGTTGGGTACAGAATACCGGTAGATGACGCCGGCAGAGAATCTCAGTTTATGGTTTACATTTTATGGGACTGGTTTGACGGCGGTTTTTTTGAGGGATGGTAATGCAGATGGGATTCAAAATGATATTCTTAATAGATTAATGAATGGGAGAACGAGATGTATAAAAACCTGATAATCATTATATCACTTCCAATTTTGACGATAGCTTTGAGCGTCAGTATTAATAACTTCCACGCGGATAACCCCGATCCTGTACCTCAAATTCACGGAATGGATCTCCCTAAGGCACAGCAGATGCTTTTTTCGACAGCTGATAATTGCATGAACTGCCATAACAATTTAGTATCGCCAGCCGGCGAGGATATATCCTTTGGAACGAACTGGCGTGCCAGCATGATGGCCAATTCTGCCAGGGATCCCTATTGGCATGCAGCTGTTCGCAGGGAAGTGATGGATCATCCGGAATCTCAGGCCGCTATTGAAAATGAATGTTCTACCTGCCACATGCCGATGGCTCATACCCAGGCAAAAGCGATGGGACAAATGAGCCAGGTGTTTGCCAATCTTCCGGCCAATCAACCCTTAACACAACAAAATATGCTGGCTGTGGATGGTGTATCCTGTACTACATGTCATCAAATAAAACCTGATAATTTCGGAGAGCGCGAAAGCTTTGTCGGTGGGTTCCTAATTGATACCGAAAAGCCGATGGGGCAGCGAGAAATTTACGGACCCTATCCCGTCGACCAGGGGCGATCAAAAATTATGCATTCCTCATCCGGCTTCCAGCAGGTTGAATCGAAACACTTGATAGAATCTGAGATGTGTGCAACCTGTCACACGCTTTACACTCATACATTGGGTCCCGGGGGAGAAGTGATTGGCGAGCTTCCGGAGCAAGTGCCCTATCTTGAATGGAAACACAGCAGTTTTGTGAATGATCAGAGTTGTCAATCCTGCCATATGCCGGTGGTAGAGGGAAGTACGGAAATTGCGTCTGTTTGGGGACAACCCCGGGAGGAAGTATCAAAGCACACGTTCAAGGGCGGGAACTTCTTTATGCAGAGAATGCTCAATCGCTACCGGGATGAACTGGGAGTTCAGGCGTTGCCGCAGGAGATGGATGCCGCTATCAATCGAACCGTAGATCACCTACAGACAAAATCAGCTTATATTTCAATAACGAATGCAGAGGTAGTTGGAGATGAATTAATTGCCGGGGTGGAGATCGAAAACCTTGCCGGGCATAAGCTTCCAACCGCATATCCCTCCCGAAGGGCATGGATCCGTTTTACGGTATTAGATCAGAACGATAATGTAGTTTTTGAATCTGGTGCAGTCATGCCAAATGGTTCGATCGCGGGAAATGATAACGATCAGGATGGCAGCCGTTTTGAACAGCACTATTCAGAAATTACGGATGAAGACCAGGTTCAAATTTATGAAGCTATTCTTGCTGATCCGCAAGATGAAGTAACAACCGGGCTTTTAACGGCTATTCGATATATCAAAGACAACCGAATCCTGCCGAAAGGATTCGATAAATCCACGGCTGATGATGATATTGCCGTAAAAGGTTCTGCAGATAATGATAATGATTTTGCGGGCGGCGGTGATAAAGTTCGATATAGGGTTAAGTTGGATAATTTGAATGGACCATTTCAGGTAACAGCCGAATTGTATTATCAACCGATTGCCTACAGGTGGGCTCAAAATCTCGATTCGTACCAGGCATCTGAGACAAATCGTTTTGTTGGCTACTACAATTCAATGTCTGAGCAATCGTCTGTAGTACTTACCTCTACAAAAATGACAGTTACGAAGTAAAGGCTCCAAACCTGGCACAAGTGTTCAGCGGAGCGTGACTTGTACCCCAAACCTGGCGCAAGTGTTCAGCGGAGCGTCACTTGTGCCACTCACGCCCCTGCCTGTCTTAACTTCCCCACCCATCGAACTTGCGCTATTCAAGAGATAAATGTATTTATCTTAAATGGTCAGACTAACGATCAGAGGAGAGAACAATGAGCAGAAAATACAAATTCTATGACTCAAAGAAGCCCCACTTCGTAAGCTTCGCCATCGTCAACTGGATCGACTTGTTTACAAGGAAAGATTATGTTGATATCGTAACGGAGAGCATGTCGTATTGTATTCAAGAGAAAGGACTGATATTGAATGCCTGGTGTATTATGACCAATCACGTGCATCTGATGATCCGATCGGAACAGAATTTGTTGTCCGATATCATGAGGGACCTGAAGAAGTTTACTTCTTATAAACTATATTCTACAATTCAAGAGCATCCGCAAGAAAGCCGGAAGGAGTGGCTCTTATGGATGTTTGAACAGTCTGGGCAGGCAAATGAAAATAACAAGAACATTCAGGTTTGGCAGCAGCATAATCAACCGATTGAACTGGACACGAATGAGAAAATTGATCAACGGTTGGAGTATTTACATATGAACCCGGTAAAAGCCGGATATGTCATCAAGCCGGAAGATTGGGTGCATAGCAGTGCCCGACAGTATGCAGGATTGGAGGATCGGTTTGATCTGGAGCTGATTGAATAGTTGCCGGAAGTAGAAAAGGCGCAAGTGACGCTACGCTGAACACTTGCGCCAGTGGATTAAAAAATTGCGATTTATTGAAGGCATTCATTTCTTAGCATGATAAAGCAACTTCTCCTATTCAGGGTATTTATGATTCCACCATGCGGGCTGATCCTTCAGGTATTTATCGAACCAAGAGATAATACTCGATTTCCATAAGCTTGTATTTGTTGTAATCCAGAATGTGGTGGTCTTGTCCTTCTACCTGAACGAGAGCTGTTTCCTTTCCAAGAAGTTTGAGTGCCGTGTACATTTGATAACTTTCTCCGGGCGGCACGTTTGTGTCCGCAGCACCAGTCACAAAGAGAAGAGGAGTTGTAACCTGATCCGCTGAATAGAGCGGACTTTGATCAACATAAACTTCTTCGTTGTTCCAGGGGAACGAGTTCGCGGCAGCCACAGAATTATATTGGAATCCCCAGTAACCCACGCCCCAATAACTGGCGATATTGCTGATTCCCGCATGGCTTACGGCAGCAGTAAACAGATCTGTTTCGGTCATCAGGAGCATCGTCATAAATCCGCCATAGGAAGCTCCAATGGCTCCCACATTTTCGCGGTCAGCATATTCGTGTTCATCCAGGAATTTGTTCACGCCGTTGATAATCTCACCTGAAACGATTTTACCCCAGTCATTTACATGAAGGGCAGAGAATTCCTGTCCGTACCCGATGGCTCCGCTCGGCTGCATCACATAAACGATGTACCCTTTTGCAGCATACAGCTCTTTGGGGTAACGTCCTCCAAATGCCCGGCTGACCGGAACCGTGCCCCCGTAGTAGTACGAGATGACAGGATATTTTTGATTGGGATCAAAATCAGGAGGATAGTAGATCACTCCGTCGATTTCAGTTCCGCGATCATTTGTGAAGGTCCACGTTTCATGATCGCCAAACTCAACATGTGCAAAATGCTCTTCGCCGGGATAGCGCAGCAATGTAGACTCATCCTGTTCAACATCATATGAATAGACCTGAACCGGCTGAGAAATTCCCGTGCCCGAATAGACCGCAACGCTGCCATCACTGGAAAAATCTACATCAGAAACTACATCCAGTTCGGTAGATAATTTTGTGAATCGTGATCTTCTCACATCATATTTATAGAGCGTCTTAAAAGATCGATCCGTAGTTAAAAAGTAAATCGTATTTGAATTTTCTCTCCAAATCGCACTGTCGATGGAAGGTGCAAAATCTCGTGTGATCGGGGTCACATCGGCAGATTCGATATTGTAGAGATATGCCTGGTTGTCAAAATCATTTGGAATCGTACCCTCAGGAACATTCACGCCTTTGTCACCAAACATATTTGGACCGCCAGTAAACAGGATCGTTTCTCCATTAGGTGAAAACTGACCACTTCCACCAAAACCGGCTGAGAAAAGTGAATCGGTTTTCATGGTTTCCAGATCCAGTAGTTGATATTCGGTGACATTATAAGGCCGTTGGGAATAATCGATGTGAGTACGTGAGAAGAGAAGTTTGTCACCGTCCGGGCTGATATCATGAAGCGTAGTTGTGAGCCTCCCCGCCGTAAGTCGTTGTGTTGTCCCGTTCGGTACGTTCAGCCTGTATAGAAAATTTCGGGAGTCAAAACCAGGGCGTCGTGCTTCCATCTCTTCCAACAGCTCCACTCCGGAGTCATCCGATTCCGCTTGCTCAGAAACAGAATAGATGATAAAAGTGCCATCCGGGGACCATTCGTAGCTGCCAAAGTTTTCAACATCTTTCAAAAGCCGCTGCTGAGATCCGTTTTCCAGATCAGAAAGCCAAAGTGATGTTTTTTCATCTTTCGATTCTGTGTAAGTGAACCTTTTTCCCTTCGGTGCCCATTCAAGGCTTCCAAAATTTTCCACTCCTTTGTATTCGCGATAGAGATCTCCGGTGTCTGTTTCCAGGATTTCAAGCCATGAATCGCCGTTTCCGTCAGGTGGAGCCGGCTTGTGAATTTGAATCGCTGCGAGGGATCCATCGGCCGAAATACCAAGGCTATTTACAGACGGTTGATTGGAAAGGGTTTCCAGGTTAAGATACTTGTTGGGATGCAGTGATTGCGTGATCTCTGCTTTATCTTTAGTAGATAAGGTGGCTGAAAGATTGAGAGAAGCCCGGGAACTCGGATCATATACCGACCGGATCAATATTTGATGCTTGCCTTGTTCGAGTACCAGGGAATGGCTGTGAGAACCGGCCTCTTGTATAATATGTTGACAGCTTACTTTTTGTGCTTTCTCCTCCCCATTCACATACAATTTAAAAGGGTGATGACTTTCAATTCTTAACGTGGCCTCTGTAAACTGATTCGCATCCAGGTAGAAAGCGGACCAGTAGTTCTTGGGAATATCATCATTATCGGTTTCCAGCTTAAGTGTGTCAGCCTGAACGTATCGCCATTCCAATTCCATATTTTGAGACCAGTCCACCATCCTGCCCTCTTCAGGGCGCCAATCTGATACATCAACCGGTTCAAAGTCCAGCAGATCAGAGATGGTATAGGTTTTATCCTTAATATTCTTCTGATCATGATAGACAGGCATCTCTGTTTCAACAGGCCCGAGTATCAGCCATTCAGAAATTGTTAGCCGGTTATCTTGTGCCAGGGCAGATGTGACAGTTAAAAGAATAAAGGAAAGGGTGAGTACGAAGAATTTCTTTAAACTCATTGATGAATAATTTAGAAACTGTGATTAGAAATAGAAAATGAATTAATAGATGATATAAAGACGAAATAACAGAAATAGATGACGGCGAAAACGTCAAATCATAATCAAAAACTTATATTGAACTGGTTTTTATTTTATTAAACATAACGCTTTTACCGGCTGAAGAACTTTTAAGCGTCCTTTTTGAGGACTTTCTTAAAGAGATCGTGACGATTGCCCAACTCGGGCAAAGGACTTCCGCTCTTCCTGTCTGCCGAAGCCTCGGCAGAGGTAAGCTTCAGACGCTTCTCCCATGAAGATCCCTGGCGGGCAAGGACACTTTTTTGGTCAACCGATAAACACGTTAACTATACTTAAATATACCATTTAATAAACTTTCTGTCTGTATATGAGGTTGTAAAAAGGAACGTTTTACAACTAATAATACTTTAACATTAAACAATATAAATTTTGAATAACTGTAATTAATATCATGAAATACAAAGACAAAGGAATACATCACATCTCAGTCATCTCAGGCGATGCGCAAACGAACGCTGATTTTTATGTGAATAAACTCGGTTTACGAATGGTGTTGAAGTCCGTAAACCAGGATGATCCCGGAACCTATCACCTGTTTTATGCGAACGCTGAAGGGGAGCCCGGATCGAGTATCACATTTTTTCCATGGAAACGAGCCGTGAGATCCAAAACGGGTACAGGAGAAGTAGAGCGAATCTCATTTTCCGTTCCGGTGGATTCTATTTCATACTGGCAGAAACGGTTTGATGATTTGGATATTCCGGCAGGTGGACCCTTTGAGCGGTTCGGCAGAAAAGTACTGCCATTTGAAGATCCCGATGGATTGACGTTGGAGATTGTTGAAGATAACCGATCCAAAGATCTGCCGGGCTGGAAAGATGCAGATGTTCCGCTCGACAAAGCGATCCGCGGATTCTGGGGAGCGAATCTCCTGCTTTCACAAACGGAAGAAACAGCGGAAATTTTGACAGATATTTTAGGATTTAAGAGGGTGGAGGATTCAGGAAATCAAACATTATATGAAACCGGAAGTGATCTTGGTCATTCTGTAATCCTGGAAAAAGCCGATGTGGTTCAATACGGCAAAACCGGCCGCGGAACGGTTCACCACTTAGCATTTCGAACGAAAGATGAAGAGCAATTACAAGAGTTCCGGCAAAAAGTCATCTCGAAAGGATTATCACCTACGAATATTATTGACCGCCACGTGTTCAAATCCGTCTATTTCCAAACACCCGGCGGCGTTCTCTTCGAAATGGCAACAGACGGACCGGGATATCAATCCGTGGCATCCAGTGATGAAAAAATGGGACAGGAACTCTTCCTGCCGAATTTCCTTGAACCGAAACGTGATATAATTGAGCAAAGGCTGGAACCAATTGAGGTGTAAATTCCCCCTTTGACCTGCCTACCGTAGCTTTAGCGAAGGGAGGAGGGGGCATGATTAGCCGAAGGCTGATCGAGGGGGATGACTCGCCGTGCCTTAACACCCCTCTCGATTTTTCAAGAACGATTGAAAAATCATTTCTCCCCTGAAAGGGAGATTATCATTCCCAAACTACTGCATGTTTGTAACTTATGCGATGTGGGGTTTATTTGTCTCGAAGAGATCCCTGCGGGACAAACTTGAACCAGTCAGAAAACTGAAAAAATCCCCCTTCGAAGCGGGGAAAGTTAAATGCGCGCTTAGCGAATGAACTCGCGGGATGGTAGAAGTTACAAATCTGAAATAGCTCTGAGTAGAGTTGCCAAAGTTACAAAACACCCCTCTGACGATTCGCATGAACATTTGCGCCAGTAATGTCGTCGAATTATCTAACAAATACAGCGATGACAGAAAAAAGATGCGCATACATCAAACAAAATCAGCTCTCCACATTCAAAATTAATCAATCCATTCCGTACCTTTCGACCTTATCAAATTTGATCCATTCAACATTCAAAATTCAGTAAATCAGTGAGTGATAAAAAAGTAATTTTTTCGATGGTTGGGGTAAGTAAAGTGTACAAACCCAACAAAACCGTTCTAAACGATATCTACCTCTCGTTTTTTTATGGAGCAAAAATTGGTGTTCTCGGGGCAAACGGCTCTGGAAAGAGTACACTGCTTCGAATTATTGCTGGCGAGGATGAAGAGTACCAGGGAAATATTTCGCGTCAGAAGGGAGTGACGTTTGGAATGTTATCTCAGGAACCAATGCTGGATCCGTCCAAAACGGTCAAGGAGATTGTGCAGGAAGGTGTGCAGGAGACGATAGATTTGATTAATGATTATGAAGCGGTGAATGCGGCGTTTAGTGATCCCGATGCAGATTTTGACAAGCTCATCGAAAAACAGGAGAAGCTTCAAAGCCGGATTGATCACCTTGATGCGTGGGATATAGACAGCAAACTGGAACAGGCGATGGATGCGTTACGGACGCCACCGGGCGATACCTCGGTCGAAGTTCTTTCAGGTGGGGAGGCCCGGCGCGTGGCGTTGTGTCGTTTGCTTCTCAAAAAACCGGATGTGCTGTTACTGGATGAGCCGACAAATCATTTGGATGCGGAATCCGTTGCGTGGCTGGAACAGCATTTGGCAAGATATGAAGGAACCGTCATAGCCGTAACGCACGACCGATATTTCCTGGATAATGTTGCAGGCTGGATTTTAGAGCTGGATCGCGGAGAGGGAATTCCGTTTGAAGGAAACTACAGCTCATGGCTGGAGCAAAAACAGGAGCGGTTAAAAACCGAGGAAAAGCAAGAATCGAAACGGCAGAAAACGCTTCAACAGGAGTTGGAATGGATTCGTCAAAACCCGAAGGGACGGCGGACGAAGAGCAAAGCCCGTATCAACAAGTATGAAGAACTGCTTTCTGAAGAGAGGAATAAGAAACGTGAAGATATGGAGATCTTTATTCCGGCCGGTCCGCGTTTGGGTGATAAAGTGATTGAAGCGGATCACGTATCAAAAGGATATGACGACCGGTTGCTGATTGAGGATATGAGTTTCAAACTACCACCCGGTGGAATTGTAGGAGTGATTGGCCCGAACGGTGCCGGTAAAACCACGCTGTTCAAAATGATCACCGGCGAGGAAGAACCTGACAGCGGAAACTTCGAAACGGGCAGTACGGTGGAGTTGGGGTATATCAATCAGAAAAGACCTCTCGATCCGGACAAAACGATTTGGGAAGAGATCTCCGGCGGACAGGATTTGATCAAACTTGGAAATCGGGAAGTGAATTCGCGGGCATATGTTGCGCGTTTCAACTTCAGCGGGAGTGATCAACAGAAAAAATGCAGTGAAATTTCTGGCGGAGAGCGCAATCGCGTGCATCTTGCAAAAATGCTCAAAGAGGGAGCGAATGTTCTTCTTCTTGATGAGCCTACCAACGATCTGGACGTCCACACTCTTCGTGCGCTCGAAGAAGCACTGCTTGATTTTGCCGGATGTGTGGTTGTGATTTCTCACGACAGGTGGTTCCTCGACAGGATTGCAACGCATATGTTAGCGTTTGAAGGCGACAGCCAGGTCTACTGGTTTGAAGGAAATTATTCTGAGTACGAAGAGAATCGTGAGCAGCGGCTTGGTTCGAAATATCACCCCGAGAGAATTCATTACAAGAAGTTGATGCGGGAGTAGGAAATCCCCCTTTGAAGGGGGAAAGTGAAATGAGCGTATAGCGAATGAACTCGGGGGATGTTTCTTGGACTCCACTCCCAACGTAAACACCCCTCTCGATTTTTCAAGAACAATTGAAAAATCATTTCTCCCCTGAAGGGGAGATTTTCGTGAATCTACTCTTCTCCATCCTCTTTTTCCTCTTCATGATGAGGCAGCGAGATCGAACTTTTCACATGCAGATCGCGCTGGGGAAATGGAATTTCAACGCCGTATTTTTCGAATTTCCGCACGATAGCTTTGTTTAATTCATTACGAACAATTGGGTAATCCTTTACATTGCCGATCCACGCCCGAAGCTGCATATTCCAGGATGAATCACCAAATTCAATGAGGTGACCCTGGGCTTTTGGTTCCGGCATCACGAAAGTGTTTTCGTCCGCCACCTCTTTCAGAGCCTTCAACACGGTATCAAGATCTGATCTGTAGGAAACACCCACATCAATATCGAGCCGGTAGGTTGGATCGCCGTGCGAATAGTTAATTACATTTTTGGAGACGAACTCCGAATTGGGAACAATGATGGAGATATTGTTGACCGTTCGAACTTTGGTTGCCCGAATATTTATCTCGGTTACATCTCCTTCAATATTATTGACCGATACACGGTCGCCCACTGAAATGGGACGCTCAAAAAGAATAATCAATCCGGAGATAAAATTTGAGGTTATATTTTGCAGGCCAAAACCAATACCAACGGAGAGTAATCCAAATATCACAGCCAGGCCGCTGAGGTCAACACCAACAAACTGGAAGGAGACTAAAGCTCCGATGGTAATAATAGTGTATTGAGTAATTCGTGAGAGGGTGTAGGTTGTTCCCTCATCAATCTTAAATCTTTTCAGAATTTTCCGGTTCAGGGCTCTTCGGGCCAATACACCAAGAAAAATAAACCCGGTAATCAGGAGAAGAAAAATGAGAATGGACACCACTGTGACCGGAGTCTCTTTAATCTGGAAAAGAGTCAGGTTCAGAATCTCGTTTATATACTCAAAAATCTCATTCCAGGTCATAAATCAGTTCTTCGTTTCGTGTTCCGCATTTGAAATGATTGCGGACAATTTCTGTTTTAGAAATAAATATACAATTCACTATGAGTTTTCTTACAAACACTATATAGTAAAAGTTTTACAAATATCAACGAATTTAAAGCTGGCTAATATTCTTGATCTGCAATACAAGAAGGCTTTGCAAAACTATGACTGTCATCCTGAACTTTCCCTCGGGATCCCTCCGGGGGATTCAGGATCTCCAGATACTGGCTATAAAGACGAATGGAGAATCTGAATCGAGTTCAGATTGACGTATTCCCACGGTTTTGCAAAGCTATCTACAAAAGATTTGCAGATTTTTTTAAAATAGACATACATACTGGCTCTAAAAATAAATAATGATATGATTGAATCGATAGGTGACTCTCTTCTTTTTGAATATGAACGAATAATCGCATTTCTTCCAAGGCTACTTATTGCCTTTCTTATCGCTTTTATTGTTTACACACTTGGAAAGTGGTTGGCGAAGGGTACAATTACCTTTTTGAAAAAAAGTTCTATCCCGGAAGCGTATCACGACTATTTTGGCAAACTGATAAAGATTATCGGTGCTTTCGTGGCATTTGTTGTTTTCCTGAACCTGATAGGATATCAGACACTTGCAGCCAGTCTTTTGGCGGGTGGTGGACTTGACAGCGGTGATGCTGGGTTTTGCATTTAAAGATATTGGAGAAAATTTCCTGGCTGGATTTTTCCTGGCGTTCAGCCGCCCGTTTACAACGGATGATGTGATTGAAACAGAAGGAATTCTCGGGAAGGTAAAAGGAATTCAGCTCAGGCATACGCATATTCGAACGGCAAACGGTTGTGATGTTTTTGTCCCCAGTGCCCAGTTATTTACCAAGCCGCTTCATAATTACACGTTGGACGGACTTCGGCGGGGAAGTTTTACCGTTGGCATTGATTATGCGGATGATTCTGAAAAAGCGGCTGAACTTCTTCTTGAAACCACAAGAAAAACAGACGGCGTCCTTACTACACCTAAAGCTTCTGTGCAAATCCAGGGATTTGATGCTAATTTTGTGAATATCCAGGTCTTTTTCTGGATCAGTGCAAAAGATCAGGAGGCCGGTTTATCAGTAGTCAGAACCCGGTCGATGAATAATTGCAGAAAAATGTTAATGGATCAGAACTTCACAGTGAGCTCAAACGTTACAACAGCAGTGGATATGAAGCCGCTTGAAGTTCTGTTGCGTAATCAAGATGACGCTTAAAAATTTAGCAGGAAATGAATAAAACTGAGGTCTTTTCAAAAATAAATGAATACAGAATCATGAGAATAACTACCATAATTGTTTGTCTGCTTATACTAACTTTTTCTATTAATCTGAATGATGTTCAGGCACAAATCGATGCCCGAATGCTTCGCCAGCCGGATGTATCCGATACGCATATTGCATTTTCTTATGCGGATGATATCTGGATCGTTTCCAAAGAAGGGGGCATTGCAAATCGCCTGACATCTGCTGAAGGCGTTGAATCTTTTCCAAGATTTTCTCCCGATGGTTCGATGATTGCATTTAATGCCAATTATGATGGCAATCAGGATATTTACGTTGTTTCGACTACAGGAGGAATTCCGAAACGAATAACCCACCATCCTATGGGAGAGCGCGTGTTAGATTGGTTCCCGGATGGTGAATCTATTCTGTTTGCATCCTCAAAAGAGAGCGGCCGGCAGCGGTTCAGCCAATTCTATCAAGTATCTGCCGAAGGGGGTATGGCCGAAAAACTACCGGTTCCATACGGTGAGTTTGGTGCCATTTCTCCGGATGGGAATAGTATCGCTTACACTCCTAAATCCAGATCTAACAGAACCTGGAAACGGTATCGCGGTGGTATGGCACCGGATATTTGGTTGTTTGATCTGGAGTCTTTCGAATCTGAAAATATTACAAACAATCCGGCGAATGATGAGCTCCCCATGTGGAATGATGAGACTGTTTACTTCCTCTCGGATCAGGGAGAAAATCAGAGATATAATATCTGGGCATACAATACTAAATCTGGTGAAACACGACAGGTTACAAATTTCAGTGATTACGATATACACTTTCCTGCAATTGGCCCAAACAGCCTGACGTTTGAAGCCGGCGGACGACTCTACCTGATGGATCTTGAAACCGAAGAATATGAAGAGATCAATGTAGATGTCATTACCGATCAACTCACGATTCAATCCAAAACGGAAGATGTAAGCAGTTTGATTCAGGATGCAACCATTTCGCCCGGCGGAGAACGGGTTCTGTTTCAGGCCCGGGGCGATATTTTTTCCGTTCCGGCTGAACACGGACCCATCTTGAATCTCACGCAAACATCAGGAGTTGCTGAGCGTTTTCCGGCCTGGTCGCCTGATGGCAAATATGTGGCCTACTGGAGTGATCAATCCGGTGAATATGAATTAACCATTCGTGATGAATCGGGCTCAGGAGAAGAACAAATCCTTACCTCAACTGATGAAAAGTTTAAGTACTCACTGCACTGGTCGCCGGACAGCCAAAAACTTGTGTTTATTGACAACTCGATGAGTATTCGCATGTATGATACCGAATCTGAAGAGATCACGGATATTGACCAGGGACTGTGGATGTATGAAGGCGGGTTGCGAAATTTTAGCGCCGATTGGTCGCCAGACAGTAAATGGGTGGCTTATTCCCGCGGGTTAGACAATCTGCAAAATGCCATATTTCTATTTGATACAGATAGCGGTGAGCGGCATCAGGTTACTTCAAGTTATTATCACGACAGGAATCCGGTTTTCGATCCCGATGGGGAATATCTTTACCTGCTGACCAGCCGAAGTTTCAGCCCGGAATACAGTGATTTTGATAATTCATGGATCTATGCAAACTCTACAAAAGTAGCGGTTGTGCCCCTGCGCGATGATGTAGATTCACCATTGGCACCCCGAAATGATGAGGTTAAAGTTGAGGAGGAAAACGAGTCCCCTGAAACTGATTCATCCAACGGAGAAAATGGTGAAGAGGATAAAGAAACTGAAGTAGTTGAAATTGATATTGAAGGCTTCGAAGATCGGTTGGTTGAACTTCCTGTTGATGCCGGAAACTACGGAAATCTTAGTGCGGCGTCCGGAAAAGTGATTTATCTGAAATATCCGAGCACCGGTGCTGATGGCCAGACAGCTGCTCTCGCTTACTTCGACCTGGAAGAGCGGGAAGAACAATCAGTAATTGAGGGTGTTATTGGATATCAATTATCGGCCAACAAGAGTAAAGTGTTGGTTGCCCAACCCGGAAATCGGTTTGGAATTATCGATCTGGCGCCCGGGCAAAGCATTGAAACACCGCTTCGAACCAGTGAACTCTCCATGACGGTTCATCCGCAAGAGGAGTGGCAGCAGATTTTTAATGATTCATGGCGATTTGTACGTGATTTCTTTTACGATCCCAATTTTCACGGAGTTAATTGGAATGAGGTCAAAGAGCGTTATCAAACCATGTTGGATGATGCCGTAACCCGAAATGATGTGAACTATGTGATCGGGGAGATGATTGCGGAACTCAACGCCTCTCATACCTATCGCGGTGGAGGAGATATTGAAAGTGCCGAGACTCGTGGCGTTGGATTACTTGGAATTGATTGGGAGTTGGAAGACGGTGCCTATCGAATCAAAAAAATCATCGAAGGAGCTCAGTGGGATAATGAAGTTCGCTCCCCGCTCGATATGCCCGGTGTTGAAGTATCAGAAGGAGATTACATTTTGGCGGTAAATGGGGAGCGGTTGGATCCCGATGAAGATCCGTATGCGGCATTCCAGGGATTGGCCGGTAAAACGGTTGAGTTGACTGTGAATGATTCCCCCGATATGGAAGGTGCCAGAAAAGTAATTGTAGAAACACTTTCTGATGAAACAAGATTGCGTCATCTCGCCTGGATTGAATCAAACAGGAAACGGGTGGAAGAAGCCACCGATGGCCGGGTGGGATATATTTATGTGAGAAGCACGGGTGTGGATGCACAAAATGAACTGGTCCGACAATTTATGGCTCAGCATGAAAAAGATGCTTTGATTATTGATGAACGGTTCAACAGCGGCGGGCAAATACCGGATCGGTTCATTGAACTTCTGAATCGGCAGGAGCTGGCGCACTGGGCAGTTCGAGACGGAAGAGACTGGAAATGGCCGCCCGTTGCACATTTTGGCCCCAAAGTAATGCTGATTAATGGATGGAGCGGCTCCGGCGGTGATGCCTTCCCGGCATATTTTAAAGAAACAGGATTGGGTCCGCTGATTGGAACGACAACGTGGGGTGGTTTGATCGGAATTTCCGGTTCACCGAATCTCATTGATGGAGGAACGGTAACCGTACCTACGTTCCGAATGTATTATCCCGATGGAACGTGGTTTCCTGAGGGCGGTGGTGTACAGCCGGATATCCAGGTGATTGACGATCCGACTCAACTTGCCAATGGAACAGATCCGCAACTGGAACGAGCCATCGAGGAAACACTGCGGCTCATGGAAGAAAATCCGGATTCATACACAAAACCTGAGCGTCCGGCATACGAAGACAGGTCTGGGAATTAACAAAAATCGTCCTTTTCAGTGTGTGTTTAGTGGATTGAATCAAACAACCTGGCAGAGCGCCGGGCTTTTCGGCTCCTGTCAGAGTTGTGAGCCACAAGCAATTTTCTTCGAAGTAGCTAACCGCGACTCTGACAGGAGCTATCGCACTCTGTCAGGACGCTAAACACATACGAACCCAACGGTAATAGATAAAAACTGTATTTATTGATCTTAGTCAAGTATTTGAAATCTGACCTTAAGCTTCATGGCTGGATGGTTTAATCGAATTTGTAACTATGAAGCTATCGACAAGCGAATCTATTACCGTCTGCTTTAGCCTGACGGGTATAGAGCAAATACAGCGCTCATTGGCTTTAGCCACATACATCACGTGAGTATTACCTCTGAGTCACTTCGTTTTCTTGACGGTTTTTGAAACCTGAGAGTCTGTGGAGGAGCGTAAAGTTATTTATTTCTCCTCTGCCGGCTTCCAGAAAAGAAAACCAGCCATCAAGAGAAAAATTCCGTTTCGGATGACCATTTTCCAGCCAAACTCGCTTCCGAGTAGTGCGCCAATCAGGGAAGATTCACCAAGTTCCCCAAAACAACCACAGTCGCCTTCAATACCCTGACCGAGACCGTAGATGGCAAAAATAAAAAAGACCAGGTAAATGCCGGTGGCAATCGGATCAACAACTTTCGAGAACAAACTAAAAGCAAGCAGTCCACCCACGATAATTTCAATATAGGGAAGAAGATCAATCACAAGAGATTTAATACCGATTGGGATCCATGTGATGTATGCCACAGATTCAAACAGGGCAGAATTATCCTGCATTTTTAAGATTCCGGCAAATACTAAAAGAGCACCAAGAATAAACCGAAAAAGGTATTGAACGTAGGTAATGATTCTTTTTTTCTCCATGAGATTAAATTACGAATATTTTTTTGAAATCATGTAATTCATCGGATACGTGATATAGCTTTAAGTTGGATTTGTGATGAATTAGCTCAACTGGTGAGTTTGTTTAAGAACTTTTAATTGGTACGAATTTGTGTCTGTAATTTAAAGTACTTTTCCATATCTTCACTTTTACGATTAATTCTTTGAATATCGCTGTCTAAAATGACTGACAAACCTCACGATTATTGCGGAATATTTGGAGTTTATAACCACCCCGAAGCCGCAATCCTCACCTACTATGGTTTACATGCCCTGCAACATCGCGGGCAAGAATCAGCCGGAATTGTATCCTCTTACTACGATATTAACAAAGGGCGATATGTGATGCCCATGCACAAAGATTTTGGCCTTGTGCTCTCTGTTTTTGATGATTCCAAGTTGTTCAAAAAAGAGCTGATTGGCCGCTCTGCCATTGGACATAATCGTTATTCTACCTCAGGGTCGTCCAAAAACCCGACCAATATTCAGCCGTTCCGGGTGCATTACAGGAATGGAAATCTTGCCATCGGGCACAACGGGAATCTTACGAATGCAAGAGAACTGCGGGAGCGATTCAGGAAGGAAGGTGTACTGTTTCAAAGTACGTCGGACACAGAATTGATTCTCCATCTGATTTCTCACAGCAAAGAGGAAACGGTAGTAGACCAGGTTTTGGATGCCCTTAACCAAATAGAGGGGGCTTATTGTTTGATGATTTTGACGGATGAGCAGTTGATTGCCGTTCGAGATCCCAATGGATTTCGCCCGTTGGCTCTTGGAATGATTGACGATTCATACACCGTAGCCAGCGAAACATGTGCGTTTGATATCATCGGGGCAGAATATATTCGGGATATTGAACCCGGTGAGATTTTAATTATCGACCGGGAGGCAGATGTCAATCAGAAGCCAAAATCTTATTTCCTGGAACCAAAACCAGGAACGGGATCGAGCCAGTGTATTTTTGAGTATGTCTATTTCTCTCGTCCCGATAGCAAAATTTTTGGGGAAAATGTCGATAAAATACGTCGTAATCTTGGAAAACAGCTCGCAAAAGAACATCCGCTGAATGATGTAATTAAATACTCAACTGGAGAAAACAGGCCGATTGTAATTTCTGTACCCGATTCAAGTAATACGGCGGCGATTGGTTATGCTCATGAAAGCCAGAACAAAGGGTTCGATTGCAAATACGATATTGGCCTGATTCGGAACCATTATGTGGGACGAACGTTTATCTCACCGGGACAGAAACAGAGGGATCAAAAAGTACGAACAAAATTCAATACCGTGCGCGGAGTATTAGAAGGCCGCTCGGTGATTATTGTTGATGATTCGATCGTGCGGGGAACGACCTCCCGCTATCTTGTGGATATGATTCGTGAAGCCAATCCGCTGGAAGTTCACTTTCTGGTAAGTTCACCCCCCATTACAGATCCCTGTTTTTACGGTATGGATTTTCCCGATCCTGATGAACTGATTGCCAATAAATTTAACGGAAATACCGAAGCGATTGCGAAAGAGATTGGGGTTGACAGTCTTCGGTATCTATCATCTGAAGGATTAGTTAGTGCCGTCAAAGAAGCCAATGAATCCCATCATTCCTATTGCACGGCATGTTTTACGGGAGATTATCCTGTGCCGGTCAATTTTGATGTGGAAAAAGAAGAAAATGAAATTGTTTGATGGCATTTGAAACGGCTACATTTTTAACGAGTGCACCCTCGCTGGCCGATTGCCCACCCGAAGATCTGCCCGAAGTCTGTTTTGCAGGACGATCGAACGTTGGAAAGTCCTCTCTGATCAACGCTCTTGTGAACCGAAAACGGTTGGCCCGCACGAGTAATACGCCGGGAAAAACGCAGCAGATGAATTACTATACCATCGATCAAAAGTTTTATATTGTGGATCTTCCCGGGTTTGGATTTGCTAAAGTTCCGGAGAAAGAAAGACAGCGTTGGGGGAAAGATATCAAACAGTATTTGCTGCAACGAAATACGTTGAATATGATACTTCACCTGGTGGATGCAAGACACGATCCCACCCGGCTCGATACAGATTTTTTTTACTGGATGGCATCAAAACAGAAACCGTTTAGTGTTGTTTTAACGAAGACGGATAAGTTATCCGGTAACAAGTTGGCTGCATCCAAAAAAACTGTAAAAAAAACACTGGAAAAGATGAATATTGAAGTGCCGATTATTGTTACCTCATCTGATTCAGGCCGGGGAATGAAAGAACTTCAATCCCTGATCTTAGAATTTGTCAACTATAACTAAACTCATTTGAACCAAAGAACATGTCCTTTAAAGTTTTAATACTTGATAACGTTGATCCCGTTTGCGCGGAAGTTTTTAAAGAACGAAATATAGAATCTGACCAGCGCCCCAAAATAGAGCTGGATGAACTGAAAGAAATTATTGGTGATTACCAAGCGATTGTTGTACGAAGTGGTACAACTGTAGATGAAGATCTGCTGAGCCATGCCGATAACCTCAGAATTATTGGCCGTGCAGGTGTTGGAGTCGATAATATTGATATTCCGGTAGCTACATCAAAAGGTGTTTTGGTAATGAACACACCAGATGGAAATACGATCTCTACAGCAGAACACACATGCGGAATGATTATCGCTCTTGCACGGAATATACCTCAATCTGTAGATCGTGTGAAAAGCGACGGCTGGGATCGAAAGAAATTTATGGGAACTGAAGTTCACAGTAAAACCCTGGGAATTGTAGGCCTGGGTAAAATTGGAACAGAGGTTGCCCTGCGTATGAAACAGTTCGGGATGGAAGTGATTGCATACGATCCGTTTACAACTCAAGAACATGCCAAAGATGTGGGTGTTAAACTGGTTGAACTGGATGAACTTCTTGGAAAATCAGATTTCCTGACCGTGCATACACCGCTGACGGAGAAGACCAAAAACATGATCTCTCTCGAGAAAGCGGATAAACTGAAACCGGGTATCCGATTAGTGAACTGCGCACGTGGCGGTATCTATAAAGAGGAAGATTTAGTACCACTTATTGAAAAAGGAATTGTAGCCGGTGTGGCTCTTGATGTATATACAAGCGAGCCACCAACAGAAGAGTTGTATGAAACGCTAAAAAATCCTGCGATTATTTGTACCCCGCACTTGGGTGCTTCTACTGAAGAAGCTCAGGAAAAAGTGGCTGTTCAAATTGCAACCCAGATTTCTGATGCACTTGAAAACAAAAATTATAAAGGCAATCTGAACAGTAAATCGATCTCACTTCTTACAAATGATGAAGTTCAGCCCTATGTGGAGCTTGCTGAAAAACTGGGAAAAGTCTCCGGACAGATTATGCCGGACAACTCCAATAATTTTTCGTTTGAATATACCGGGCTTTGCACTAAATATTCTGAAGTGCTGACAGATGCCGTATTAAAAGGGATGCTTTCTCAATATGTGAGCGAATCTGTAAACCTTATTAATGCCCGCCACTATGCACTTGAAAGAGGCTTCAAACTCAGTGAAACGAATAAGAGCGAAGACAAGAACTATAACGATCTGATTACCATAAAACTGGGTGACAGTACAGAATATAAGCAGATTTCTGCGGCTGTGTTTGGCCCCGGTGATTATCGTATCGTTGAGATTGATGGATTTGGAATTGAACTTCGTCTGGAAGGTGATATCCTGATGTATCAAAATCTGGATCAGCCCGGAATGCTGGCGGCTGTTTCAAGCACACTTGCCAAGCAGGATATCAACATTGGCGCATTAAGCCTGGGGCGTGAAGGGAAAGGCTCAAATGCTATTACGGCTGTGATTGTAGACAAGCAGCTCAATAACGAAGAGCTCCAAAGCATCTATGATTTAGATGGCGTGAGCAATGTGAAATACATTTCATTGAGCTAACGATTACACACTTCGCCTGCCGATTGTCTTTTTCGGCTGGCGAATTTCCCAATTCACACCACAAATTCGGCAGCTGAAGTGGATTCAGCAGCCGAGCATTTTTTGAAATCTACGCCCTGGATGGCGTAAGTAATGTGAAATATATTTCATTGAGTTAAACTTCCCCCTTCGAAGGGGGAGAGATTGACAAAGTCAATCAAGGGGGATGACTCTTTGATTCGGCATCAATCGATTTTTTAGCAATAAATACTTCAAGCTGGTTCAGGTTTAAATCTTGGATCAGCTTTTTTTATGTCATATTGGGAAGATCTTCTTTAAAAAAAGAAAAGATTAACGAAGAACAATTAAGGTTGCACCTCTGCATAGTTCGTTTTTCCGTTGTAAACATTTTTCTACATATTGTGGAAATCAATAAAAGAAAATAATGTAGATTAATTATCAGTTTACAAAGAGTTTAACTTATAGAAGATCAAAAAACGTGAGATATGAGTGTTGAACCAAAATGGTACATAAAATATGTATATGGCTTAGCGGGGACTGTTCTGACAGTTTATGTGATGGTTATCGCAAAATCGGTGATAGTACCGCTGTTGTTTTCCATCTTTTTCGCGATCTTGTTACTGCCTGTAAGTCAATGGCTCGAGCGGTTTAAAATTCCAAGAGTCTTATCCTCTCTCGGGGCTATTCTTTTTGGCATTATCCTGTTTTCAACCATTCTGTTCTTTTTCTATTCACAAATGACAGACTTTGCTCAGGATGCCGACATGTTTGTTGAACGCCTGAATGAAATGATGGGTTCTGTGAACCAGCTCCTGGGAGATTATTTTGCTATTGAGAGTATTCGCCTGGATCAAATTACGCAAACGCTGATCAATTTTGTACGGGAAAACGTTGGATCCATCACCCAGCAGATAGGTGGAGCAGCATCTACACTTACATCAGTATTGTTAGTTCCTATTTTTGTTTACCTGATTCTTCTACTGAGAGATATTTTGAAGAACTTTCTGTTGAAAACATTTGGCCGGGGAGACTCAGGGCAGGAGACAAAAGTGACGACAATCATCAGGAATGTAAAATCTACAATTCAGAGTTACATAACAGGTGTCTTAATTGTGATTGGTATTCTTTCTGTTCTTTATTCAATCTTGCTTGCAGTGATTGGAGTAGAACATGCTATTTTCTTCGGTTTTTTTGCTGGAATGATGAATATCATCCCATTTATTGGCCCGCTCTTTGGTTCCATACTACCAATCTTTTATGCTTTGATAACGATGGATTCGATCTTCTATCCGCTCATTATTCTACTCGGGTTTTATGTCATTCAACTTTTTGAAGGAAATCTTATTACACCTGTTATTGTGGGAAGCCAGGTAAGTATGAATGCTCTTGTTACACTTTTGCTTCTTGTTATTGGAGCTCAAATCTGGGGACTATCCGGTATGATTCTTTTTATCCCGCTTGGTGCTATTGTAAAAGTAATATGTGATGAAGTCGATCAATTGAATCACTATGGTTATGTAATGGGCCGAACGACTGATGACAAGAGTGAAGAGAGAAGTATACTGGCACAAAAAGTCCGGCAACTTTCTAAAAAAGCGACCTCAGAAAAAAACAACCATTAAATACCAGGATCATATTCGGGGAGTAATTTATCGGGGGAATTTCGTAGCCATTTGCCACAACACTCAAAATTGAGCTATCATTATTTTCCGATACATCTAATAATATCAGTAACTTAACTTCTATTTTATACTTTTTCGTGAATAATTCGAGTTAACATCTTAACAGATATAAGCATTAATAATTATTTTAAGAAGGCTTTGCAAAACTCTGACCGTCATCCTGAACTTGATTCAGGATCTCCAGATACTGACTATAAAGACGAATGGAGAATCTGAATCGAGTTCAGATTGACCAATAACCACGGTTTTGCAAAGCCCTCTTTAACGGTTTTTATAGTAAAACAAACGTATAGTTTCATGAATAAATTGGTAAAGGTGCTACTCTAAAGTATCTTTTTACATGGAGCTAAAGAAGTGAAAGAGATATGTTTTTATGATTGAAGAAATGCAAATCCTGGGACGCTTATTAGCTTCCCTGGCCGTTGGGTTATTAATTGGTACTGAACGCGGATGGAGTGACCGTGAACAGGACGAAGGTGTTCGGGTTGCAGGGATGCGCACATTCAGCCTGCTTGGTTTGTTGGGAGGAGTCTCTGCCTTACTATCCTCAGAGTTTGGTAATTGGTTTTTGGGGGTAGCCTTTAGTGCGGTTGCTATCCTGATCATAACGGCCCATGTGATGGAAACAAGAAAGAGTGGCGATTTAGGTACCACAACAGAATTTTCAATGATGCTTACATTTGTGTTGGCTGCCTGGGCAGCAGTTGGATTTTATATGTATGCACTGGTAACATCGGTTGTGGTTGTTGCTCTTCTGAGTATGAAACCGGTACTTCACAGATGGTTGAGAAATATAGAGACAGAAGAAATTTATGCAGGAGTAAAGTTATTGGTTATTTCTGTAATATTTCTGCCACTGCTGCCTGACAAAGGGTATGGGCCTTACGAGGCGCTCAACCCGTACTGGATATGGTGGATGGTCGTATTAATATGCGGGATCTCATTTGCAGGGTATTTTGCAATTAAATTTATTGGAAATCGACTCGGAACAATAATTACTTCCATTACGGGCGGGCTTGCTTCTTCAACGGCGGTTACGATTAGTCTTGCTCAGTTTGCAAAAGATCAACCTCAAAAAGCTCTGTTTATGGGTGGCGTTATGATTGCGACCTCCATAATGTTTATTCGGGTTACCATTGAAGTTGCTGTTGTGAATGTTGCGTTAATCAGCGATTTATGGATTCCTCTTTCTATAATGTTTTTCAGCGTACTTTTAGGCGGATATTGGCTATGGAATAAAAATGATGAAATTTCAGTAGACACAGAACTGAATCTTGATAATCCGTTTAAAATTGGAATGGCTTTAAAATTTGGAGTACTGCTGGCCTTGATTCTGTTATTGACAGAAGGGATGAAAAATTGGTTTGGCGATCAGGGCATCTATATTTTATCATTAGTTTCAGGGTTGATGGATGCTGATGCAATTACATTATCTCTGTCAAGACAGGCGCTTGGCGACCTGGAAAACGGTGTTGCTACTCTTGGAATTATTATCGCATCGGCAATGAACACAATTGTTAAAGGATTTATTTTTGCGTTCTTTTCTGGTTTTAAAAAGAGTTTAAAATTTATTCTATTGCTTTTTGCATGCGTGCTTCCGGGTTTAATCGCAGCTTTTCTGATGCTCTATTTCTAACCGTATTTTTAAAAAGAGGGCAATATTGCAAGACCAATGAACACCCCTCTCGCAGAAGGCATCACTTGTGGAAAATCTACCCTTGTTTGGGGAGACTTTTTCATTCGTGTTTATGAATCGAACTGAGGTTATAAAATTGGATCTCCAATATCTATCTATATGAACCGAAGAAATACTATTAATTTTTGAAGGGTTTTTACTACGTGTAGAGCAGATCAGCACCTTTACCTTGAGAGATAAGTGATTTATAACTTTTTAATTCTTCCTGAACATCCTCATCAGTAAGATCAATCGTTTTCCTTCTCTCCGCAGCCATATATGCAGCTTGCACAAGTTTGGTAACTTCAACGCCAAATTCCCAATCAAGGAAAGCATCTTTGCCATTCAAAAATGCATTTACGGCATCTTCCTGTTCCGTGTCGTATCCATAAAGTCCGGCTTCATCGGGGTGTACAGGTAAGAGCCCGCGGGTAGTCGTTGATTTTTCGATAGCGGTTTCGGCATCAGCAACGCCTTCGGCGGCTTCGTCACCCACAAAAATTTCGAGGGGAGAGATCAGTGAATTTACTTCCATGGCGTAGCCGGGGCCAATCGCATCCATCCAGAGGCGGAGGCCCTGTTTGTCGTACATCCAGGAGTTTGTGAACTGACCTTTTACAAGCTGACCGGTATCGGGATTCTTATAGGTGATGACTCCCGTTGCAAAATCCTCGGCCGGAGTTTTGGAGTAATCAACCCCAAATCTTTCCTTCAGTTGTTCCCGGTATTTAGGCTGCCCCCATTTTAACAGAGAGGTATCACACTGTACAGATACCGGTTCAAGAAAGAGTGGATCTTTACCGGGTGGTGTTAAAATATGACGGCTGACGGCGATACTATGGCATCCCATATCTGATAAAACTCCGCCACCTTGTTGAGTAGGATCCCAAAACCAGGCATTATGGGGACCTGCATGCTCTTCAGTACTTCGGGCAAGAGTGAAAGATCCCATCGCTTTTTGCTGGGGTTCCAACTGGTCAAGGGCTTTATTCACTGCATTCATATGCAACTGATTCTCGAAATAGGCCGTTTTTAGATTGGCATCCCGGGCTAAATCTACCATTCGCTGAGCTTCTGCTATCGTACGGCCAAGAGGTTTTTCACAAATAACACCTGTTAAATTGGCTCCTTGTTTAACTGCATCGTTGATTTCCTCCATAATGGCTACCCGGGTGTAGTTGGGCGAGTAGATGGCAATTGCATCACAATGGTTACAAACTTCAGTTACGGAATCATAGATTGTAGGATCGCCAAGTCCATTCTCTTTTGCATATTTGGCGAGCTCTTCTGATCCGCCTCGTTTATAGATCGCTGAAATTTCAATATGCCGAACCTGTTTCATGGCCACAGCTAAAAATTTGGCAATAAATCCGGACCCAACAACTCCAATCTTCAAAGTCTTCATCAGTAAATCTGTTATTTATGTTTAGTATTTCTGCGTTGTTAAATTCAATACCATTAATCTAAGGAGTCTGTGCCATTCAAAAAATTCAAAGAACGACTTTTACAGGAATTTAAAAAAGTCTACAAAAAATGTATTGAAGTAAAAGCTGAAAAAAATTTGGAATTTATAAATCAGCGGTTAAATTCAGTTATATCATACATTGGAATAAAATCAAATAAATAAGGAGAATTATGGCCAATTTAGATAATAAATACAGTGATTTAGCACTTTTGTTATTGCGAGTAGGAGTCGGAGTCATTTTTATATATCATGGATGGGGAAAACTGACCGGAATAGAAGGTGTCCAGGGATTTTTTGGAAATGTTGGAATTCCATTGCCGGCTCTAATGGCATGGGTGGTTGCCATCATTGAGTTCTTTGGGGGCATAATGGTGTTATTCGGGGCTTATGCTAAAATACCATATTTGCTTCTTGCTTTCATTATGGTTGTGGCTCTATTTACGGTTAAAATTGGACAGGGCTTTGAGGCCGCAAGAATTGACTTGATGCTGCTGCTTACAACCCTTGCACTTTTCTTTCTTGGAAGCGGAGCCTATTCGGTCGATCATAAGATAGAAAACCGCTAATAGTGTTTTTATTCAATCATCGGATGAGTGAAATTGGTATTGTATTTCTGAGCTTTAATCATTCATCCGATGAATTTTAATAATTCTTTTATTCATCAATTTCCTCTTCTTGAACTTCTGTTAACAGCTCAGTTAATAGCATTCCTTTTTCCCCGATGTAGAAAACAACAATCTTTACAGGTTCATCCCCGATATTTTTTCCATAGTGCCAGGTGTCAATGACTTCGGCAAAAGCATCTCCTTTTTTAAAAATTTTTGATTCACCGCTGTCTTTTAAAATCACCTTCAATTCTCCGTTAATGACATAAGCAAGTGAGGGAACCGGATGGCGATGCCAGCTTGTCTCTGCTCCCGGTTCAAATACAATTTCCAAAGCTGTGATCTCTTCAGAACCGTTTTGAGGATATTCAATATCTTTTCCATTCCAGGTAGTTTCAGTTTGAAGGATTTGTGTGCTTTTTACGGGTTGTTCAGGTGGGGTTTGGGCATAAGCCAAATCAAAAATAAAAAAGAAAGAAGTAGTAATTAGGAGGCCGAAGGAAAAGAGAGATATAAATTTCATGGATATACAGGGCTTGATTTTAGAACTGCTTAGTTCGTTTTAACGATCCTCAAAATGCTTTTTTTCTCGCATATAATCATCATTAGATATTAAGCCCTGCTGCCAAAGTCCGGTGAGGTAATCCAGTTTATCGAGATTGGTTTGAGATGACTCGGTTTTTTCTCTCTCCTTTTTTGCCTGTTGTTTTATACGATATCGTTCAGCTTCGGCAGCTTTCAGAATCATATCAGACATATTCTTTGGATTCTCCAGCCCGATAAGATCCATTCTGCGTGTATTCGTGATGAGCTGTAAACTACCAATCCCGAACTTCTTATCAATCCACCTCTGTTGAATTTTTATGTTGTTGATATTAGCAATATCAACGGTCTCTGTGTAATTCGGATTTACAGACGTAATTGTTTGGTCTGTAATTTTATAGTGTGTATTGGATAGCTCACTGAATTTTTTGTACAAAATGTAAAGCCCAACAATTATTGGTGCGAGCAGGATACCAATTACGAACCACCAAAAATGGTGGCTTTTCTTGGGTTGTAGTTCAATCTTTTTTTCAGCCATAGATAAAAAATAACAAATGATTGGGAACTCTCATTCATCGGATTATGAATCGTTAAATGATAGGTGGCTCCGATGGAGCCATTTCAGTGCAAGGCAACTTTCTTTTTCTATAAACAGGCGGCTCTATCGAGCCATTTGAGATTTCAAAAGAATATATTTGTGGAAAAGAGGCTATTTGATGGGGGCTGATAAAAAATTCTGTAAGGGATCTGATTTTTTCTGTTCATACAAATGGGAATAAACTATAAAACTATAAATGTCTTACTTAAAAGCTCCATTGGAGCTTCCTGTTTATAGAAATAGAAATAGTTTAGAAATAAAAATCTGGCTCTGTAAGAGCCACCTAAAAAACGTAAGTAATTATGGCTAATACATTTTCACAGATCTATCTACAATTTGTGTTTGCAGTACAAAATAGGATGAGTCTGCTACCAAAATCACACAAAGAAGAATTACACAAATACATGACAGGTTTAGTGAGAAATCGCCAAGCAAAAATGCTGGCTGTCCATTGTATGCCCGATCACACCCACCTTTTTGTTGGTTTCAAACCCGGAAGCATGTTAATCTCCGATTTTGTAAAAGAGATCAAAGTTGAAAGTAATGAGTTTGTCAATTACAAAAATTGGTTGAATGGCCGATTTAAATGGCAGGATGGTTATGGTGTTTTCTCCTATTCACATTCTCATATAGACAGGGTTTGTAAATATGTTTTAAATCAGGAAGAGCATCACAGAAGGAGAACATTCCGAGATGAATACATTTCTTTATTGAAAAAATTTGAGATTCAATATGATGAGAAATATCTATTTCATTTTATCGATGAATGAAGTGCAGGAGGCTCCGCTGGAGCCATTCGGTTTAGAGCATCTTTCATTTCTATAAACAGGAGGCTCTAACGAGCCATTATTCAAGAGGCACACATTAAAAGGTGTTAGAGTTCAATAGAGATTTTGTAATAAATAAGCTTTTTAAAAGTTCCTTTGAAGCCTCCTGTTCTTATTGTCGGAATAAATAAGAAATACCACAGCCGGAAGCCCTCTTCCAAAAATAACCAGCCAAATTTTCTTCTAAACCTTCACAATCACTTTATAAAAAAATCGTTCATTTTCGTATCTTTTAGGCTGTTGTTTAGATAAAAATAAGTGCACTATTTTGAAGATTTGGAAAATTGTCGTAGCGATTTGGATGACCGGAGTCATTTTAGCCGGATTCCTCATTCAGATTCCTGAAATACCTATTTTGGAGCAATCGGCAAGAAATCTGTTTCTGCATGTGCCCATGTGGTTTACGATGATGATTGCCTTTTCGATGGCATTCTATTTTAGTGTTCGGTATTTAAACGATGAGCATCTGAAGTGGGATCGAAAGGCAGAAACTGCAACTTCGGTCGGACTACTGTTTGGTATTTGTGGATTGCTGACTGGATCACTCTGGGCACGATTTACATGGGGGTCTTGGTGGACGTTTGCAGAGCCGCGAATGAACCTGGCTGCATTAGCCATGTTGATATTTGTGGCTTACTTTATTCTGCGGTCGGCATTTAACGATCCCGAAAAGAAGGCAAAAATTTCTGCTGTTTATAATATTTTTGGAGTAACTACCATCCCGTTTTTACTATATATTATACCGCGTCAATTACCAAGTTTACATCCGGGGGCTGAAGGAAATCCGGCTTTTAGTGAAATTACTGCGCCTGAACTCAGATATATATTTTACCCGGCAGTGATCGGATTTATTGGTTTGTCTTTGTGGATTATGAATGTTGTAAACCGATATAAAGTTGTGCAGCAAAAGAGTACCGTGAGCGGATCATGAAAGTAAACATACAAGATTCAGTGAACACCGCCGTTGACACTCTGACCAACAGTTACTCCGGCAAATGGGAAGGGGTTGAAAGTACCGAACAAACATCTGCATTTATACAATTCATGGCATCCAACGATCTTATTTTTGTAGTTTTAGGAGTCAGTTTAATAATCTGGTTTGTGTTGCTGTTCTACCTGATCCGGGTGGACAGAAATGTAAGCAAGCTGGAAAAATCATTGAAAGAGGAATCAACAGATGAAACCTAAATTAATTATTGGCATTGTATCTATCATTGTTTTTACATCACTGTTGATGTACAATTTTGGCAACAGTATTAGTACCTACGTGAATTTTGAAGAAGCAGAAGGGCGATCATCTTCACATGTGGTAGGTGTATGGGATTCCTCAGAAGAGTATGGATTTTCGAGAGAAACCATGCAGTTTACATTCCATATGGAAGACCGGGCCGGGAATGTTCGAAAAGTGGTTTATGCCCGTCCGAAACCAAATAATTTTGAGCAGGCTACTCAGCTTGTTGTTATCGGTGAGTTAAGAAATAATGTTTTTTACGCAAACGAAATGCTCATGAAATGCCCGTCTAAATACAACGATTCGCCCGATTTTGAAAAGGCAAGTGCCACAGAGAGTTAGAATTATATGATTGCCGAAGCAGGACGCTGGTTTATTTATCTCGCTTTTATCTCTTCTATTATTACTATGGGGTTGTATGCCTTTGCCTCAATCAAAGAAAACAAAAAGGCTGAACGGTTGTCCAACTGGATTTGGGGATTCAAAGGGGTCCTTGTCATAGGGGCTTCCGTTGCGCTCGTTTACCTTATTATGACGCATCAGTTCCAATACTATTATGTGTGGAACTACACAAGCCTTGATCTCGAAACCAAATATCTCTTTTCAGCTCTTTATGGAGGACAAGAGGGGAGTTTTCTGCTGTGGATTTTCTTTGGATTCTTTGTTGGACTTGGTCTGATCAAATGGACCCGGAAACCGTATCGGGGGCCGGTTATGTTTGTGATGGCATTGACACAGTTTTTCCTTCTTTCTATGATTTTGGGTTTGGATCTTGGAATTGCAAAAATCGGGGCTTCTCCTTTTCGAACCATTGCCCAGGAGATGCCAAATGCCCCTTTTTTACAAGCTAATCCCGACTTCGTACCGCAGGATGGAACCGGTTTGAATGATCTGTTGAAAAGCCCATGGATGATGATTCATCCACCTATCATATTTCTTGGGTTTTCAATGATGACCGTACCTTTTGCCTTTGCAATCGCATCTCTCTGGACTAAAACATATCACGGGTGGATTCGACCTGCTCTCCCCTGGACACTCGCAGCGAATCTGTCACTATTGACAGCTATTTTTCTCGGTGGTTATTGGGCGTATGAAACACTTTCGTTCGGTGGTTACTGGGCGTGGGATCCAGTTGAAAATGCATCTCTTGTTCCCTGGTTAATCGGAACAGCCGGAATTCATGCGATGATCATCCAGCGGAAAAGTCGCCGGGCTCATAAAGCCTCTCTCTTTTTTGCAATACTGGCTTACGTCTCCGTAATCTATCAAACCTTTTTAACGCGCTCGGGCGTACTGTCAGATCAATCCGTTCACAGTTTTGTAGATCTGGGGCTGTATAACCAGTTGCTTGCTTTTATACTGATCGTCACATTTATGGGAATTGGGTTCTATCTCTATCGTTATAAAGATCTTCCATCCCCTAAAGACGAGTCCAAAGTTTTGAGCCGGGAATTTATGACCTTTACCGGCGCAATGCTTCTTTTTATACTCGGTTTAGTTATAATTCTGGGAACAAGCTCGCCCATATTAGGAAAGCTATTTGTTGCTAATCCCACACCGCCTGAGATCCAGTTTTACAATAACTGGAGTATGCCGATTGCAATTATTATGGCCATTGCCACAGTTGTGGGACAGTATCTTTTTTGGGAGAAACACAACTGGGAAAGCCTGGCTGGAGAGTTGATTACCCCGCTTCTTATCACATCAACCGTGGCTGTTATTTCAATTGTCATGGGGAATGTTACTTCTCTCTATTATATGATTTATATCTTTGCCGGTTGGTTTACAGTGATTGGAAATGGAACTGTATTGGTAAAATTATTGAGAAAAAATCCAAAACTGGTTGGGGGTACTATTACACATATCGGGTTTGGAATGCTTTTGTTAGGAATTATTGCTTCTTCTGTTTACACCGAGCCGATGCTGGATCCGCAAACCTCCAATTACAACACCCGGATTGAACAGGGAGAAGTTTTTGATGATGAAGGTTTTCCCATCACACAAAAAGTGGAAATGTTTGAGCTTAAACTCAATCAGCCCAAATTAATTAATGACAAATATATGGTGACGTACGAGGGATACGAACTCACCAATTCGCCTCGGCCCGGACAACAAAATTATCGTCTGAAATTCGAATCGATTGAAGGAGACAAAACTTTTTATATGTCTCCGGAAGTTTACCCCATGTTAACATCCTCGGGACCCAATAGCGTTGAATGGTCTGTTGATCCCCATGTTAGAACAGGTCTGATGAATGACATCTATCTATATGTAGCGGGAAGTCAATACGTAGAAAAGCGAAATGAGGCGATTAAGGAGAATACAGAAAATCAGTCCATTGTACCAGTTGGTGATGAAGAAGCTATCCAGGATGAGCAGGGAGAAGCTCAAATAATTGAGATCAGCCGCGGCGAAACAACAACTGTAGGACCGTTTACATTTACATTCAGGAATTTCGTACCGGCCAGTGAAGAATCACTCCCTGAAAATACACAAATTGGAATTCGTTCCTTGATACATATTGAACACGAACCCTCCGGGCGGGCTTTTGAGGCTGAACCTCTTTTTGCCGTTTATACGGAAGAAGAGAAGAGCTACACCTATTCACCACCTATTGAAATTCCGGAGTGGCAAATGAATGTACTCTTCAGCAGTGTTCACCCTGATTCAGACTCCATAGAACTGAGTGTCTATGGTTTGGATGAAAACTTTGAAGAAGATTGGGTGCTGGTTGTTGCCGAACAGAAACCGTTTGTATCCGTAGTATGGATGGGAACGTTTTTACTGATGGCCGGTTTTTCCATATCAATTTTCCGCCATTGGGCACGAGAGAAAAATACCGCTGAGAAAGAATAAAGAGTCTCCCTTTCAGGGGAGAAATGATTTTTCAACGGTTCTTGAAAAATCGAGAGGGGTGTTCGAAGTCAATGAGACATCTCCCGAGTTCATTCGCTACCCCGAAGGTATGACTTGGGCAAACGGTCATTTCACTTTCCCCCTCCAAAAGGAGGATTTTAATCCGCTTTTTGCCCTTCCTTATAAGCATATTCTAAAAGCATATCCATAGAAACCACATTTAGAACCAGCTCGTTTGTTGCTTCAAGAACAACGTCGGGGGCCATGCCGGCATCATAGGCTTCTTTCCACCTGGGAGCACAAAGGCACCATCGGTCGCCGGGTTTTAAGCCGGGAAAATTATACTGAGGAATTGGAGTGGAGAGATCATTCCCTTTCGATTTGGAAAACTTGAGAAATTCTGTGGTCATGATGGCACAGACCATATGATCCCCATGATCCTCATCTCCCGAATCGCAACAGCCATTTCTGTAAAAACCGGTCATGGGTTCATTACTGCAGGTTTTAATGGGTTCGCCAAAAACATTTCTGGATTGAAATTTCATTTTTCTAAAAAATCTAATTCAAGAGTATTTAAATTTAGTTTCCTGTAAAAACAGGAAGTTCTTGGAATGCCATCCTTATTTTTGGTATGGCAGGCACCATCTCCATCAAGAACGACTTTGTAAACTAATGCATCCTGGTCGCAATCAACCAATATCTCCTCAACCAGAAGTGTATTTCCTGAAGTTTCACCCTTTACCCAAAGTTTATTTCTGCTGGTACTCCAAAACGTGGCTTTTCCTGTTTTTATCGTTTGATTGACCGCTTCGCCGTTTACGGATGCAATCATTAATATTTCACCAGAGGAATATTCTTGTACAACAACCGGCAGAAGGCCATCTCGTTTCTCAAATTGCAATTGAAGTTCAGTTCCTTCTTCAATCGGATTCGTAGAGTTCTTGTCCATTGTTTTTAATGATTTAACTAACTTTTCTCTTTTGAGAATTATAAATATACGACTTAAAAAGAAGCATTAATTAAATGATCTATATAAAAATGGAAATGTCAATCGATGTAATTCATTATTAGTATTTTTTAATTACCTTCATGTGACGGCTGATTGTGCTCAAATCATTGCTAATTAATTGATTTATAGAGTATTTTAAATATCATCCAATACAGACAAAATAAATGAGAGTACAAGTCACACTTTACCTGTTGATAGCGCTGCTTCTTAGCTCGTGCTCTTCTGATCCGGATACTCACCGGTTAACTACATCTGTTGTACCAACTGAAGCCGGAAGTGTAACCCCGGAAGATGGTGAATTTACAGCAAACAGAGATCTTGAGATCTCGGCCATTCCCAATGAGGACTGGGTTTTTGAACGATGGGAAGGAGACCATAGCGGTACAGAAAATCCCGTTGTTATTGAAATGGACTCAGATAAAGATATCGCTGCAATTTTTACAAAGCGAGATTACACACTTACCGTAAATACAGAAGGTGAGGGAACAGTATCTGAACAGGTAGTCCAACAAAAAACGACAGATTATCCGCATGGAACCGTTGTTGAATTGACGGCTGAACCCGCCGATGATTGGGAATTTGTAGAGTGGCAGGGTGATCTGGAGGGATCCGAAAACCCTAAAACCATAACTATTGAGGATGAAACAGAAGTGACGGCTGTATTTTCGCCAGTTTCTTATCCTTTAACGATAAATGTTGAAGGTGAAGGCTCAGTGGATGAAAATGTGATTCAACCAAAGACAACAGATTATCCGTTTGGAACGGTTGTTGAGTTGACTGCAATCCCCGACTCTGCCTGGGCCTTTATTGAGTGGGAAGGAGATATTGAGGATACTGAAAATCCCGTTGAAATTACCATTGATGAGCCGAAAACAGTCACGGTTGTATTTGACAGAACATTTGGATTGACCACGATTCCAATTCCGGAAGAGGGAGGTACAATAGAACCATCCGGTGGAGAATATATACGCGATACCTCTTTTGATGTAGAAGCAATTCCGAATGAGGGATGGGAATTTGTTGAGTGGAGAGGAGATTTTAGTGGAACTACCAACCCGTTCAACCTGACAATGAACGGTAATAAAACACTCGAAGCCCATTTTGAACGTGCTGCCTTTACTCTTGATACGACTACAGTTGGAATGGGAGAAATCTTGCTGGATGTGCTGGTTGGCGAAGAGACGGAGACTGGGTATGAATTTGACTCTGTAGTTGAAGCTACAGCCGTTCCCGCGGATGGATGGGAATTTGTTGAGTGGCAAGGCGATTTAAGTGGTACAGCCAATCCCAATACCATTACGATTGACGGGAATAAATCGATCACAGCCGTATTCAGATTTTTTAACGGAGGAGACGGAACTCTTGGTAACCCATATCAAATATCCAGGCTCGACCAACTGCAGGCGATGCAGGAGGCCCCTGATGCTCATTATATTTTAGTAGATGACGTTGATGCAAGCGAAACGTCAACAGGTGAGGGATTTAATCCCCTGGGAGATAACACCACTCCGTTTACCGGAAGCCTGAATGGAGATGGATTTACAATTTCAAATCTGACGATCGATCGTCCGGCTGAACAATATGTGGGTTTGTTTGGTGTGATTGGAGATGGAGCTACAATTCAAAATGTATATCTTGAATCTGCTGATGTTACGGGTGGAATGGAGGTTGGCATCCTGGCCGGTTCAAATAGCGGTGATATTATTGATTCCTACACGACCGGTTCTGTAGGTGGAACTGATGATGTAGGCGGACTCATCGGGCGAAATAATGGTTTGATACAGCAGTCGTTCTCCAGTGCAACCACGACAGCTTCCAATAACAACGTTGGCGGGTTGGTTGGTAACAACTCCGACACAATTCTGAGTGCATACACCCTTGGAGATGTAACCGGAAATGAAAATGTAGGCGGCCTCGTGGGAGTGAATGCTGTTACCGGTGAAGTTTCTGAAACGTATGCTGCCGGAGAAGTATCTGGCTTCACATCGGTTGGAGGTCTCATTGGAGTGAACAGTGGTATTGTTGATACAAGCTATTGGGATACAGTGGCCACTGGACAAGCAAGCGGGGCAGGATCCGGAGATACAACCGGCATGACGGGACTGACTACACCTCAGATGACTGGTGAAGATGCCGATGATCCCGGAAACATGGATGACTTTGATTGGGATGACGTTTGGACGACTACAGGTGGCTATCCTACCTTTCAGTGGTTGGTGGAGTAGATTACTGGTAAAAAATAATTTCAAAAAAGTGTTGAAAAGAGGTGCAGAAAGGTTTTATATTTGAAGCTCTTGCAAAAGCGGGAATAGCTCAGTGGTAGAGCATCTCGTTGCCAACGAGAAGGTCGCGAGTTCAAATCTCGTTTCCCGCTCCATACTAAAAAAGCCCGATGATTTAGATCATCGGGCTTTTTTGTTATATCAGATTTTTTTACCTAACAATGGTCTCAGATCGTTTTGGGCCAGTTGATATTATATTGAACTTCACACCGATATAATTTTCAAGGAATGCAATATATTTTTTGGCATTTTCGGGCAGATCATCAAAAGTGGAGGCCTCTCGTGTTGAAGAGTTCCATCCTTTAAATGATTTGTAAACAGGTTTCACTTTCTCAACATTTTCGGTATCAAGCGGAAAGGTTTTTGTTGTTTCACCATCCAGCTTGTATTCAGTACAAACTTTGATCTCATCGAATTCATCCAGCACATCGAGTTTGGTGAGTGCAAGTTCATTCATGCCATTAAGTTGAACGGCGTATTTCAGGGCAACCAAGTCAAGCCATCCACAGCGTCTCGGCCGGCCGGTAGTTGCTCCAAATTCCTCACCGCTTTTTCTAAGCAGTTCGCCGCTCTCGCCGTTCAATTCCGTAGGAAAAGGCCCGTTACCTACTCTTGTACAGTAGGCTTTTGTAATACCCATTGCTTGAGTAATGGCCAGCGGAGGAATTCCACTTCCCGTACAGGCTCCGCCCGCTGTAGGACAGGAGGAAGTAACATATGGATACGTTCCATGATCTACATCCAGTAAACTACCCTGAGCTCCTTCAAGAAGAATAGATTCACCATCTTCAATAGCCTGATGGAGAATTTGTGAGGTGTTACAAACAAATGGCTTGACAGTTTCAATTGCCGGTCGTAACTGTTCAATCATCTCATCAGCGTCCAGCGGATCTTCCCCATATACATTTTCGAGGGCTCTGTTTATGTCGTTTAGATTTTTGCGGATTTTTTCATTCAAAGTCACCTCATCAATCAGATCATCCATACGAATGCCAATCCGGGAAACTTTACTGACATACGCCGGGCCGATACCACGCCCCGTTGTACCAATGGCATCACTACCACGGTTTTTTTCTTTTACATTATCGAGGACTTTGTGATAGGGAAGAATCAGGTGTGCAGAGCTACTGATAAAAAGCCTGCCCTCCAGGTTAATATCGTGAGATTGAACTTCTTCGAGTTCTTCAACGAGTGCAATGGGATCTATTACAACACCGTTGCCAATAATACATTTTGAGTTTCCATTAAAAAGTCCAGATGGAATCAGATGCAGAACAATTGTGGTATCATCGAACTTCAGGGTGTGGCCAGCATTTGCACCTCCCTGGTATCGAACAACATATTGAGCATCAGAACTCAACAAGTCAACAATTTTTCCTTTTCCTTCATCTCCCCACTGGGCACCAATAACAATTCGAACAGACATAAAATCCAAAAAAAAGGAGGTGTTTAAACCACCTCCATATTAAAATTTAAAAGGTTTATTAACTACACTACTCTTCATCCTGGTATGAAGCAATAGCTTCATCCAGTGTTTTATAGTGTTTGAATACAGTAATGAGTTTTGTGATAATGAGCAAGCTTTCAATTTTGTCGGTAGGATTTGCAATGCGCAGATCTCCGCCGGCTTTCTTCATGGTTGTGAGTGCTCCAATAAGCATTCCCAACCCTGATGAATTCATAAATTTTACTTTTCCGAGATCAACCACAACATTGGTTTTCTCTTTTTCTATTAACTCATGAAGTTCTTCATTCAAACTGACGGCATCAGGTCCGCCCATCACATTACCTTTAAACGAGATAATTACACAGTTGTATTTTTCAGAAACATTAAAACTCATACGTTCGCTATTTCAGTTGATAGGTTGTTATGATTTGGCCTGCATTGCCCGTTTCTGAAGTTCTACAACGAGCGCGCTTGCTACAAAAAGAGAACTGTAAGTACCTAATATTACACCAATTACGAGTGCAAATGCAAAGCCTTTTAATACCTCTCCTCCAAAGATAAACAGCACAGTTACCACAAACAAGGTTGTTACTGATGTGATTACGGTCCGGCTGAGAGTATCGTTTAAACTTTTATTAATCATATCTTTGAAATCCATGGTTTTATACACCAGTGAATTTTCTCTGATACGGTCAAAAACAACTACGGTATCATTCAAAGAATAACCTACAATTGTCAGGAATGCAGCAATAATGGTTTGATCGATACTTACATCGAAGGGAGCAAATTTTGCCATTATCGTGAAAATTCCCAGCACAATGAGAACGTCATGCGCAAGTGCCGCAATGGCTCCGGCTGAGAAATACCAGCCCTTAAACCTTATAAAGATATAGATGAAGACAACCGCCAGGGCAAAGATAATGGAGTACAGAGCTCCTACACGCAGATCCTCAGCAAAACGAGGCCCTACAAGGTCGGTTTTTTGAACCGTTACCGGGTTGTCTGGATACAAGCTGCTGAATTCAGACATGATCAACTCCCGGGTTTGGGTGATATCTTCTTCTGTATCAACACGCAGAAGAATTTCGCTTTCGGAACCAAATAGTTTTACTTCCGGGGTTGTACCGAGAGGCTCGCTAAGTTCACTTCTTATCTCGACAACATCTACCGCATTTTCAAAGTCGAATACAAATTCCTGCCCGCCCCGGAAATCAATTCCGTATGTCAGACCCATTGTAAAAATTGCAAAAATTGAAATGATAATTAATGAACCTGACAGGAAATAGGCTACTTTTGTGGCTTTAATAAAATCAAAACTTGGTGTTTCAAACCATCTCATAATGTGTACCTGTTTATTTTAATTTTTTTATTTGTTTAACCGAAGTTAACGTCGGCGGTTTTATCACGTGTGAGGTAATCAACAACCACACGTGTAATGACAATTGCACTAAAGAGTGAAGAAACAATACCTGCCATTAACGTAACTGCAAAACCTTTAATCGGACCGACTCCAAAACTGTAGAGTATAATCGCTACGAAAAAAGTAGTCACGTTGGCATCCACAATAGCACTCATGGCATTAGCATACCCGTTATCAATAGCAGCGCGAAGTGTTTTACCTCCCCTCATCTCTTCACGTATCCTGTCGAATATCAATACGTTTGCATCCACCGCCATACCGATCGTTAACACAATACCGGCAATTCCCGGAAGGGTAAGTGTGGCGTTAAAGGCAGCCAGGATTCCAAGAATAAATATAATATTGAGAATCAGTGCAAGATCGGCAATTCCACCTCCAGCGCGGTAATAAACAATCATAAAAAGTGCTACAACTACAAGACCAAAAAGAGTGGAATAGAGACCGGCTTGAATTGAATCTTCACCAAGTGATGCCCCCACGGTTCGTTCTTCAATAATATCAAGCGGGGCGGGAAGTGCACCTGAAAGCAGAATGTTTACAAGGTCTTCCGCTTCTTCAACCCCGCCGAGTCCTGAAATGGAGGATCGACCGTTGTTGATTTTATTCTGAACAGTTGGATATGAGTAGACATAACCATCCAGTACAATGGCTACGGGCCGTCCTATGTTGGCACCTGTAATGCGAGCCCATCGCCGGGCCCCTTCAGCATTCATAGACATGGAAACTTCGGCAGCATTTGTGGTTGGATCGAACGCCACCCGGGCTTCCGAAATTACATCACCTGTCAATTCTATCTGGTTTCGGACAGCTATCAATTCATAAAGTTCGGTGCCGTTATCTTCTGCAAATGGTGTGGCTCCCCACATCAGTTCCATATTTCTTGGTATGAAACTCTGCACTTCTTCCTGTTGGATAAGCCTGTTTACAGTAGATGTGTCTCGTCCGGCGGAATATCCAAAAGAGTGTTGATTGGTTCCTCGGAGATCAAACACTTCAAGCAGGTTTGTTGTTTCATCATCAGCCTGTCCCAATGTGTCAGATTGTAACGTATCGGCCTGTTCTTGTTCCATCTGATTGCTGAAATAATCTGCAATTTGCTGTTTTACAGCGTTGATCTCTTCCGGTTCGGGCAGAAGTCTGAACTCAAGACGTGCTGTTCCCCGTAAAAGATCCCGAACACGCTCTTGATCGTCCACGCCGGGAAGCTCAACTACAATTCGGTTGTTCCCCTGTTGAAGGATAGAAGGTTCGGTTACTCCATACCTGTCTACACGAGACCGGATAATTTCCATTGCCCGGTCAACTGCTTCGTCGCGTTGTTGCCTGAGATAGTTCGTTATCTCTTCATTTGAAGATCGACGCGTAATGTTATCTGCATCAGAACGATAATACCGGCTCAGTAATCCATCGGGATTCCGGCTTTCAAATTCAGCTACAAATTCATCAATAAAATCTGTTCGCTGTTCGAATGCCCGATCTCTTGCCGTCTGTATGATTTCATCAAGTTCCTCATCCGCATATTCGCCGGCAAGTTCCTGCAGCAACTGGGGGGTTCCAACCTCAAGAGTTACATACATACCGCCCTGGAGATCAAGGCCCAGGGAGAGTGACTCCTCACGAAGCTGCTGTAATTTTGCTGCATTTTCTTCCTGGTACTGTACACGTTCAGACGGTACCATATTTTCCATATGTCTCTGTTCCAGCTGCCATTGTATGGTTGGAAACAGATAGTAGATCGTCAGGCCAAGAAACAGGACGATACTACCAATTTTAAATCCGTTATTTTGTGATTTCATAATTTCTTCAGATAATCTTTTGAAAAAGGTTTAATCGTTAAATAATGATAGATATGAACAGAAGGCTGTTTTTGTAAGCACCTCTGTTAAAAGGTTGACAGAGGAGAGAATACTACGGAGCATTAATGCTGATTCCGCTGCTCAAAGGCTGGAGAAAATCGGCAGATCTTCGAAAAAAGAAGAAAAACTGGTTTTTATAAAATCCGTGATGATCGGTGCCGGTATCAGCTTTCAGGAATGAAACATTGAGATCCTGCGGAACCCAGTTGGCGAGAGCTTTTGCAGATTCAGAAAGAACAGAATTAAATCCCGATTTTTGGTTTTGAAAACTATTCCACTGATCAATTAACCAGTCCGATTGGGGTGAATGGTCATTTTCCCCTGGCTGTGAAACAAGGATTTTAAAATGATCTTTATGATTGGCAACCAGTTCAGAAGCTTCCTGAACTAATCCCCAAAAATCTCCGGTCTGGTCTGATAACTCATTAATGGTATTCCTGAGTTCGATCTCACTTTCATTACCCGAAGAAACCACATTGTGATTCAACCACCGGGTAAATGCTGTTTTTTGAGCCTGGCTGGAGAACGGCACAATCAGGTGTGCAAGAAATCCTGCCATCAAACATGTGATGGTTGCCGACCGAAGGATATGGTGAATTCTGTTTTTCATCAGACTTGTAAAAATATAGAGAAACCAATCAGTTGACAAACATTTTTTTTACACTAATGAAAGCCGATTTCAAATAACTAAAACCGATCAAAAAATGTGTTCAAATCGATCTGCTACCTGATTTTCTACACAGAGGTTTTAGATCGTTTATGCTCTCTTTCAAATTCTTGTTTGAGATATCGGCCAGTATAGCTCTCGTCATTTTTTGCAAGATCTTCCGGAGTTCCTGCAGCGATAATTTCACCGCCGGCATGTCCGCCTTCCGGGCCGAGATCAATAATCCAGTCTGCCGCTTTGATAAGATCGAGATTGTGTTCGATAACAATGACCGTATTTCCTTTATTAACCAACTTTTGGATTACATTGACCAGCATACGAACATCCTGGAAGTGGAGTCCGGTTGTCGGTTCATCCATAATATAGACCGTATCACCGGTGCCAATTTTTGAAAGTTCGCGCGAGAGTTTAATCCGCTGAGCCTCGCCGCCACTTAAGGTAGTACTGGATTGGCCAAGCGTCAGATATCCCAAACCAACCGAATTCAATGTTTTTAGTTTTCGTTTGATGGCGGGAATTGAATCAAAAAAGTCTTCCGCTTCACTGATTGGCATCTGCAGTACATCAGAAATATTTTTGCCTTTATAGTGGATCTCAAGGGTTTCCCTGTTGTAGCGCTGACCGTTACAGGTTTCACAATCCACATACACATCGGGCAGGAAGTTCATCTCAATTTTTCGAACACCATCGCCATTACATGCCTCACATCGGCCTCCTTTTACGTTGAATGAGAATCGTCCCTGGTCGTATCCCCGGATTTTAGATTCAGGAAGTTCGGCAAACAGAGAGCGAATATGATCGAATACCTTTGTATACGTTCCGGGATTAGATCGGGGTGTTCGCCCGATCGGGCTTTGATCAATAGAGATAACTTTATCCACATTCTCAATTCCTTCAAACTTTTGATAGGGAAGAGGTACATCTTTCGAATTATAAAACTCATTCGATAAGATAGGGGTTATTGTCTGATTGATGAGGGAACTCTTTCCACTGCCACTTACGCCGGTTACACAGATAAACTTTCCAAGGGGTATTTCGAGGTCCACATCCTTAAGATTATGACCACTCGCCTTTTTAATTTTAAGAGTTCCGCCCGATCCTTTTCTTCGTTTATCAGGATAGGGAATGATCTCTTCATCTCTCAAAAATTTTGTGGTCATCGATTCGGGATCAAGCTCTTCCGGTTTGCCTTCGGTAACTATATATCCACCTTCTGTTCCGGCACCCGGCCCCAGGTCAACCACATAATCGGCATGTTCAATTGTTTCGCGGTCGTGTTCTACAACAATAACCGAATTTCCAAGGTCGCGAAGAGTTTCGAGGGAGTTTATCAGTTTAATGTTGTCTTTTTGATGAAGTCCGATACTTGGCTCATCTAAAATGTAGAGTACGCCTACAAGCTGTGTTCCGATCTGCGTTGCCAGCCGGATTCGTTGAGCTTCGCCGCCGCTCAATGTTTGTGCTTCGCGGTCGAGGGTCAGGTAGTTCAGTCCTACATTCAGCAGGAAATCAAGTCGGTCAATGACCTCTTTTAGTACCTGTTGACCAATCTTTCGCTGACGTTCATTCAGTTTCAGATTGCCGATGGTTTTTCGAAGACTTGAAATATCCTGCTCAACAAGATCGTGAATGTTTAACCCATCAATTTTATAGGATAGTGCCTCGGGGTTGAGGCGGCCCCCACCACAATCGGGACATTTTATTTTTGACAGATACGCTTTCGCTTTATCGCGCTGTTTGTTGGATTTGCTCTCTTCGTACTGCTCCCGAATGATAGATCGCAGGCCGGAAAACTTATGTTTATAGGTTACATTATTCTTTTTGAAATCATAACTCACATTAAACTTCTGGTCACCGCCGCCTTCAAACAGAAGATCTAATGCCTCTTCCGGGAAATCTTCGATAGGAGTGTCGAAATCCAGATCAACTGTGTCCAGTACAGCTTTCAACTGTTTGAAGACAAAAATGTCTCTCGGTTCACCCAAAAACCGTATTGCCCCTTCATTAATTGTTTTTTCGGGATTTTGAATCACAAGTTCACGGCTTACATCATACCGGTATCCGAGGCCATTGCAAGCTTTACAGGCACCATAGGGCGAATTAAAAGAGAAAAGATTGGGGGCCGGATCTTCATAGGAAAGTCCACTTTCGGGATCATATAAATTTTTACTGTACACCTTATCTTTGATCACGCCGTCTTTCTGTATTCCGAGGATCAAGTTTCCATCGGCCATTTCCAACGCCAGGTGAACACTTTCTGAAATTCGTTTTGCGCTGTTTTCCGATATCACGAACCGATCAACTACAACTTCTATATTATGTGTTTTATACCGGTCGAGTTTAATCTCTCCCTCAAGATCAATTAATTCACCATCCACCCGGGCTTTTATATAGCCCTGCTTTTTCATCTGCTCAAATAACTCCCTATAATGGCCTTTGCGTCCCCGAACTACAGGAGCAAGGCAGTAAGCTTTAGTACCATGCTCAATCTCCATGATTGATGAAACAATCTGATCTGATGTTTGTTTTTCCATCTTATTACCAGATTCGTAGGAATAGGGCATACCAATGCGGGCGTACAGCAGCCGGAGAAAATCATATATTTCTGTGATTGTGCCAACTGTAGACCGGGGATTCCGGTTTGTTGTTTTCTGATCGATGGAAATAACGGGGGAGAGGCCATCAATAAAATCGATATCCGGGCGCTCCATCATACCCAGGAACTGCCGGGCGTAGGCAGAGAGCGATTCCAGGAAACGGCGTTGCCCTTCTGCATAAATCGTATCAAAGGCCAGCGATGATTTTCCCGAACCGGAGATACCGGTTAAAACCACAAACTGCTCCCGTGGGATATTAATATCTATGTTCTTGAGATTGTGTTCGCGGGCTCCGCGAATGACAATATTTTCTTGCAATTGGAGTGGATTGAGATTAAAACTTTAAAGATACAAAGAGTTTGTAAGAACAACATCCACTTCAACAAGGAAAAAAAGAAACACATTCATTTTACAAACGCAGTGATGCTGTCAAAAAAGGATGTGAGAGAAATCAATATTCTCATTTTTGTCATACTGGACCCCAATCCGGTATCTCCAAGCATAGTTAAAGAGTGGAGATTCTGTCCCAAGGACTCCTTTGGAGAATCGAGCCTGCCCCGGGAATGCGGGGTTTATAATGACATCCTTTTTGGGCAGCCTTACGTAAAGTTGAATTTTTAAACTTTTGATTATGCTTGAAAGATATTATTAATCCATACGTTTAATCGATTGCAGATTTAAACTTTATCAATTCGATAAATGATGCTTATATTTAAAGTCTTTTAACCGTATCTAAATGAACCAATGAGTACAATCGCCAAACGAGCAAATAAAATTGAAGTCCCCGATCTTATGGAAGGTAATGGATGGCATCCGCTTTCCTGGAATGATAAAGAGATCACACAGCTCCCCGAATATCCCAGTACAGAGGAGTTACAAGATGCATTTGAAGATTTAAAAGCCTTACCTCCGCTGATTACATCCTGGGAGATTGAAGCACTGAAAGACAAACTTGCAAAAGTCTCCGATGGAAAAGCATTTTTATTGCAGGGTGGTGACTGTGCAGAAACGTTTGAAGGGTGCCGATCATCCAAATTGGTAAACCTATTAAAGGTGATGCTCCAGATGAGTTTCATCATGATTCATGAGATGGGCACCGAAGTGGTTCGGGTAGGACGTATTGCCGGTCAATACGCAAAACCCCGATCAAAGGATTTTGAGATAGTTAACGGCGAAAAGATGCTCAACTATCGAGGAGATCTTATCAATAGCTATGAGCCAAATAAGGAAGCAAGAAAACCCGATCCACAGCGATTGATCGAAGCATATCAAAAATCGGCCCTGTCATTGAATTTCTTACGGGCTTTAGCCGATGAGGGATTTGCCGATCTGCAGCATCCCGAACAATGGGAACTCGATTTTATGCATAACAATGAGTTCTATAAGGAGTACGAGGAGATGGTTAGTTCGATCAATAACTCCATTAAATTTATGGAGACGATCACTCCTAATAACAGGTTTAATACGGCTCATAAAGTAGATATCTATACATCACACGAGGCATTGAACCTGTTTTATGATTCGGCTCAAACAAGAAGAGTTCCCCGGAAACAGGGATGGTTTAACCTTAGTTCTCACCTTGTATGGCTGGGAAATAGAACGCAGCAGTTAGACGGGGCTCATGTTGAATACCTGAAGGGAATCCAAAATCCTGTGGGTATAAAAGTTGGCCCTCCGTTTGATATTGACAATTTATTGAGCCTTTTAGACAATATTAATCCATCTCATGAGGCTGGAAAAATTGTTTTGATTACCAGGATGGGACAGGAGAATGTTGAGAAATATTTACCGTCTTACATCCGGGCTGTCAAACAAAACGGTCACCCTGTGGTTTGGAGTTGCGATCCTATGCATGGTAATACCTATGCTACTGATAACAACGTGAAAACCCGAAATTTCAAAGATATTCTTAAAGAGATACATCTGACTTTTGGTGTCCACCGATCTGAGGCAAGTTATCTTGGTGGTGTTCATCTTGAGCTTACAGGTGATAATGTAACAGAATGTGTGGGAGGTGCCAACGGGCTGAAAGAAGATGGGCTTAGTCATAACTATGAAACCTATTGCGATCCTCGCCTTAATTACGAACAAAGTCTTGAAATGGCATTTCTCTTAGCAAAAGAATGGAATAAAAGTTACCAGTAAGAAAGCTTTTTGAATATGAGGGAGAAAAATAGAATCTCCCTTATATTTTTCATTTAAGAGAAAATTTACTCTCAATATTACGATCTGCACTTCTACTTTTTAACAGAGTAAATAGATCAAAGGGGACATCTATGTCTGTTTAAACAACTCTCCGCCAACTTTACAGTTCAGAAAAGACAGGTTGTCCATTATATAATGTCAAACGGTCTGTGAACGTTATAACAATGAAATAAATGCAGAAACCTGAATCAAGGTTGTCATTAAATTCATTGAAATTTTGGTTTGGCACCAAGGTTGCAATATTAATAAGTGAAATAATGAATTAATCTTAACCAAATGGAGATTAGCTATGACACTTATAAAATATAATCAACCTAAAACAGACGTCTTCGGAAAAAGATTTTCAGACATCATGGATGAATTTTTCAATGATGCAGTGGCAACTCGGCAAAACAGATTTGCACCCAGCATTGATATTTCCGAGACGGACAATCAATATATGATTGATGTTGAAGTTCCCGGTATGAACAAAGATGATATCGAGCTCAACATTGAAAATAACACTTTAACGATTTCCGGCGAACGAAAGTTTAAGAAGAAAGAAGACAATAAGCAGTATCACAGAGTTGAATCACACTATGGAAGCTTCAGTCGTTCTTTCACACTACCGGAAAATGTAGAAGTTGATAGTATTTCTGCTTCTTACAACAATGGAATACTAAACATTACCGTTGATAAGAGTGAGCAGCAGACGAAGAAACAAATTAAAATTAAATAATTGAAGAACTGTTCTACTTAGTCCCCTAAAGAGAGCAGGTTAGTTAGCGCCGGAGCCGCATTGAATATGCGCCTCCGGCATCTTTTTGATACAAAGAAATTTTTGAACAATAAGATAAAAATTTCACGTTAAAGTACATTAAAAATCCAATTAAATATTTATCTAAGATGGATAAAATAAAGATTAGTATTGCTGCGATGTTTGCAGTGATTTTTATATTTGTAGGAATGCATTACGCAACCGATAATGGGTCGAATAATGCATCCATGTTTCGGTTACCCGACTTTAATACTACGGAAACTACTGCTGACCAGACTCCGATTACCACTCTGAAGGACTTCAACGATGCAATTGTTAACATTGCAGAGAGAACGAATAAAACGGTAGTAACAATTACCACTACACAAACCGTTACAAGGCGTCAACAATCTCCCTTTTCTTTCTTTTTTGATGATCCTCGATTTAACCAGGAAAGAGAATATAGCCGTCAGGGATTGGGCTCAGGCGTTATTGTTTCTGAGGATGGATATATCCTCACAAACAATCACGTAGTTGAAAACGCAGAAGAGATCAATGTTCGGTTTTTTGACGGCGATGAGATGAATGCTGAAGTTGTGGGAACAGATCCCGCCAGTGATGTGGCCGTTTTAAAAGTTGATGTGGATGAAAGCCTTCCCGCGATCGCCTTGGGGAATAGTGATGAAATCCGCGTAGGAGAGATGGTTTTGGCTATAGGTAGCCCGCTGAATCCCAATTTTGCTCATTCGGTTTCTATGGGAATTGTAAGTGCAAGCGGCCGCTCTTCGCTGGGTTTAAATATGTATGAAAATTACATACAAACTGACGCTGCTATTAATCCCGGTAACTCAGGCGGAGCACTCGTGAATCTTGATGGTGAGCTTGTTGGAATTAATACCGCAATTGCCAGCCGAAGCGGCGGCAACCAGGGAGTAGGATTTGCTATTCCGGTGAACATGGCCCGCGATGTAATGGAGGCATTAATTACGGAAGGCCGTGTAGCAAGAGGTTATCTTGGAATCGGTGGTAGTACGGTTGACAGAACCATGGCACGTGCTCTTGGCCTTAACAGAGCAAGAGGGGTCATCATTGGAGAAGTACTGCCAGACACACCTGCAGCAGAAGCAGGATTGCAAGATGGTGATGTAATTGTATCTTTGGACGGTGAAGAAATTGAAGCCTACAGAGATTTTCAGGTTGCCATCGGAAGTAAAAAACCCGGCGATGAGATTTCCCTTGAAGTCATCCGCGATGGTGAACAGATGGAGTTCAATATAGAACTGGCCGAGCGCGATATGGAAGAGATGGCAGGCAACACAAGAGTAGATGATGATCGCATGAACGATCTGAAAGAAGCACTCGGATTTTCTGTTGAAGATTTAACAAACTCTATTCGACAGCAGCTTCAATTAAACGAGAATGTTGATGGAGTTGTGGTAACGAATATTTCCCAGGGAAGTCCTGCAGCCCGGCAAGGATTGCAACGCGGCGATGTAATTACCCAGGTAGGAGAGCAAGCCGTAACAAATCCAAATGAGTTTTATGGTGCTATTCAAAATTATATTGATGATGAAACTGATGCCGTTCTGCTGCGTGTAAACAGGCAAGGTAGAAATGTTTTCATAGCTATCGAATTGATGTAAGCAAACCATATGTGGTTATGGTTAGGGTTGAAGCCTCTGTCTTTGCTGGCAGGGGCTTTTTTTTATGTCTTGGAGAGACGCTGACTTGTATTTTGTCAAATTCAGGTAATTGGCACTGTCAAAATCGCAAACCTGTGGGTGGTGGCATATCTTTTGCTATAACATTACATGAGGTAATATTATGGACTATAAAGATTATTATAACATTTTAGGTGTGTCCAGGGATGCGTCCCAGGACGAAATTAGGAAGAAATACAGGAAACTGGCAGCTAAATACCATCCGGATAAAAATCCTGATGATGATAGCGCCGAGGAGAAATTCAAAGAGATCGGTGAAGCCTACGAAGTTCTGAAAGACCCGAAGAAGCGAAAATTGTATGATAAAGTCGGGTCTGATTGGAAAAAATATGAACAGGCCGGTGCCAGTGCTGATGATTTTAACTGGAACCAATATGCAAACCAAGGTGGCGGCCAGCGAATTAATATGGAGGATATTTTCGGTGGCGGAGGCCGAGCGGGAGGTGGCGAGAGTCCATTTTCCAGCTTTTTTGAAACGATTTTTGGCGGGGGCGGCGGTGATCCGTTTGCCGGACGCCAATCCCAGGCACGTCAATATCAAAGCAGAACGGGCCGGAATGTGCGCCAAAAAGGGCATGACACAAAGGCCGAGGTAGATGTAAACCTAAAGGATGTACTCACCGGTACAGAGAAACAGTTTCGAATAAACGGGGAGAGAGTTAAACTTAAAATTCCCGCCGGTATAGAAGATGGAAAACGACTTAAACTGAAAGGGAAAGGACAAACTTCGCAAATGGGAGGTCCAAAGGGGGATCTCTACCTGAAAGTGAACGTCAGAGAGCCGGAAGGTTATGAAAGGAGAGGCAACGATATCTATCAGAAAGTGCCGCTGGATCTCTATACAGCTGTTTTAGGTGGGAAGCTGACAGCCCAGACACTCGAGGGAAAAATCAAGTTGGATATTCCGCCGGAAACTCAAAATGGCAAAACATTTCGTTTGGCCGGGAGAGGTCTTCCGCAGTTCAAGAGAAAGGGAAAGAGAGGAGATTATTTCCTGAGAACAGAAATTCAAATTCCTGAAAATCTCACCTCAAAAGAGAAAGAGCTTTTTAAAAAACTGGCTGAAGAGCGGAAGAATTGATCAGTTCATAATTGAAAGATGTTGAAGTTTCAACTCGTAAAAGTAGTGGATTATTTTTTCAAACCAATCAAAGATTTTTACTTTCTGCTATCAACAAAGCTCTTATCTTAAAAAGAAAAACAGACAGTTATGCATCTATTAATTTCACTTCTACTTCTCACCGGCTTTTATTCCGATTCACATGAAACTGAAAGATGGGGGCAGATCGGGCATTATGTTTCGGGCGAAATTGCTGAAAAACATATGAATGATCTCGTAAAAGCCCGGGTACAAAAGATTCTTGGTGATCGGTCCATCGCCATTTCAACGGTTTGGATGGATGATATCCGTTCGGACGATAGCTACGATTTTGATACATGGCACTATGTAACCATCCCGGATGGTGAGAAGTACGATCCTGAAATCCAGGAGGAAAGTGGCGATATTATATGGGCGCTGGAGACGTTGATTGAGGAGCTAAAAGAGGGAGATCTGACGGAAGACGAGGAAAGGGAAAAGCTGAAGCTGGTGATGCATATGATCGGCGATATTCATCAGCCGCTGCACGTTGGAAACGGCGAGGACCGGGGCGGAAATGATGTTCGCCTCCAATGGTTTGGTGATGATTCCAATATACACCGGGTGTGGGATAGTGGAATTATTGAGTCCTTTCAAATGAGTTATACGGAGCTTGCCGATGAGTTAAATACTGCAACATATGAACAAGTTGAAAACTGGCAGAATGATTCGGTGAGAGACTGGGCGTACGAGTCGATGGATTACCGCGATGAGGTGTATGACCTGCCAGACAATATGCGGCTTAGTTACGAATATAGATACTATAAAAAAGGTATTATCTACAAGAGATTACTCCAGGCAGGTGTACGAATGGCCGGCGTTTTAAATGAGATTTATGCAGAGTAATCTTTCGCCTGACGATTATAGTTTTTAGATCTAAACTCGCAGATATCTCCCCTTGAGGGGAGTACCCGACAGGTATGTCGGGGGAGGGGTGTCCAATGCTATTCGCGTATTTACACCCCCCTCCTAAATTTTGAAAACATAAAATTTAGCTTAAACACTCATCCGATGAATAGCCTCTATAAAATCTCTCGATTGCCCTTTCGGCTGTTGAATTTTGAGTATTCAAAACGTTTACTCGGCAGGCGAAGAAGACAATCGCCAACCGGGTGGCTTGATCTCTCGTCCGTCGATAGTCTTTTTCTTCGGACGAATCAGAGATAGCGCGAGCGTCTCGCTCGTGCTTCATTTACAGTGTATCTACTCGAATTCATCGAATAAATATTTCGATAAAAAATTTCAGAATTCGCTAATCCACTTATCAGGAGTGATTGATACTACGATATCTTCTCCAACACATCTGCGTGAACATTAAATGCATTTTGTCCCCAGAGTATAAACCGAACGGTTTTAACATGTTCAAGATCTGCGGATAGGTTTTGGTTCCGAAAGCCCCGTCCGGAATGCATGCCGGAACCTCCGGTTTTGCTGTTTAATACTGGCTTCCCTGTATAAAGAGTTCTCGGAATTAATCCCAAAGATTCAGTTGTTTTCCAAATCGGGAATCTGAATACCAAAAGATTTTGTTATATTGATCAGTGTAAAAACAAAATGTACGAACTATGTCAACCACCCAATTAGAAAAAGAACTTATTAAAAACACCAAAGGTCTTCCCGAAGATGCCCAACAAGAGATCGTAGATTTTGCCAAGTTCATCAGACAAAAAACATTAAAGAAAACACAGAATTCTGTTTCCATTGAATTGTCAAAGTTAAGCAAGTCTCAGGCTACTCACCTCGAAGAAGAGTTTACAGACTACAAAAAACTCTTTCCGAATGTATAGCTATGTTGCCGATACCATGGCTTTAATTCTTTGGCTTGAGAAAAGAAAAATGCCTCCTAAAGTTAAAAAACGATTTTTGGAAGCCGCAAAGAAGGAAGCTGAAATCATTATTCCTTCCATGGTATTTGCGGAATTGGGTTACCTTTCAGAAAAAGGAAGAATTGATACAAATTTAATTGAATCACAAAATCTGATCCAAAATAACGCTTCATTTAAAGAACATACTCTCTCCTTTTCTACGATTCAAGAAGCATTTAAAATTGAAGACATTTCGGAATTACATGATCGTTTGATTTCCGCTGCCGGAAAAGAATTAAATCTTCCAATTCTTACAAATGATCCCGAGATACATCGTTCGAAATATGTGGTAGCAATTTGGGATTGATTTAAGTTAATAGAAAAGATTCTTAGGGATTAATTAATCTTTAATATCATTGAGAAGTTACCCCGAAATTTGCATTGTTTAATCTGAGATAAAGCGAGCAGTATCCCGATCCATCCTATCATGTGGACACAAGTTTATCTATATCTATAAGACGTCTACCGGAATGAATCATCCATAGTTTTCAGGGGATCCCTCCACTGCAATCCGAAGAAAGCGCTGCGAACGCACGGATGGATCTCACTGATACAGGCTATCATGCCTGCACGACTCCATAAGAATCTTGGTTTATACTTGAATAATGTAGATGTGTCCACAAGATAGGGTTCGTCGGGGTCTCGCTCGTGCTTCATTTACAGGGTATTCACTCGAATTCATCGAATAAGTACTTCGATAAAAAATTTCAGAATTCGCTAATCCACTTATCAAGAGTGATTGATACTACGATATCTTCTCCAACATATCTGCGTGAACATCAAATGCATTTTGTCCCCAGAGTACAAACCGAACGGTTTTAATATGCTCTAAATCTATAGATAGCTCTTTGACAGCCGTTAATGCAATTTTAGCAGCCTGTTCCATAGGATAGCCGAATGCACCGGTTGAAATAGCCGGGAAAGCTATGGATTCTAATTCATTCTCATCAGCTATTTTCAGTGCGTTTACATAACAATTTCTGAGAAGCTGGTCTGCCGGTTTATCCCGTCCATACACCGGGCCAAGACAATGAATAATATGACTGTTTGGAAAGTTTGGGGCTGATGTAATAACAGCCTCACCGGGAGTGATGGGGGCAAGACTCCTGGTTTCTTCGGTAAGCTCCGGATCACCGATTCTGTGAATGGCTCCAGCCACTCCGCCTCCGATTTGCAGTTGGGCATTCGCCGCATTTACAATGGCATCACAATCGGGTTGGTCTACAATATTTCCACCGTCTAATTCTATGATAACGTTGTTGAATTTTTTTTGGATCATGGGATTGTTAACTAAAAATTATGAAGTTGACTCTCAACTTTTCCTTAATTTGGACCTGTTACTCTCAAAACTCGCACAAAAAGCATTCACAGAGCCTGTCAGAGTAACAAGAAGCCCATATTCGAAGCGCTTTCCATCTCTAAATTTACCAAAAAGTATATGTTTTTTTGGCAGAATTATGATTGTAATGTCCGAAAGCGCTTTCTATAAAAATAGACATTGTAAGGGCTTTTTTCGAATGCTATTGAGGTTTTTTAATTCGCCAAAAAAGAACTGTGTTAAGACATTGTTAAGACAAAATAATGAAAAGGGCTTCCAATGATAAAAGATGCAATTATGACACTATCTTAGAAAATAGATTGGAAAAAATAGTAGTCAAACTCTTGAATTAAGTGCTTTTAGCCCCCTACCTTTTAATCGAGTTGATAAAACATCAATCTCAAATAAATCGCAATTAATAAATATCAAAATGAAAGCATTAAAAATTGTAACCGCAGTTAGTTTCTTATTTATTGCCAGCATTGCTGTTGCCAGTGAAGTACTTGCTGATAACACAGTGGCAAAAGACTCAACAGCTGTTACAAGTGTTGAAAATGAGAAAGCACTCTTTAACAAACTGGAAACAGGATTGATTTACAGTCTGAATTCCAACGTTAACGGAGTTGTTGAATCATCTCTTTATAATGCAGTTAATTTTAAAATTACTTACCCGGAATTTAATTCCGAAAAAGTAAAAGAGATCCTGGCCAGAATGGCAAAAGAGGGAAACAGTCATACACTGAGATATAAAGCGTATCTCACATTGGCTTATTACCAACACCCAGATCAATTTGGTTCTCCTAAAGCTCTGTTATCTTTGCTGAATAACAAGCATGATAGCGGAATCTTTTTCCATCTACAGACAATAGTAGAGGCTAATCAGTTCACATCGAAAATCAACTAATCCCACTTAATGGTATCCTGATTCACTTTGTAGAATCAACATCAAACTCAAATAAATCGCAATTAACAAATATCAAAATGAAAACATTAAGAATTGTAACCGCGGTTAGTTTCTTATTCATCGCCAGTATTGCTGTTGCCAGCGAAGTACCTGCTGATAACACAGTGGTAAAAGATTCAACAGCAGTTGAAAAGGTTGAAAATGAGAAAGCACTCTTTAACAAACTGGAAAAAGGATTGATTAACAATCTGAACTCCAGAATTACAGGAGTTGTAGAATCATCCATGTATAACGCAATCAACTACAAAGTTGAGTACCCTGAATTTTCTTCAGATAGAGTAGAACAGATCCTTAACAGGATTGCCGTTGAGGGAGAAAGCCACTCACTGAGATATAAAGCATATCTCACACTGGCTTATTACAAGAATCAAGATCAATTTGATTCTCCTGAAAACCTGCTGTCACTGCTTGATTACAAGCACCAGGATGGAATTTTCTTCTATCTGCAGGAGATCGTACAGACAGATCAATTCACATCGAAAATCAATTAATCCAATTTATCGGCAACCTGACTCAGTTTGTAGAACCAGGCAATGCCGATAGCTAATCAATGGAGCAGTTTTAATAAAGACTGTAAACCACCATACACCCATCCGGTTGATTCCTTCTTTGAAGAATGCGAATCAACCGGATTTTATTTTTTATCATAAAAAAGGAGGTTCTTATGCGAACAGAAAAAAAAGTTTCGAATGGAACCCTGAGTTTACCTCAAGAAATTTTATCCTATTTGAAGTTGAAGGATGGAGAGACCGCAAGTTTAGAAGTCAATGAAGACGGCTCGGTAACCATCCGCAAGAAAGAAACAATCGCCGATTTGAAAGGAATTATTAAAAAAGGCGAAACCCCCGATCTGCACGCAAACGGGGATTATGAATTTGAGACGTCATCAAAACAACGGGAGAAATTATGAAAGTTTTGACTACAGAAATTTTACTGGCATATCTTGTAGAAGATCATGAACAAAGCCACCATGCCGACCTGTTTTTTGACTCGGCATCTGAGGCGGAAACCTATTTTTTGAACAATATTGTATTGAACGAGGTAGCAACTTTTTTCGAAGAGAATGTGAAATTTGATAAATGTGATATTTTAAAGGCGCTTCGGGCGCTGGAATCAAATTCACAAATTCGGTTCGAGAATCGCGAAATTGTTTCGGAGGCGATTGAGATGTACTCTATCAGCCGGGAATCTTTTTCGGAATGCCTGAAGTCGGTAATTAACGTCGGCTTTCAGATGAAAAATTTAAAGGCTCTCACTAAAGAGAAGAACGGATTTTTACCCGTCCGAAAACTGCCAGTTATTTAATGAGGGGTTCATCAAAGTGGCAGTATCCATTGGTATAAGTTTTGGTTACTGAGTTTTTAAGCCGGTAATCTACAATTTCTGCAGTTCATTAAGATCAAAAAGGGACATGTATTCCAAGTTGTTGGATTCATTTTTAAAAATTATCAAGATAGCATTCTGTTTTCTTTTGAGGACTTACCCCATTTTTATGATGTAAATTTGTTGCACATGCTTTGTTCTTTTGTCTTGATACAAAAGAACGAAAAAATCAAAGGCTGTGAATACTTGGCGGCGGACACGAGTTCACCGTGGAATCCTTTCAATGGTCCATAACGCTTTCAACCCTTAAATTTCGCTTCTCACCGGTATGAAAGGATTCTTCTCACGGTTCTCTCGTTGTCCTTTTTCCCGCCAACTATTCAAGGCCGGTTATTTTCCCAAAATCACCATTTCCACTTGTTAAAGATCTTAAACTACTGTTATTTATTACTTTAAATTACTTAAATTTAAAATTTCGGGGTAACTTCTCGTTTTCTTTTAGCTTGACATAGGTAAAATATGAGAATATAAAAATAGTAATGCTATATAAGAGGGGCGCCTGCAAATGATGAGCAATTGAACTCTCTGCTGATGATTGAAAATCTCTAAAGTAGTAAATAATAAAACGCCCTACAGTGAAACTGATTACAAAAACTGAGGTTTTAAGTCCTGCTAATTTTATTCTTTCAAAGACAATCCATGCAATAGTTATTGAAAGAATGATAACCAGTATTTCGTATATCTGGGTGGGATGAACGGCCTGAACAGATGCAAAATAACTTAGTGGGTTTTCAGTAATTTGAGCTCTGTGCACGAAACTATCACGGGGGAAAACAACGCCCCACGGCATATCGGTTTCCTTTCCATAGCAACAGCCATTCAGAAAGCATCCTGTTCTTAAGAAAATTAAAGTAACGGCTACATGGGGAATTAGTTTATCTGAGGTTTTCAGAAAAGGGAGTTGTTGCCATTTAGAAATGCCCCATAAGGTGAACAACGATAGATATAACCCTCCAAACAGGCTAAAATTTGAAAGTGCAAATTTGTAGATAATAGATGGATCGAGTAGCGTTCTCTCCAGGAAAAATGCAGCATAAAGAATTCGTGATCCAATGATAAATGAAACACCGATGATACCAGAGATGAACCAACGATGATAACGGCTTATGTCATTTTGTTTAAGAATTCCCAAGAGTTTATATAAGAAATAAAGTCCTCCTGCTACTCCAAAAAATTTATAGGAGCTTACTGAATACGGTACACCACTGATAGAAAATTCAAATAGTGTTTCATACATAGAGTGAATATGATTGGAAGATATTTATTAACAACCCTTAGGATTTTTATAGTTCATTCATTTCCAAAACTCAGGAGGTAATCGTTCTGATGACCAACTTCCTGTCATCATTTCAGGTTTGGATGTAGTGCCCATTAACCAGTAACCTGATAATGTATATTTGTCTTCTCCTTTTATTTCAAACTCTCCAACGTAGGTGATACCAACTCCCTGTTCTTTACCTGTTAAAGTTAGGCTGTTGTCTGTAAATACACCATGCAAGTAAATAACCTCTTCATCTTCATCCTCAGCAGTATAAATATTATAGGCTGTTTTCATACTCGAATTATCAGAGAATCCGGAGGTAAGCTCATCTTCTACATCGTATATAATCATCGTTGCTTCATATTCCTGGCTATTCTCAATAATTTCCAATTGAAGTACAAATGGTTGCTCAACACCTATAAATTGGTCAAAGTCAATTTCTTCAAAATCATCTATTTCACACCCCTCTGCAAGATCTTCATCTTCTTCGATATCCTCGGAGTCAAAGTTGATTTCTTCAATGACCAGGGTACCATCCCACCTGCCGGTAAGATCTTTGCTTAGCTCATCATCTCCGTCGTCGTCACCATTTTCATCAGGTTCACTAAAAACTGACAATTCATTCATTGCACCAGCAATTATATCGGTGACCTGTTTCTCAAAATTCCCCCAAATATCCACGGATTTAAATTCCCAGTTACCTTCCGGAACCACCATCTCAAATTCTGTAGTATTGCTTACATAGTCGGTTAGCCCAATTAACACCTGAGTAATATTATCAAAATTTGAATCGGTAGCTTCAGCTACCACAATATCGCATTCACTTCCGGTTTTACTTTTATCCACTATTTTAACTCCACCCCATTTTGGATTGCGATTCAGCCAGTTTTCAGGATTTCGAGCTCCTTTTGATGTATTGTAAAGATTCTTTAGAGACTCACTTAAATCTTTGGCCATTTCACTGTTATCAATAATTTCATCTATGGGTACATATCCACTCAGGTAATCTTTTATTGCATTCTCTACTTGCTCGAGTTTTCCATCTCCATCCAGAGGAGCATCAACTGCTTTCTCCGCATTATCTATGTAATTATTTGCGTTTTCCACCATTCCCATACCTTCACCCAGTGGCGTTGCCTCTTTTACTGCTTCAATGAGTACAGTGGCTCCTTTATTTATTCCTTCAGCTCCCTCTTTTACAAAAATCTTGTGTATATCAAGATCTTTTTCCTGAGCCATTTCAATAAATTCTAAATTATTGTTGAAATCAGCGAAGATACTATTCGCTTTTGTATCGAGTTCTCCTTTCTCTAATTTTTTCCAAAAATCATCTTCATTTTCAGACTCTTGTTTGGTTTCTTCTCTCAACCAGTCATTATAAAGTTGTGACCTTTCCTCTTTTGTTAAATTTGAAGCAACCGTTAAAACTCTTGTCCGGGCTCTTTTGGAAGAGCCGGAAATCCATCCAAAAAAATCTACCATGGCCCCTTTTAAGTCTTTTTTTGGAGTATAATATTCGAAAATATTTCCTGCATCATTTAATTCATCACGATGTTCAGCAGCAAAAGCAGAAAAGGAATCTAAGGTTTCTGCAACTTTCATTAACTGCTCTTCCGTCATCTCTTCTTCCAAAAATTTACTCTTATAGTCATTCGAAAAAGCTTTGATGATAGTAAACATGCCATCCTGTTTTACTGCATGTGCTTCAACTAAAAACAGATAGGCATCTCTCACATCAGTTTTGTCTACATCCGGTGATAGCGGCGAATCTCCATTTTCACAGCTACTCAGAATCAACATTACTATTCCCACAAAGAAAAGTGGTACGGATATAATTTTCAGGTAAGATTTCATAGCCCCGCCTCAATGTTAATTAACTGTAGAATACTCTTTTATCTACTTTTTAAATTAATCAATTCCGCATTTTGGTACGCTTTAATTGAATAGTACTTTCTCTATAAATGATGTAATCATTTCACCTACGATCTTATTTATCAAGTTTTTTCAATCTTAGAAGGCTTTGTAAAACTCTGACCGTCATCCTGAACTTGATTCAGGATCTCCAAATACTGACTATAAAGACGAATGGAGAATCTGAATCGAGTTCAGATTGACCAATAACCACGGTTTTGCAAAGTCCTCTCTTAATTACGCGGGATCAACAGATCAGGACTCTACAATTTATACGTTGGATGGAGTGAGAGCACCTGCAATATGGATGAGGATATATTTAATTACTGGAATTAAAGCTGTTACTCAGGAACCTATCTAAGCTGACAATCTCCCGTTTAGATTTAACATTATGTCAGATATCTGCCAACTCCGTTTAATTACCTGTTGATAGGGTGTTTTGTTCGTCAGGATTCTGCAATTCCGACAGTTCTTTATTTGGAGGTACGGTTTTAGCAACAACTCTAAATAAAAAGGCACAAATATTAGCAAGTTATGAACTTCAATAAATTTACGATAAAAGCTCAGGAGGCTGTTCAGGCTGGTATTGAGCTTGCACAAAATGAAAATCACCAGGCGGTTGAACCGGCACACGTTTTACGGGCACTGATTTCTGATCCCGAAAACGTAACGGTGAATATGCTGAAAAAAATTGGTGCAAATATTCCCAATTTGCAGGAAAGACTGGATCGGATGATTAAAAAATTTCCGGTTGTGAAGGGTGCGTCTGTTTCCGGACAGTATCTTTCAAATAAGACCAAAGAGGTTTTTGATAAGGCCCAAACTGAAGCCGATGAACTCGGAGATGAATATATCAGCTCCGAACATGTTCTCTTAGGTATTTTACAAGTTTCATCTGAAGCGGGATCAACCCTGAAAGAGATGGGTGTTCAGAAAAAACAGGTGTTACAGGTTCTCAAGGATGTTCGCGGATCACAAAAAGTGGATGATCCCAACGCCGAAAGCCGCTACCAGGCACTGGAAAAATATGCCCGGAATCTGAATGAACTGGCTGAAAAAAATAAGCTGGATCCTGTCATTGGACGCGACCAGGAGATTCGGCGGATTATGCAGATTCTTTCCCGCCGCACAAAAAATAACCCTGTACTAATTGGTGAACCGGGGGTTGGTAAAACGGCGATTGCTGAAGGGCTTGCTCTGCGAATTGTACGTGGTGATGTACCGGAAGGCCTGAAGACCAAACAGATTGTAGCCCTGGATATGGGGTCACTTGTGGCCGGAACAAAATTCAGAGGTGAGTTTGAAGAGCGCCTGAAAGCCGTTGTACGCGAAGTGATCGATTCAGACGGTGAACTGATTCTCTTTATTGACGAAATTCATACTTTGGTTGGAGCCGGTGCTACCGAGGGGTCTATGGATGCCGCCAACATCTTAAAGCCGTCACTGGCAAAAGGTGAACTCCATGCTATTGGAGCAACCACGCTGACCGAGTACCGAAAATACATTGAAAAAGACAAAGCTCTTGAGAGAAGGCTTCAAACTGTATATGTAGGTGAGCCTTCGGTGGAAGACACTGTATCGATTCTGAGAGGTTTGCAGGAGCGGTACGAAGTCCATCACGGGGTTCGCATAACGGACGCTGCAATTGTGGCGGCTGCGGAGCTATCTCACCGATACATTGCCGAGCGATTTCTGCCGGATAAGGCGATAGACCTGATTGATGAAGCTGCATCCCGGTTACGTTTGCAGATCGATTCAATGCCGGAAGAACTGGACCATATCGAACGGCAGATTCGTCAGCTTGAAATTGAACGGGAGGCTCTGAAGCGAGAAAAAGACGATGCCAAACTCAAATCAAATGAGAAAGAGTTGGCTGACTTGGAAGAAAAACGAAGCTCCATGCGAGCTCAATGGGATTTGGAAAAGAATCTCATTCAAAAAACCCGCGAACTCAAGCAAGCCATTGAAACGGCAAAATTGGAAGCCGACAAAGCCGAACGGGAAGGATTCTACGAAAAAGTGGCTGAGTTGAGATATGGAACCATCACGCAGCTTGAAAAAGATCTCGACAAGACGAAAGAGGAACTGAATGAAGTTCAGGAAAACAAATCACTCCTGAAAGAACAAGTTGAAGCGGAAGAGATTGCGGAGATTGTCTCTCGCTGGACCGGCATTCCGGTAACGAAGATGCTATCAAGTGAACGGCAAAAACTGTTGATGCTTGAAGATGAACTTCATAAGCGAGTAGTTGGTCAAGACCAGGCGATTGAAGCTGTATCTGATGCCGTAAGAAGATCTCGTGCAGGATTACAGGATGAAAATCGCCCGATTGGATCGTTTATGTTCCTGGGATCTACAGGTGTGGGTAAAACTGAGCTGGCCCGATCTCTGGCTGATTTTCTTTTTGATGATGAAGACGCCATGATTCGAATTGATATGAGTGAATACATGGAAAAACACAGCGTCAGCCGTTTGATTGGTGCACCTCCCGGCTATGTGGGATACGATGAAGGTGGTCAGTTAACCGAGGCGGTTCGAAGAAAACCCTATTCCGTAATTCTCCTGGATGAGATTGAGAAAGCACATCCGGATGCGTTCAATATACTGCTCCAGGTTCTTGATGACGGCCGGTTGACCGATAATAAAGGCGTAACGGTAAATTTTACCAACACGATTATTATCATGACCAGTAACATCGGCTCTCACCTGATCTCAGAAGAGATTGAGAAGAGTGGTGGAGAGATGGACGAGGATACATACAGAGATCTCCAGGCTCAACTGCTTGAAAAACTTCGAAAAACTATCCGTCCGGAGTTTCTGAACAGGATTGATGATGTGGTTGTATTTCATCCACTGGACCAAAGCCATATCCGTCAAATTGTGGATATTCAGTTGCGGCGAGTGGAGAAAATGCTTGGACGAAATAAAGTGTCACTCAAAATTTCGGATAAAGCCAAAGATTGGCTTGCAACCCGGGGTTACGATCCCGTGTATGGTGCACGTCCGCTGAAGCGGCTCATTCAAACGGAGATCGTCAACCAACTTGCCAAGCAGTTGATTAAGCGCGAAGACGATACTGAAATGGTTGAGTACGAAGCGACCGTCAGTAAAGATGGAAACAGCCTCGAATTCGTTGAAGTGTACAGTGACGCCGAAGCGTGGGCGGATTAAGGGTAGTGAAAAGGCAAAACGCAGAAGGCAAAAGTTTTCGTCTGTCGATTGTTTTCTTCGGCGGACGAATTCCCAAGTCAATAAACATTTAATCCGGCAGGCGAAAAGAACAATCGCCAGCCGGTTACTTTTCACTTTTCCCTTTTGCGTTCTGCCTCGCCATCTACCACCAGCCAAGAATAAGGCCTGCCAAAACCAATCCCACCACATGATATCCGTTATCCAGGAAGTGGAGTTTCATTGGAACTTCAGTAAAAATTCCGGTTGCACCAGCAAGTGAAAACACAAAACCGGCTCCGGCTCCAAATCCTATGAGGGCACCGTTTGCGGCTCCCACAACCCCAAGAGCTGTTATGAACAGGGCGAGGGAGACGACCCCAATAAATTGAAGGATAAAGGAGTAGAGATAGATAATAGGGTTGGGCTGTTCCATCGTTTCAGGGTCTAAATTCCGGAGTTTCATCCAGATATTCCCGAAAAAAACAGGGCTGTACCACAAAGCCCCCAATGCAAAATAAACCACCGTTGCTACAATAACTGTAATCCAATTGAGTGAAGTAAGTAGGTCAGACATGAGTGTGGGGTTAAGAGTAAAGGTTACTCTTATTTAGTTAATAAAATCTGAAAAAAGCAATATTATTGTGATAAGAGACTGCTATCAAAGCATTTAGTGCCATAATTTATTCCTAAATATACTCTCTAAACTACACATATACTGGCGAAAGCGTACGTATCTGTTTAGCGGCTGAAAGCAGAATTTTTTTGATCTCAGATTGGAGATATGCGATATTCGATCGCAGATCTAAGAGGAAGAGGTTCAAATCGTATATCTGAGATCAAATATCTCCAATCGCATATCGGTATTCCATACTCTACAAGGTTCTCTATTCAACGGTTAGATTGACAATCATTCGCTAAGCACATACAAGCGGACGCTTGCGCCAGCAGAGGAGATTTTAAAACAAAGAGAATCAAATGAAAAGTAGATGAAGATCCGCGAAGTCTGGGAGACTTCGCGGATCTGGTATAATCGGCTCAACCTAACAAAGACTCCGGATTCAACCCTTTCAACTCCTCTTTCACAAATTCCCGCCCTTTTCGTATCAGCTCTCCGTCGCAATACACATCCGGCCCGATGCAGACCAGGTCCCAGTGAATACTGCTTTTGTTACCGTTCGGTGCAATGGCATAATCTTTTCCGAGCGTAAGGTGATTGGAGCCGTAGATTTTTTCATCAAAAAGAATATCATACATCGGTTCTTTAATCACCGGATTTAATCCAAAACTAAATTCACCAAATCGGCGGGCCCCCTCGTCTGTATCCAGAATTTCTTCGAGAGCGATGTTGTTTGAGGAATCAAAATCCACAACAACGCCGTCTTCCACTACAAGCTTCACAAATTCGAACGGTTTACCCTGGAATACAGAAGGTGCGTACGTGATCTGCCCGTTCACCGAATCAAGAATAGGAGATGAAAAAAGTTCACCATCAGGAATATTTCGTTTTCCAAAACAAGGGATCCAATTTTGTCCCTTTACAGAGAATTCGATATCCGTGCCTTCTCCTTTCAGCCGGATCATATCAGTCTCACGGAGAAGTTCTTCCAGAGGAACCATAGCTTTTTGAAGGGATTCGTAATCAAAAATACAGGCGTTGTAATAGAATTCTCGAAATTTCTCAGTTGGCATTTTCGCATTCATTGCAAATGCCGGGGAAGGATATCGTAATACAACCCAATTCGTTTTTTCAACACGCTCTTCATAATGAACGGGCGTGAGAAAATGTTTAGAATAAGCACTGTTCTCCTCTTTTGAGACGGCAGAATTTTCATAAATATTTTCTGATGCACGAATTCCAACAAATGCATCCATCTGGCGCATGAGGGGTAGCTGGTCAACCGCAGCAATATGTTTCCAAAAATCTGGTGTCCCGCTTTCCAGCATGACCCGGTTCACTTCGGTATCTTCAATCCTGATGAACGGATTTGCATCTCTTTTTCGAACTTCCTCCACCAGAGCTCTCATAAGGCCTATTCCATTCAGGCCAATGAGTTGAAGCATGATATTTTGCCCCGATTCCAGTTCTGTACTGTGTTCGAGCAATTTCTGTGCAAGTTGTTGATCTTCTTTTGTATACATCTGTTTTGTTAATTGTTGGTTGGTCGTTAGTGGATTGTCGTGTCAATGGTGCGAATGTTTGTACTAATGGCGCGAGCGTCTCGCTCGTGCCCGTGATATAAAGCACAAGCGAGACGCTTGCGCTATCTCGTCCAGGCCATCCGTCAGACGGGTTATGTGGCAGACAACGAACAACAAACGACTACCTTTATTTTTTTAGTTCAATAATTTCATTACAAAGTTCCAGTTCATGTTGCTGATTTGAGGCGATTACAACCATTCGCCCTGAATTTTTAAACTGATCAACCAGCGTGGTGATAACCTCTTTGCCGGCCTCATCTAAATTTGAACCGGGCTCATCGAGTAGTAATATATCTGGATTATGGATAAATGATGCTGCCAGTTTTATTCGCTGCTGCTGACCCGTTGACAGTTCACCAAAATTGATATCTATTAACTTTCTTGCTCCAAGTGGTTCAAGCAGATCTGCAAGTGATTGTTTGGGATTCAATGACCGCACATTTTGAATAAATTCAAGATTTTCCCGGACGGTCAACTCCTCATAAAGTTGGATATATGGAGCAGCGAAGCCTAAAACTTTTTTTAAATCTGTACGGTTGATATCATGCCCGTTTACTCGCCATTGAACAATTCCTGAAGTGGGTTTTAAAAGCCCCGCCAGGCATTTCAAAAGGGTAGATTTCCCTGAACCGTTGATACCAGCAATTCCTAAAACAGGTGTATTTGTTTCTATGGAGAGATTACTAAAAACGGTCTTTGACCCGAATCGCTTTTCCAGGTTGTCAGTATTTAATTGTATCATCAACAAAAGGTAGCCTGAGTGCAATCAAAAAGAAAAGTTTTTTTAAATGAAGCTCTTATTTTCTAAGAAATAGGAAATGTGATAAATTACCATAAATATCATCATTTACGTATTGACTCGTAACCTCACTCCTCAACACATTATGGAGCAGATTTCAGAACAAATATCTCAAGAACTTCTCCAGGAACTTCCCGATCAGGTACAATTTTTCACACCCGATGAACTGCTATCAGCTGGATTTCCATACATAGTTGTCGAAACAATTCGAAAAAATGTGGCATCCACTATCGGTTCTGAACTACATATGCCTGAATCCAAGTGGGTTCAACAAGAAGACGGGAACGTCCAACAGGCCTGGCAGAATTTTATGGATATATCTATAAAACATTTGCGATTCCCGGCCTCCAAACTATCATATATACTGGCAGAAGCTGTAGAACAGTGCCTGGAATTGGCCCTGAAACCACGACAGGCTGTACCCGAATTGATTTTCAGAACACGTGATACTATCGATTTTGAAACGGCTAAAGTGAGAGTAGAATCGCTGGAGGTAAATAAACAGCTTGGCCTGGCCCTCTTGCGGTATATGGAAAAGAAAGAGAAAGATGAGATTACGATTGAGCAGGCGAAAGAACTGGTGAAAAAGATCGATGAGAGGCTGGCTGAAAATTACCATCCGCTTAACTGGGCACAGGTGCTTAAGCCGGTTTTTGAAATCGCGGGGCCTTCTGTGGATACCGAACTTTTCCAGATTTTCTTTGATGATAAAGAGAAACCCGTTTACGCCCGAAAATTCGGTCAACTGAATGATAATCTCAATGAAACGGAACTGATTGAAGTACTGAGTTCGGCAGATCTGCTGGATATTGATGAGGATGAAGATGAGCAGCCGGAGCTTTTTGTGCCGGTTGAAGAGGAGTCGGAACCTGAAAAAGTGGTAGAGATTGAAAAAACCGACGAGGATGAAAAAGTTATTACACCCGAGGAAGAGCAGGTGGTGGAGGAATCGGACCAAAAAGATCATCGGGAAATTCAGCTTGAGGAACCCGAAGATTTTGAGGAACCGGAAGAAAAAACGGTTGAGCAGGATCAACCGGAAAAGAAGGAGGACTTTGTTGCTGAGGATCCCACGGATGCAGAAGATATTGATGACACAGAAGAAGAGGAGGAGCAGGATGAAAATATTGTAGATCTGTTTTCCCAAATAAGAGAGGATGATCTGTTTGAGGAAGACAAGAATGAGCAGTCATTATCACTTGTTGAGAAGGAAGATGAGCAAGATGCTGAAGATGACAATATCACCCTGCTCAGTAAATTTAAGTTTGATGATAGCGGAGAAGATCTGCTGCAGGATGATACTCAAGATGATACAGAGACTCCTGAATCATCCGGGAAAGAAAACCCCTCATCAATCTACGAGGAGATGAATCTTGTAAAAAATGACTTGACAGATGTTCAGGAAAACAAAGATTTTTTTGAGACATCCCCTGAAGAGAGCGAGGAGAATGAGGAGGAATTTTCCCTTAACATTGAAAATAGGGAGAAGGAAGAGGTTGAAACCGAACAAGAAGAGTCCACGCAGCCAGAGCCGGAAGCTGTGGATTCCGATGAAGAAGAAGATGATCAACCTATGTGGCGGTCTTTCCTGGAAAGAGACGATCTTGATACAGATTCGGGGTACGAGTATGACGAAGATTCTGAGGATGAATCTACAGATGAGTTTGAAGAGGAGATGGATGATGGGTTTATAGAGGAACCGATCTATGATTTAACAACCGATGATGAGGCCCCTGACGAAAAAATAAAAAAAATTTCCAGGTGGCTGGACGATGAGAAAGATCGGTTTATTGATGAAATTTTTAAGGGGTCAGACGCAGCTTACGAGCAGGCGTTGTTAGAAATAATGGATTTCCAAAACTGGAAGGCTGCATCTATGTATCTTGAGAAAGAAGTTTTTTCAAGAAATAAAGTAGATGTGTATGATGAAGCAGCAGTTGATTTTACAGATCGGTTGCATAGCTTTTTTTTAGAAAACAATTCAAAACAAGACAATTGAGATTAAAATGACAAAAAACGGAAAAGTACAACGGTTACAAAAACTAAGAGAGGAAGCAAAAAAGGGCGGAGGTGAAGTTCGAATAAAAAAACAACATGATAAAGGAAAACTAACGGCGCGGGAGCGTATTGACATATTGGTGGACAAAGGAAGTTTCGAGGAGATCGATGCCTTTGTAACTCACCGAAGCCAGGCTTTTGGGCTGGACGGTAAGCAAGTTTTGGGGGATGGCGTAGTAACTGGTTTTGCAAAAATTGAAGGCCGGCCTGTGTATATCTTCAGCCAGGATTTTACGGTTTTCGGCGGATCACTTTCCGAAACTCATGCAGAGAAGATTTGCAAAATTATGGATCTGTCCATGAAAAACGGTGTGCCGATTATCGGGTTGAATGACTCGGGCGGAGCGAGAATCCAGGAGGGAGTGAGTTCTCTCGGTGGGTATGCTGAAGTTTTTTGGAGAAATTCCATGGCTTCGGGAGTCGTACCGCAAATTTCAGCTGTGATGGGCCCATGTGCCGGTGGAGCTGTGTATAGCCCGGCACTGACCGACTTTGTATTTATGGTAAAAAATACCAGTTATATGTTTGTTACAGGCCCCAACGTGGTAAAAACAGTGACGAACGAAGAAGTTACCTCTGAAGATTTAGGCGGTGCAAGTGTGCATGGTACGAAATCGGGTGTAGCCCATGTTACAACCGAAAACGATGCTGAATGCCTGCGCCAAATTCGGCAGATGATGACGTATGTTCCGCAAAACTGCGAAGAGAAAGTACCGGCTCAAAAATCAGTGGAACCTGATTCTAAGAAAGCAGCTCAACTGGATGAACTTGTACCACTGAATCCCAATAAGCCGTACGATATAAAAGATGCTATATCAGGTGTGATGGATAAAGATTCCTTCTTTGAAATCCATGAGAGCTATGCTGATAACATCGTGGTTGGCTTTGCACGACTTGATGGCCGAACAGTGGGAATTGTTGCAAATCAGCCTTTATCACTGGCTGGCGTGCTCGATATTGATGCGTCGCTGAAAGGTGCCCGGTTTGTTCGCTTCTGCGATGCATTTAACATTCCGCTGGTTGTCTTTGAAGATGTTCCGGGATTCCTGCCGGGAACCGACCAGGAGTGGGGCGGAATTATCAAACACGGAGCTAAACTGCTTTATGCATTCTGTGAAGCGACTGTGCCAAAAATGACCGTCATTACCCGGAAAGCCTATGGAGGAGCGTACGATGTTATGAACTCCAAACATATTCGTGCCGACTATAATGTGGCCTGGCCGACGGCAGAAATTGCCGTGATGGGGACCAAAGGAGCGGTTGAGATCATCTTCAGGAAGGAGATTGCAAATGCCGACGATCCCGAAGCAAAACAGAAAGAGCTGGAGGATGAGTATAACGAAGAGTTTGCACATCCATACAGGGCAGCGGCCCGCGGCTTTATTGATGATGTGATTGAGCCTTCAGAAACGAGAGAAAAACTGATTAAAGCGTTTGAGTTGAGCCAGAATAAAGTCGATTTCATACCCAAGAAGAAGCACGATAATTTACCGATTTAATAAAAAGAACCTGGCAGAGCACGAACGAAGTGAGTTCCTGCCAGAGTTCTTTATTCTTTTATACAAAGGCAATGGCGAGTCTGCTACGCCAAAGACTTCGTTGACCATGGACTCTCAGTCAGGATTGAGTTCCTGCCAGGTTCGGTCGTGAAACGCACAGGAGACTGTCCGAAATGGATGTGAGAGAAATCAATATTCTCATTTTTGTCATTCCGGACCCCGATCCGGTATCTCCAAGCATATTTAAAGTCTGGAGATTCTGTCCCAAGGACTCCTTTGGAGAATCGGGCCTGCCCCGGGAATGCGGGGTTCAGACATGACATCTTTTTGGAGAGCCTCCAAATATTTCAAGCACACGCGAGAAGTCGGAGCTGAGAGTTCGATAATGATTAGAAGCGGAGCTTCAATGGTGGCGTTCCGAAGGAGGACCTTCGGAACGAGTAAAGTCGGATTTGAGAATTCGAGTAAAACACAAAAAATAATTTAGTGTTTTGGTGTTTTAGTGGCTACACTTTTTAAACAATCCTAAAACGACACTCGCAACTCTGCCAGGAATCCGAAAAGCACGGATACTCTGGCAGGTTGCTGAGAATATGCTATCCCGGGTATCCTCCGCCGGTGATATAATTTCGCAGGGATTTGATCTCTACTTTTTGTTGGTCAATGACGGATCGTACAACATCACCGATTGAAATTACGCCGGCTAATTGCTCTCCGTCTCGTACCGGCAGATGCCGGATTTTGTGTTCCGTCATCAATTTCATGCAGACCTTTACGTCATCTTTGGGCTGAACGCAAATTACATCCGAAGTCATAATATCTTTGACCGGTGTATTTTTAGATTGCCGTCCCTTTAAAATCACCTTATCCCTGTAATCTCGTTCAGAGATAATTCCGTTTAAATTTTCATCATCAATAACCAAAAGAGCACCGATACCCAGTTCCGACATTTTTTTAATGGCAACGAACACTGTGTCATCTGAGTGAATCGAGTAGATTTCAGATCCTTTGTGATTGAGCAAATCTATTACTTTCATGGCAGTTCCCGTTTTTTTAGAAGTAAATATCTATTTTTAATAAACGGTTTTTTTTATGATTTGCAAGTATTTTTAAAGATAAGAGGGTCTGATAATGTAATGGTTCTCCAAAAATCATGGTTATCTTGGTACATTGAATGAATATGAAGAAGCTAATATGATAGAAATTAATTGATATGGATCTCTTTGAGGAAGGCAGTTCAGGTGATTCAATACCGGAACAAAATTATGAAGATCAACCCTTAGCTACACGAATGAGGCCGCACTCTCTGGATGAATTTGTGGGACAGGATCACCTGGTGGGCGAAGGAAAAATGCTTAACCGGATGATTAAAAGCGGTGTGATCGGGTCTCTTGTATTTTACGGACCACCAAGTTCGGGAAAAACAACCTTGGCTCATGTTATATCAAGAGAGATTGATGCCCGGTTTGAAGTGATCAATGCTGTTCTCGATGGTATTAAAGAGTTGAGGAAGGTGGTCTCAAAGGCGGAGCATCAGAAAAAAGCCACAGGGAAAAAGACCATACTTTTTGTGGATGAGATTCACCGGTGGAACAAAGCCCAGCAGGATGCGCTTCTGCCGCATTTGGAATCCGGGGTTCTGACATTAGTGGGAGCTACAACCGAAAATCCGTTTTACACACTTGTGAGTCCGTTGCTTTCTCGCTGCCAGCTGTTTGAACTATATCCGCTAACGAAAGATGATGTTTTTGTAATGCTGGAACGTGCACTGAAGGATGAGGAACGAGGGTTGGGTTATATGGATATTTCAATTTCTGATGAAGCCGTTGATCACTTTGCCGATTATGCCGGTGGCGATATTCGAAATGCGCTTAATGCATTAGAAGTAGCAGCTCTCTCCACACCGAAAAGTGAAGATGGGAGCGTGAAGATTACGCATGATATTGCAAAAGAGTCGATTCAAAAAAGAAGTGTGCGGTACGATCGGGCCGGGGATGAACATTATCACTACGCCTCAGCGTTTATTAAGTCGATGCGGGGTTCGGATCCTGACGCTGCACTATACTGGTTGAATGCCATGCTGGAGGGTGGGGAAGATCCACAGTTTCTATTTCGGCGAATGCTCATATTTGCTTCCGAAGATGTAGGTATGGCCGACCCTTACGCTATAACGGTAGTCCATTCTGCTCACGAAGCTTTTCTAAAAACGGGTATGCCGGAAGGATTCTATTTTTTATCGCACGCATGTATATTTTTGTCCGTCAGCCCCAAGAGTAACAGTACAAAAGCGATCTTTGAGATTAACAGCGAGATCAAAAAGAAAGGAGCTGGAGAGGTTCCATCACACCTGAGGGACAAGACGGCAAACAAATTGGCGTCCATGTATTTAGACGCCAAAAATGCGTCGGACGATTACAAGTATCCTCATAGTTTTACCCGCCATTGGGTTCGGCAGCAATATCTTCCCGACAGCTATAAGGACAGATCCTGGTTTGAATTCGGAACGGAAGGAAGAGAGCCCACTCTTCGTAAAAGGCTTGAAAAAATTAAGAATAAAGAAAAAAAGTAATAATCGGTTCATATAAAAAAACATGCCCGGAATTATCCATTCCGGGCATGCGAAGTATTGGAGCTATTGCTCGATGTCTACCATAACATGAGTTCTTCGTATCAGGAAGTTCTTTGTTGTCAATCACTGATCTAATGATAGGGTGTTTTCAAATAATTACCAAATAAAATTAGTCAAATATTTATAAATACATAGATAATTAAGTTATTATAGTATATTGTAAGCGCTTTTTTTAGGCATAGATGGATTTTAACGATTTAAAAAAATTTAGAAAAATTGATTTCCCCAAACTGGCGCAAGTGTTCAATCCGGTATTTCAAAGCATAAATTGGAATAAAGTTAGATAATGTCTTCCTGGAAAAAATCTTTCTACAATCAGTAAGCCAAGGATGTCACTTGTGCCAAGTTTTTTGCAAAGGGAAAGGGGCACAAGTGACGCTTCGCTTAACACTTGCGCCAGGCGGGAAACGGGCTATATCGGCTGCTGAATTCGTGAATAGTCTTAGAAATTTCGCCAGCCGAAAAAGACACTCGACAGGCGAAGAACTTAATTGGAATGAAAATATTTTAAGCCCTGTTTTCAGGGAAAAGAAAAATTATGAGTCATATACACATATTATCCGCAACCGACCGGCCCAACTCTAATGCTCTAAAAGTGGCCGGTTATGCCAATCAATTTTTATCGAAAAAAGCGACAACAAGGATTTTTTCCCTGAAGGATTTTCCAATTCGGGATGTAGCAGGAGGGAAGTACAATGACAAACCTCAATCCGTAGAAGAGTTCAACGAAAAATTCCTCTCTGCAGATGGGTTCGTGTTTGTGATTCCCGAATACAACGGCGGGTTTCCGGGAATTTTGAAACTTTTTTACGACTACCTGCCATTTCCTAAAGCTTTTAATAAATCACCGATCTGTCTGATTGGAGAAGCAGCCGGGGCATTTGGTGCGTTACGGCCGGTTGAACAATTTTCGCAGCTGTTAATTTACCGACAGGCCCATATTTTCCCTGAGCGGATATTTATCCAGCGAGTCAATGATTCTTTCGACGAGGAAGAGGGACTCATATCTGAGAAAATGCAGAAATTGTGGGAAAAACAACTCAACGGCTTTCCGGATTTTGTAGAGAAGATAAATGCCGGTTTAGTTGAGGCGTAGCATATACCCGACTCCGTGGAGAGTAACTAAAAACCTGGGATCGTCAGGATTCTTTTCAATTTTTGCTCGCAATTTAGAGATGTGTACATCCACCGTTCGGGTGTTTGTACTGTATTCATATCGCCAAACTTTCTCGAGGAGATCATCTCTCGAGATGGGACGATTGGCATTTGAAAGAAAAAACTCAATGATTTCTACTTCGCGCGTGGAGAGTTCTTCCTCTTTTTGATTCGGTTTTAGCACTTTACCGTCATTCAGATCAATCTTAAAATCTCCGAGTTTTAGCAATTCCGCAGGACCGGATTTAGAGTATGCATTGGCTCTTCGTAATCTTGCCCGAATTCTTGCCAGTAACTCCTTAACTCCAAACGGTTTTGTGATATAATCATCGGCGCCAAGATTAAGTCCGGTTACTTTATCAATTTCCTGGTCTTTGGCAGTAAGCATAATGACGGGAAATGTGTACTTCAGATCACGGATCTCCTTGCAAATATCATAACCGCTCACATTTGGAAGCATCAGGTCCAGAATCATCAGATCCGGCTCAAACTGCTGAACGGTTTCGACAGCTTCAGCACCATCTTCAACCACAGCTACTTCGTAATTTTCGGCGCTAAGTGTGTCTTTCAGGGTAAAAACAAGGCTGGGCTCGTCTTCTACAATTAAGATTTTTTTCGATTTATCCGACATAATTATCTAATTCAATACTTTTTGGTAGATTTATTTCGTCCTCGCTTTCCTGCCGGTCATACTCCTCAGGTATTTCTACAAGAGCTTTAAAGGTTAAGGTGAACGTTGCACCCTGATCTGGCACACTATGCACAGATATTGAACCTCCATTTAATGTGACAAGATTTTTAACGATAGAGAGACCCAGGCCATGCCCTTTTGTTTTTGCTGTTAATGAATTTTCGACTCGGTAAAATTTGTCAAAAATATTTTTTTGAGCTTTTTTGGGAATTCCTTCGCCCTTATCAGTCACCGAGAGATTTACAGATTTAGAATCGGAACGTAGATGAATTTGAATACTTTTCTGATTATGACTGTATTTGAGACTGTTCTCAATAAGATTGTTTAAAATTGTTTCCAGGTGATCGGGATCAATCATTACAGGCGGGACTTTTTTATCAGCTTTAAATTCAAAAGAAAATCCCTTCTCTTCTATATAGGCCTTGTTATCCTGGTAATACTCTTGAACGAGGTTCTTCAGTTGATAGGGGGCTTGTTCAACAACTGTTTGTCCGGAATCAACTTTAGCAACATCCAGCAGTTTATCGATCATTTTTCTGAGCCGGATCGCCTCGCTGTAAATATGCGAACCATAATCTTTTAATCGCGATGCGTCCGTTACACGTCCGTCGGAAAGATTTTCTCCGGCGGCCTGCATAACTGCCAATGGAGTTTTTAATTCGTGAGTTACATTAGCCAGGAAACCGGCCTGCCGGCGAGCAAACTCCCGCTCTCTCTGAGCATTGATAAACATAAAGATAAATGCTCCAAACAGTACAATGACGGCAATTCCAAGAAGCACAAAATTTCTGTTTACAGATGCTTTTGTGGCTGCTACCGAGGGAGATTCAAGGAATGCTGCATATAGCACCCAATTATCCAGAAGATCCGGGAACCGTTGACGGATATCCACTTTCGCCCTGTTGTATGTAAACTGATCGTCACTGCTTAATAAGATATCATCCTGCATCCAGTCTCTCAGCCAAACCACAATACCCGATTCATCAGGTGATCCGATTTTGCTGGCCAGTTTTGGTTTCATCACACGGTTTAACAGGTAATTTTTATCAATAAGAAAATTTATATGTCCAACAACTTTTTGTTCACTGTTGTTAATCAATGCAAAAGTCATGGAGCGATGTGCATCAAACTCCACACGTGTGTTCCAGCGATAGTCTTGAAGCGAAACAGTGTTCATCCTTGTTTTTGAAATTCCAATCCCGTCACATGCTTCTTTAGGTACTTCATTATCTACCACAAAGGATGATGTTTGCCGGTCAAACCGATATAGATCCCGATCCGGGTGCCAGCAACCGATCCGCTCATCAGGTGTATAATAAATATTCGAGAAAAGTGAGTCCTCAATGGCACTGGCCAGAACTTCTCTGAAATGAGGTGGAAAATTTTTGTTCTCCTCCCAGGTATCTTCAAGATCGCTCATATCCAGCTTGCTGATGCCGCGAAACGGAGAGTAAAAGCGATGTCGTACAGCATGGGTAAACTCTTCCAACTGAGACTTTCGGTTTTCTTTTGCTGATTCAATGGAAGATTCTCGAAGAGCATACAGTGAATAGACATTTAACCCGGTCAGCACAACAACCGCTAAAATACCAACGCCAAGGAAGAACCATCGAAGCGTATTACTCTGTTTATATTTGTTAAAGATTGATTTCATGTTGAGTACTGAATTGTATGTAGGCTAATCCTGAAACTTAAATGAAAATAAGAATACTTTCAGGTACTAAAATTTTGAGGACTTATCCCATTTTTGTAAGTGTAAACTTATTGCATGTTGTATGTCCTTTTGTCTTGATACAAAAGAACGAAAAATCAAGACTGTGAATACTTGGCGGCGGACACGAGTTCACCGTGGAATCCTTTCAATGGTCCATCAGGTTTTCAGCCCTTAAATTTCGCTCCTCGCCGGTATGAAAGGATTCTTCTCACGGTTCTCTCGTTGTCCTTTTTCCCGCCAACTATTCAAGGTCGGTTATTTTCCCAAAATCACCATTTCCACTTGTTAAATGTATTAAACTACTGTTATTTAATACTTTAGCATACTTAAACTTATAATTTCGGGGTAACTTCTCCTAAAATTTTCAGTTGTACGACAAATTGTGCTTAGCTTGGTCACACCATTCAAAAAATAGCGCGAGTGTCTCGCTCGTGCTCTGAAAAAATGGCCACAAGCGAGTCAACTACGCTAAAAGCTTCGTCGACCGAGGACGCTTGCGCCATACCCCAATTTCCAATTTACCCATCTTCGGCTGACCACTGGTTATTGGATCGATCTACATCCGGGAATTTAAAATCCGGATCAACTGTCACGTTAACAACGGGGATTTCAGATGAAAGTTGGATCTGTTTTGTTCTGTAACCATTTAACCAGTGTTCTACGTCTACTTTTTCTGTTTGAGTTGTGTTGTCTTCAAACTCAACTTGAACGGTTACGGGCATTGGCACATTACCGTGGTCTTCAATATTTATCAGGATTTCACTGTCGTTTTGAGAAACATTTGTAACGCCATGATCGAGCACCCAGGTTTCGTAATACCAGGATCGCCAGAACCATGAGAGATCCCGACCGCTTACATCTTCGTATGTTCTGAACATATCCCACGGGTAGGGGTGCTTAAAAGCCCAACGGTCGATAAATTCCCGGTGGGCTTCCATAAAGAGTTCATCACCAAGAAGTCCTTTCAGAGCATAAAGAATGGATGCCGGTTTATCGTAGGAGGCTACACTATAGCTGTTGGCATAGTAATGATAATCAGACCACCGCATGAGCTCTCCCTCAAGTTCAGTTCCTGCAATCTGCATGTAACTGGCAAATACATCCAGTTGATCAAACCGGTCGGGACTATAATAGTCGGCAGAAGCGAGGTTATCATGAAATTGAGTAAACCCTTCATCCATCCATGTGTATCGTCTCTCATTTGTACTTAGTATCATTGGAATCCACATGTGGGCCAGTTCGTGTGCGGTTACTCCATACAACCGAACGGTTCCGGCGCTATTGTAATCGCCAATCAGGGTCATCATAGGGTGCTCCATTCCGCCGCCGATAATACCGGAACCTTCAACCGATGTCATATGCGGCCAGGGATAGGCTTTACCCGTGTACTCCGCTAAAAAATCAATAGAGTGTTGTGCGTATTCGGTTTGATCGGTCCAGAATTTGGCCGGTTCGCGATAAAATGTGTTAATTCGTGTATAGTCCATCTCACCGTCGCCGTCAACATCTCCGGCTTCGGTTCGGGCACTTTCCCATTTTGACTCTAATGTGGCACTGAATGCTACATCCCTCACATTATAGGCCTGGAATCTCCAGGTAAGTTTTCCATCTTCGCTGTCAATTGTAGCTTCGTCCAGTTCCTCAAAATCGGCAATCGTTATCACTTCGTCACTCTCACCCGCCTGCCGGTATCTGTCGAGCATTTTCTCTGAGAGCGTGCTCCCGGGATTCATAAACTCCCCGGTTGACATCACCAGCCAGTCTTCTGGTGCGGTGATAGTTACATCATAATCGGCAAACCCGTGATAGAACTCGGCCTTTCCTAAAAATGGATCATTAAACCAGCCGATTACATCATCATAAACAGCAATTTTTGGATACCAATAAGCTATATAATACAGGTTGTTGTTGCTGCGCCCCATGCGTCCTGAGCCATCCCCTGCAGCTCCGTGTTCGGGAATTTCGAAAGACCATTCAAAACCAAATTCCATTGATTCGCCGGATTGCAACTCCTCTTCAGGGTAGATGTAAAGTGTGGTGCCATCCAAAATGTAGCCCCCCTCTTCCTGGGTCCACCGTCTGTATATATTTGTTTCCTCAATTTCAGAGCCCTCAACAGTGATTCGGGTCAGATCTACTCCGCCTGTAATCTCTACATATTCGTTCTTTGGAAGACCCGCCTTGTGCAGGTTTTGTGCAATTTCAACCACAATTACCCGATGTGATTGGGGGGAGTTATTTTCAAACGTAACTTGCGAATTCCCATGAAGCATATTTGTTTCGGGATCGATCTCGGCATGGAGGGTATAGTAACTGTAATTTTGCCAGTAATTTTCGCCGGGTTCGCCTGTTTCGGTTCGGGTACCATTATTTACAGCCATTTGATACGATGCCGGAGGGTGTACCGGGTAGGGAAGAGGACGCTCAAGTTGGTTAACAAGTGTCTCCAGATCCCGGGATGGTTCCTGAACCTGATCGCTGGTAGAGCATGAAGAAAAAATAAAAATTGTGAGAAAGAGGAGGTAAGTAACTGGTTTGGAAAAAAATTTCATTTCAAATATTCTGCTTGGATGAACTTTAGATGCAATATCGGGTTTAAAAGGATTGATTTAAAAAAAACGGATACTTTTATTGGGGTTAAATTTAACCTCTGCTATTGATATCTCATAGAAAAAAAGATTCATTCTAAAAAGATTATCAATAATGAGGGCTTTGAAATACCGGATATATTTCGACTTCGCTCCGCTGCGCTCAATAGGACGTCAGTTTGAGCGCAATGAGGAGGTACGACGAATGAAGTCGAAAACAAATGATTGCTTCTGCAAAGCCCTCAATAATGCCGGTTCCATGGATAAATTTAATCTTCATGAATCATAAAAAGTTTTAAATACGCATTGATAAAAGTAATAGTATTCATTGCAGACTCATTGATTTAAAGATGTCATCATCTAAACCAGTTGAGACGAAATTGCCTCATTAACACTGAAAGGAGGTATAACGTTTAGTTTTCAAAGTATTTTCCTGAACAGTTAGTACGCTTTTCAGCTTCTTTCGTTAAATTAGAAGATATAATGAGTTGATATTTTAACATGAATTAACCATTATCGGTTTAAGTAAATTAATAACTAATCAACAAAACATTATAACAGGGACAGTATGGACATTGAAGAGATTAAAAAATGGTATATAGAAGCACTGAGTAAGTATGTGGAATTTTCCGGCCGAGCCCGGAGACAGGAGTTTTGGACCTTTACATTGGTTAACTTTGTAATTTCTGTTATTCTTGCAGTTCTGGATAGTATGATTGGAATGGGGTTCGGGTTCATCGGTACACTGTTTAGTCTTGCCATTATTCTTCCAAGTATTGCAGTTGGGGTTCGCAGACTCCATGATATTGGAAAAGAGGGATGGTGGCTTTTGATTGGATTGATTCCCATTATTGGTTTAATCGTGCTGATCTACTTCTACGTTCAGGATAGTGAACCCGGCGCGAATGTATATGGGCCAAACCCGAAAGGAATTTAATCCGCAGCAGATCATTATTAATCACATATAAAAACTGACATGGAAGAAAAAAATAAACCCGATGAATTTCCTGAAGAAAAACAAAGTACTACTTCAGGCGAAGCTGATGTAAGCCAGGTAAGGCTGTTTGGAATTATAGGATATATTTTCCCAATTCTGTTTTTCCTGCCGTTAGTAACGGAGGCAAAAGACAACACTTTTGCCAAATATCATGCGAACCAACAACTGCTGCTATTACTTTTCCTGATTATTGGAAATACGGCTGCAAGTATATTAACTGTTATTCTGATCGGATTGCTCATTTATCCGATTGTGTGGATCTACGGCCTTGTTTGTATGGTGTTGGGAATACTAAATGTTGTAAATGACCGGGAAAAACCGCTTCCCATTATTGGAACCATTACCACACTCATTAAATAACTCAACAGGGATGATATTGGAAAAGCCTTTTCATAATTATGGAAGGGCTTTTTTTATGATCTCGATTGTTTATACTATGCTTTTTATGGAATGAATAATTTTACAGAGTCATAGGATGAGTACACAGACTGTTTGTAATAATCCAGCAAATTTACTGGTCTGATGATTGTAAGACAAAAGGGTTGTACACCCCTCCCGCCTAAAGGCGGACTCCCCTGAAGGGGAGATCCCTATGAAAAATAATTGCTAACGAACGATATAAAATATGATCAAAACAAAATCTATTGCATTGTCTGCCATTGCAGCCTCGCTGGCTGGGTTTCTTTTTGGATTTGATACCATCGTCATTTCCGGTGCCGATCAGCCGATCCAGGAACTCTGGCAAATGAGTGATCTTTTTCACGGGACGTTCATTATGTCGATGGCGCTTTGGGGCACCGTAATCGGAGCTATCTTTGGAGGCATTCCTTGTGATAAATACGGAAGACGAAAAACACTTTTTTGGATAGGGGTTCTATATTTATTGTCGGCGTTGGGTTCCGGTTTAGCACCTGACCCGTACATTTTTTCCATCTCCCGTTTTATTGGCGGATTAGGTGTGGGGGCCTCATCTGTAGCAGCACCGATCTACATTTCAGAGATAACCCCTGCAAATAATCGCGGCAAGCTTGTAGCTTTATACCAGTTCAACATTGTATTCGGAATATTGATTGCCTACCTGTCTAACTACTGGATTGGAACGAGCCTGGGTGAAAACGCCTGGCGCTGGATGTTGGGAGTTGAAGCGATTCCGGCTGCAATCTATGCACTTTTTGTGATTGGTATTCCTGAGAGTCCCCGCTGGTTAGCTATCAAACAAAATGATGAATCGACCGCCAAAAAGATATTGAAGCAGCTTAATCCTAAAGCGAATATCGAGAAGATGATGACGGAGATTAAGAGTTCCGTTTCGAGTGATCCGGAAGCATCAAAATTCTTTTCCGGGCGGTTCAACTTTCCCATTATGCTGGCGTTTTTGTTCGCTTTTTTCAACCAATTATCAGGGGTGAATTTTATTCTCTACTACGCTCCGCGGATTTTTGAACAAGCCGGAGTTGCTGCCAGTGATGTTTTGGGAGCCTCTGTACCGATCGGAGTTGTGAACCTGATTTTTACTCTTATTGGAATGTACCTGATCGACAGAGCCGGGCGAAAATTGCTGATGTACATCGGCTCTTTTGGATATATCGGCTCGTTATTGGGTGTTGCGTGGGCATTTTATACCGGTGCAGAAGGCGTGATTGTGGTTGCATTTCTGTGTGCTTTTATCGCATCTCATGCCATTGGACAGGGAGCCGTGATTTGGGTATTCATTTCTGAGATTTTCCCCAATGCCGTACGGGATTACGGGATGTCTCTGGGATCAAGTACACACTGGATTTTTGCCGCAATTATTGCACTGATCACCCCGACAGTTCTGAGTACATTTTCGGGAGCCCAGATCTTTTCCTTCTTTGCATTCATGATGTTCCTGCAACTTCTCTTCGTTTGGAAACTGATGCCGGAAACCAAGAATATCACTCTCGAAGAGATGGAAGTGAAACTGGGAATCAGCCGCGAGGTGCTGGAAGAGGTTGTGGATAAGGATAAACTTTGATGTGTGATAAAAAGATTAGTAGAAAAGGGATGAGTTAACACACTGTTACGTTACCCATCTGACGGAAAAAACAACCGTCTGATGGGATTTATAAAGCTTTTGATGGCGCGAGCGTCTCGCTCGTGCCCGCAAATAAAGTTTATCTCCCTGCCTGGCGCAAGTGTTAAATCCGGTATTTCAAATTTTAAATTGGAATAAAGTTAGATCATCTCTTGCTACAAAAATTTCTCTACAATCAGTAAGACAAGGATGTCACTTGTGCCATTCTTTTTGCAAAGGGTAAGGGACATAAGCGACGCTTTCGCTTAACATTTACGCCAGTCGAGGGCACGCGCATACACCCAAACGCATCTTACCAAGCGTTCCAAAAAGGAACGCATTCGATTCATCTGAGTTTGTTCGATTTTTGCCCACCAGACCTTCCTGACGGAAGGCAGGCTCTGCTGTTTCCGGAATTAAATTACGAAGAGGAACACAGAGTTTGACGTTTTCTTAGAAACACTATTTAAAATCAGTGCAAGATTACCCTTTTATGAACTGATTGATGTTCCCTTATCGTATATAATAGTGAATTCACCGACAGTTGAATCAAATTTTTTCTGTTAATAAAACTAAATTAAGAAACACATTTGTGTTCAGAAGTCGCTTCAAACAAATGATTTAATCCTTAATCCATATAATTCAATTTCCAAATCCTATGCGCACCCTTCAATCGCTATTCTTCGTCTTTTTTCTTGCTGCAGTTACCGTTTCAGCCCAACCGGTGGAGCCCCCAATGATTTATCAATTCCCATACCTTTGTCCGAATTGCAATGAGGAGATGGAGATAACGATTCGGGTATCTGCCGACGGTACATCTATCATAGAAAGACAAACAATTTCAACAACTCCCATCGTTGATCCGGAGTTTGATGACAGCGATTATCTTCCGGGTAATCTGATCTCCGGTCCGATGACCAACGCCCGTACGGGTAAGATTCAGCACTGGGAAATGGAGATAGGAACAAAATTTATAGAGGTTTGGGAGGATATTTTGCCTGAAATGGGAGAGCGATATGTTGATGAAGATTTAACGAAAGCGGTAGATGAACCAGGAGAATCGAGCTGGAGTGTAGATAATTTGACGGTACATGTTGAAGATACGGGTCAGCAGGAGACGATACAGGGATTCCCGGCCACTATTTATGAGGTAGAGGTACGTTTTGAAAAGACGGATTTTAATCCTGATGGAGAGGAGACGTCACGGGATGAAATGAACTACCAGTTTCAACTTTGGCTGTCTGAGGAGATGCCCTTCACTCCACTTCCATTTCACTACGCACCATTTAAAGAGAAACGAATACCACCCTATAATCTCTCCCCGATTAATGATCTTGTGATCTCAACAATGCTCGACAAGATAAAGGACAAAGGCGGATTGGTAAAAAGTAAGCTTATAGTTGAGGATGAGGAGTGGACGGTTGGATTGAAAAATGTACGGGCAACACCTCCAGTGCCCATGCATAAGTTTGAAGATCTGCCGGTTGTTTCTGCATCGCAGGTTGATAACTTTGCAGGTCCGCTTTTTATCGTTTCAATGCTTCGGGATGGAGAACTGAGTGAGATGGGCAGCGGTACTATTCAATTTGATGACCGGGAAATATCAGCCAGAAGCGCATGGAAAGTGAATGATGAGGGAGACCTTGTAATTGTTGTAACGGCGGAGGATGAAAACACAACTTTTTTTCTCGTCAGGCCCTTGAAAGGGTTACCCGGTGTAGCAACATTTGATGTAAAAAACCGGCCTGAAAGATCTGTTCTACGGTCGATGAGTGAAGAAGAATTAGCAGAACATTCGAACTCGTTTCAAATGTATGGTCTGGTTTCCGGGGAACCATTTCCAACAGTAATAACCGGTTTTCAGTCGGGAAGTGTAACCATTGAAAATGCAGGTAATGATATTATAAAAGGCCGAACAAGCGGAGAGGTTTTAGCGCTTCCGACGGATCAGATTTCTGAAATCGAAGCTACCCCTTTTGAAATCACATTCACGTCAGAATCAGGGCTGGAGAAATTTCAGTTCAGAAGTCCCGAGGCGAGGGTTGCAGGGAGGTAATTCAATCAAGGAACAAGTTGGGATTTAAAAAAAGCATAAAGCATCAACTAATTTAAAAATCTTTCACATCTGCCCATCATTTTGTTATTTGAGAGAAATCAAAATAATTGGGTGTGTATGATCAACAGAAAAGAATTTTTAAAACGAATGGGCGGCACGGCAGCGGCATTAACAGCCGTCCCGTTTCTGAATCCGGAAAAGACAGCAACAGTTGCAAACGATTTAAAGCAGTTTTCGGGCAACCCTGAGGAGATCGCCCGAAATGAGGATTTTTGGCGCACGGTTCAACATGCGTTTACGGTTGACCGGAGTCTGATCAACCTGAATAACGGGGGCGTGAGTCCGGCTCCTGAAATGGTGCAGGCAGCCATGAAACGTCACCTGGATTACATGAACGAGGCTCCGGTTTATACCATGTGGAAGGTGTTGGAACCGCAGAAAGAGGCGGTCAGGCAGCGCCTCGCCGGTAATTTTGGAGTAGATCCAGAAGAGATCGCGATCACCAGAAATGCTTCCGAGGGATTACAAATCTGTCAGTTTGGGTTTGATCTGAAGGAAGGCGATGAAGTGTTGACCACCACGCACGACTACCCGCGAATGATCAATACCTTTAAACAACGAGAGCGGCGGGAGGGGATCAAACTGAAACAGTTTTCACTGCCGATTCCAGCCGAAGATGACGACGAGATTGTCCAATTGTTTGAGGAGAATATCACACCAAAAACAAAACTGATACTGATGTGCCACATCATCAATATTACAGGACAGATTCTGCCTGTAAAAAAAGTGGTAAACATGGCTCGCGAAAAGGGAATTCCGGTCATTGTGGATGGAGCTCATTCCTACGCCCACTGGGATTTTGACCACTCCGATCTGGACTGCGATTACTATGCAACAAGCCTGCACAAGTGGCTCTTTGCACCTATCGGATCGGGAATGCTCTATGTGAAGAAAGATAAAATCAAAGATCTGTGGCCTCTGATGGCGGCCCCCGAGCAGAAAGAGGACGACATCCGTAAGTTCGAAGAGATCGGTACCCATCCCATTGCCAATTTTCTCGCCATTGCCGAGGCGTTGACTTTTCATCAAACCATCGGCCCGGAACGAAAAGGTGCCCGCATGAAATACCTGACCGATGTGTGGGTGGACCGGCTCATCGATCATGAAAATTTTATCCTTCACACCAGCCGCGATCCGAACTATGCCTGCGGCATTGCTACAGCACAGATCAGAGGAGTGGATAGCAGAGATCTGTCGAATTATTTGTGGGATGAGCATCATATACTGGTTACACCGATTATGCATCCAGAGTTTGAAGGGATTCGGGTCACACCCAGCGTGTATACAACCATGGAAGAGCTGGACCGGTTTAGTGCTGCCATGCAAAACGTACTGGAAAATGGAATATAGGAAACCGCGGAGAGGCAGCAGAAGTATCAGCAAAGTTTCAAATAGTCTCAAAAAAGCATCTGCGTTCTCACAAGCGATTCTGCAGCTGGCTTTATGACAATAACATCTTAAAATGTCATACAAAACAAGACTTCTTAATCTGCATCAGTTCTTACTTTTCGCCTATACTCTCATGCGTGAAAGAACCACCTGACCGAACCATCATTCAAACAAAAAACGCACCGGCTGCTATTGGCCCCTACAGCCAGGCAATTCTGGTTGGGAATACGCTTTATGCGGCTGGGCAAATTGGACTTGTACCGGAATCCGGAGAATTGGTGGGTGAGGACCTTGAATCGCAGACCCGGCAGGCACTCCACAATCTGCAAGCTGTTTTGGAAGAAGCCGGTTTTACAATGAATGATGTTGTTTCCGTTGATGTGTATCTCAGTGATCTTAATGATTATTCAGCTTTCAACGAAATCTATGCCGAATACTTTTTAGAAGGCCGTCCGGCAAGAGGCGTGGTGGAGGTGTCAAGAATACCAAGAGATGCGAAAGTAGAGATTAAGCTTGTTGCTGTAAGATAAATAGAAAAGCCCGATTCGATCTGAACCGGGCTTAGGAAGTTACAGTTGTGAAGATCGTTATCTACACAGCAGAAAACTCAATTTTCTCAGCCTCAAAAGCTTCATCGAGCGGTGTATCTGCGATGTGATTGGTGTAGTTGCTAATCGTTTTAAGTGCAGCAATCAGGTTTATCTCCAACACATTTTGCTTTGTATATCCGGCGTCAATGAATGCCTCTATCTCGGAATCATCCACGAAACCGCGTTTATTTATAACGGCTCTAACGAAGGTTACCAGTGCGTTATACTTTTCATGGGGGACAGATTCACCATTTCGTACCGCATCAACAATCTCACGATCTACATTTAACTGATTTTTCAAAATGGTTGAGTGAATGGCTGAGCAGTAGTGGCATTCATTTTCAATGCTGACGGTCAAAATGGCCAACTGCTGTTCTTCTGCACTGAAACTGGTTTTTCCAACAATCTCGTTGAGTTTGAGGTATCCTTCCAACACGGCAGGAGCCTCTGCAAATTCGCCAAGTAAGTTGGGAACAAACCCAAAGTTCTCTTTGGCTGCATTTAGTAAAGGTTTCGATTCTTCAGGTGCGTTTTCTGTAGTATAGATTGTAAAGTTCATAATGGTTTATTTGGTTTTATTTGAGGATTAAAAATGCTTTGTTTTAGTTGTCGCGATTTCGAGATAGTCATTTGTTGAGGATTGTCCCCCTTTGAAGGGGGCAATGGGGGATGATTTCATAAGACATGATTTTGATTTTCAAATGTGATTTCAAATAAGGTTCGTTTGGTCATCCCCCTGAATCAACTTTGTTGATTCTTTCCCCCCTTCAAAGGGGGAATTTCCTTATCACGAATTTGAGTTAGTCAGAAATTGTTTTTTCAGGCCCTTTCAAATCCTGATTAACCAGGAAAATGAGTGGAATTGCAAATGCAAAGTGACGCAGCAGTGTCACCACAGGTGTCATGGCGGATTGATTCAACCCTGCAACTCCGGCGCCAAGTAACGGCAGCATAAAGAGCCATACCAGGGCGATCGTTTCAGCCGTCACAAAGATGAACGGGCGTACCCAATGCGGACCCCACAGATGCGGTGCGATGGCACTATAGAGAATAGCAAGCAGTACCCCGTTTCCGTAGTGACCAAAGATTCCATAGACAAATCCAAGTCCTGTTTTTTGTCCGAGCAGCCCGGGAATATCCCACCACTGTCCTGTAAAGATGAGTCCTACAATATCAAACAAAATGGTACCTAAAACTCCGGCAATAATTGCCTTCGTCCAGTTTAGTTTTTTCATAGCGTTTTATGATTTAGTTCTGTTTTCAATTCGCTATGATGATACATGAATACTGCGGGCATGCGAATGACCGGTTTTCCCGTATACTTACCAATTCTTCCCTTATTTACTGTTTTGCACTTTTTTTACGATAAGCTGAGGGGGACATTCCTGTTTCTTTCTTGAAAAAACGACTAAAATGGGCCGGTTCCTCGAACCCCAGTTCAAAGGCGACCTCCTTCGCAAACTTATGAGTGTTTAAAAGGTTCTTCTTGGCTTCCATCACCAGGCGATAATGGATCATCTCCAGAGGGGTTTTTTGGCCGGCTGCTGCAAATACATTTGATAATGTTTTTGGTGATTTATGCAGCATATCGGCATAGTTTTTTACCTGGTGGTGCTCTTTAAAATGTTGTTCAACCAGGATGTTGAACTGTCGTATCAGCTCAGTATTTTTTTTACCTAAATTTTCAGGAAAGAACTGTTTACGGGCCAGCCGGGTACTTTTAATGATGAGCCGTTTTAAAAGCATTCTCAGCATTTCGCCCTGGATATTATCACGGGTGTTCAGTTCATCTTTAAAGACCTGGAACAGAGTTTCAAATTTAGGTTTCTCCCCTTCATTTAGCTGAACTACCGGCCGTTCAGAAGATCCCCAAAAGAGTAAGCCTTCGCATGATACTTCATCATCATTTTCGTGAATACAGTAAAATTCACGGTTAAACAGCAGTATAAAGTACTCGCCGTCAAAGGTTGAATAGTCGGGGTTTTGAAGCGGGGTGAGGCAGATCAACTGATCTTTTTTAAGGGAGATACGTTGTCCGTCAGCTTCAAATGGAAAGTCTGGCCCCCGATTCCAGATCACTTTAAAAAAATCGCTTTTATTATATGGGTGAAGATCTGCCTCCTGATCAGCCAGCAGAATCTGTCCTCCAAGTTCTGGATTCCGGTATGTGTAAATCATCGAATGAGACTTTCATTGTTTTATAAAGAGTCTTATAGATGATTCAGAGGGGAGATTTCTTACTGTAGTTAAATTATATTCTTCGTTAGGGTGAATCAATTATCGGGAATCAATACAAAAAGCATTTAAAAATTTAGATATCAATACTATCGTTATATCTTAACGGATCAGTTAATTAATGTAGAGTAACAAAACTTATGGATTCTTCAGAACAAGAAGAGATGAAGCAGGTGATCCTTGAAAAAATCGAGGACACCGAACAGGAAATTGAGCAGTTGAAGGAGTTAACGAAACCGATTCAACCCGATGCTGCTTACGGACGTCTGTCCCGGATGGACGCCATCAACAATAAAACGATTAATGATGCCGCATTAAGGGAGCAAAAGAGCCGTCTCCAAAAACTGCAGCGGGCTTTGGAAAAATTGGAAAAGGGTAACTACGGAACTTGTGTTAAATGTGGAGACTCTATACCCCTTGGCCGTCTTAAGTTTATGCCCTGGACTACAAAATGTGTGAAATGTGCTTAATGTAATTTCATCTTTAAGAGACTTTGCAAAATTCAAACCCAGTGTCATTCTGAACTTGGTACCTGTTTAGCGATCTGACAGACGAAAAAAGCCATCTCGGCACAGACCTTCGCCCCACCCTTCGCCCCTTCCCGCGGGGGGGTGGGGAGGGCGAAACAATGAATGGCCTGGAACAAGGAGTCTTTCACGCGCTAAACACGTACTGAACTTGATTCAGAATCACCAAGCTTTTTTTATGAGTGGAGATCCTGAATCGAGTTCAGGATGACTCACTCGGTTTTAAAAAGCCTATTAAATGACTCACACTCTTATCATTCAATAAACGAACTTACTGAACCTGTGTGTGTTACCATAAGCTTGTGCATCGCTCGTGTACAAGCGATGTAAAGCATGCTCCGATCTACTTCGGTTTTATAATTTTTATGATCCACATACGGTACAATTACCCGGTCGAATTCGAGTCCTTTTGCCAGGTGGGAGCTTGTAATCAAAACTCCGGATTCCAGGACATTGCTTCCCGGTGAAAGCAGGTGAATGTTTTCTGTGTGTTTCTTCAGATAACGATGCAGTTTTTTAGCCTGTTTTTGTGTTTTACACAGTATTCCCAGAGTATTTTGATCGGAGGCTTCAAATTCCCTGACGTTTTCCAGAATGGCTTTATGTTCATCTCTTGTTTTATCAAAAGCTAAAACCACAGGCTCCTCACCGTATCGCTCAACCGGGTCTACATCAGCCCGGGGAGAGATCTGTTGCGTAAACTTTGTAATCTCATATGTAGAGCGATAGCTCTTGGTCAGTGTTACAGCATCTGATTCAGAAAATATATTTTGAATATCTTCAGAAGAGGTAGAACTGTATGGATTTACATTCTGATTCGCATCTCCCAAAATTGTTTTGTTGCAGGGAAATAAGCGGGAAAGAACAGCGTATTGTACAGCCGTATAATCCTGCATTTCGTCTACAATAAGGTGTTTTACTTTGCCAAATGAATCAACTCCCTCAAGTTGTATTTTTAGATACATGAGGGGAAACAGATCGGAATATTCAAACGTAGATCGTTTGGCGTATTGGAACATCTCAGGGTTTTCCAGCCAGTCATAAAAACCTTTATAGAGGACCCGCAGATTATCGCTGCCCATCATCGCTTTTACCTGTTTGCGAATCTCTTTTTTCTCTTCCTTTTTCAGCGTGTATTTAAATTCGCGCTTTGCTTTATTGATCACATCTGTTGCAATGGCGGTTTGTCTTCGCATTAGCGGCAGCTGAGAATTTGCATTATAGCGCTGGCGGAGATACCGGGCAGAGATCGTTTTAAAACGGATCTTAATATCATGAGCCTGGAAACGATTTCGTTTAAGCCATGCTGCATAGTTATTTAGTTTCGAAAGAAAATCTGACGTTGCTTTATATTCAATACGTTTAATAAAGTTGGGATCGTGGTCTTCCAGCAGCTTATTTACCTGGTCGAAAAAACCTTCGAATTTATATTTGTCACCCAGCACACGATTCGCTAACTCCTCCATCTCCATTTCGGGAATAGTATCTTCTCCCAACTCCGGAAGTACGTTCGATATATAGTTTGAAAACACCTTATTGGGAGAGATGATCATAATATCCCGCGATGTGAGCGAATCTTTAAACCGGTACAACAGAAATGCAATTCGGTGCAGTGCAATGGAGGTTTTACCTGAACCGGCAACACCCTGGATAATCAAAACCGGAGAGGTCTCATTCCGAATAATTGCATTTTGATCCCGCTGAATAGTGGCAACAATGTTCTTCATCTTGTCATCGGCGGAACGGCTCAGCTCTTTCTGCAGCACATCATCACGAATGTAGAGATCCGATTCCAGCATCATCTCCATCTCTCCGTCAATGATGCGGAACTGACGCTTCCGTTCAATCTCTCCTTCCCGTGTACCGGTGGGAGCTTCAAATGAGGCCTGTCCCGGTTCAAAATCATAAAACATACTTGAAACGGGTGCGCGCCAGTCGTGGATCAGGTTTTCATTTTCTTCCTCATCAAAAAAAGAGTGAATACCCACATAGATGGGATCGGCGTTTGATTCGTTCACCTCCTTAAAATCAATTCTGCCGAAATAGGGAGTTTTGATCAGTTTTTTGAGCCGCTCTTTGTAAGCCACAGCTGCTTCACCGGATATTGCCTGCATATTCACCGACTGTTTGATAGATGCTTTTTCCGCGGCATCCATTCCGGTTTTATTTTCATAGAGATAGTTTTTCTGCTCCTGAAGTTCTTTATGCTGCCGGTTTACATTTTCATCAACATTGATGTAGGCATCTTCAAGCTTTTCTATGATTTCGTCCAGGTACTTTCTCTCGTCCGCTTCGGTGGGGTTAAACATCTGTAATAGTTTTTCTGAAATTTTACAAACGCTTAAGGTAAGGAGTAATTGCGAGAAGATGTAGGAATTTCAAACAATTTAAACCATTAGAAGAGTAATAACATGCAGTGGGATAGCAGTCAATAATACCGTTTACTTCAGATGACTGCCGCCAAAAAAGTCTTTTTTAAAAGAAAAATTAAGTTATAGTGATGGTTTGAAGAGTTTTTTTCTTACTTTGGTTGTCACCTTTCCCAACGGGGGCTGATTTTATTCTCTGTGTATAGCAAGACGAAAGTAAGCAGGGTGTTAAAATTAAGCTTCACGGCAGTCATCCTTTTAGCCAGATTAATTGTAGTGCTTCCGGCAGACATTCGTGAACTATGGAAAGCATTCGGGTATAACTACATACCCAGAGATAGCGAAGCGAGCCGTTTAATCTTGTTGAATAGGATACAATAAGCTTATAAGGAGAGAGTTTATGAGAGGGTGAAATCTATTGACTCTAAACCGGGACTGTAGCAGGAGAGAACAAGTTACTCTATCTAAATGAGCTTTACGGCTTTTAAATGTTTATAAAGTATTAACATTTATTGCTGCAGAATAAACCCGAATATATTTTCAAATGAAACTTTCATTTGTGTACAGAAATTTTAAAAAAGTGAATTATGATTAAGGAAGTGATTGATAAATTAAAATCAAGCCGTAAATCGGAATCCGAAAGGTTACTTGAACGCCGGCGAGCCGTTGTGGCAAATGGTGTTGGAGTATTTAATACGGCGACAGTTGCATCGGCATACGGGGCTACTATTACTGACGTGGACGGAAAAGAGTGGATCGATTTTGCCGGAGGGATCGGAGTGGTAAATGCAGGCCACTGTCCCGAATCTGTAGTAGAGGCTATCCAGGAACAGGCTGCGAAGTATATTCATACCAGTTTTAATGTGGTTACCTACGAACCGTATCTGGAACTCTGTGAAAAACTGATAGAAATTTTGCCTCATGGTAAAGAGACCAAAGCGATGCTGGTTAGCACCGGAGCGGAGGCGGTGGAAAATGCGATCAAAATAGCACGTCAGGCTACGAAACGTCAGGCGGTTCTTTGTTATACGGGAGCTTTCCATGGGAGAACAATGATGGCCATGACTTTAACCAGTAAAATCGATTATAAACGCAATTGCGGGCCGTTTGCACCTGAAGTGTACCGGCTGCCATTTCCGAATTATTATCGGTATAACCGAAAGGGAGATATGGACGAATTTGTGAACCATGAGCTAAAGCGGCTCCATGAAAGTTCACGAAATGTGGTTGACCCTGATAACCTGGCTGCCATTATCATTGAACCGGTGCAGGGCGAAGGCGGGATTAATCCGGCCCCTGCAAAATATTTGGAAGGCCTGCGGAAGTTCTGCGATGCGCACGGAATTATGCTGATTTTTGACGAAGTACAGAGCGGTTTCGGGCGAACGGGAAACTGGGCCAGCTGGCAGAATTATGGAATTACACCCGATATCTCCACCTATGCCAAATCTTTGGGATCTGGAATGCCAATCGCGGCTGTATTGGGTAAAAAAGAGGTGATGGATGCCGCAGCGCCCGGAACCATTGGCGGAACCTATATCGGGAATCCCGTCTGTTGTGCCGCTGCACTGGCAACTATCGAGTATATGAAGGAGATCGACCTGAATAAGCGGGGAGTGGAAGTAGGTAAAATTATACGAGCACGGCTGGAGAAACTTCAGGACAAGTGCCCTCAGATTGGAGATGTAAGAGGGCTTGGAGCCTTCCTTGCCGTCGAGTTTGTTAAAAACGGAGATCCCCGTCAGCCGGATGGCGAAATTACCGGGAACATTGTAAAAGCATGTGCAGAGCGAGGACTTGTTTTGTTAAGTGCAGGAACGCATAAAAATGTGCTCCGAATATTATCGCCGCTGGTTATTAGTGACGATCAGCTTGAAAAGGGACTGCAACATTCTTGAAGAAGAAACTCTGAAAGCCTGCGGGGTAAAAGCATGAAACCATTTGCAATTGCCGGTGTTCAGATGAATGTATCCGCCACTCATTCCAACGTGGAGATGATGAAGGTAAAACTGGATATTCTCATGAATCTCTACCCGTGGGTGGAGATGGTGGTGTTCAGTGAACTGTGCGCATATGGGCCATTGATTCACAACGCTCAGGAAATAGACGGTCCTTTTGAGCTTGAGATGAAAAAGATGGCTAAAAAGCACGGTATATGGCTGCTTCCTGGATCTATCTTTGAACAGAGGGGTGAGGAAGTATATAACACGGCCTCAGTGTACAATCCCGCTGGCGAAGTTGTGGCCCGTTATAGTAAAATGTTTCCCTTCTATCCCTATGAAGCGGGTGTAACACCGGGCAAGGAATTTTGTGTGTTTGATGTGCCCGAAGTCGGGAAATTTGGGGTTTCCATCTGTTACGATATGTGGTTTCCAGAAACCATTCGAACGCTGGCGGTGATGGGCGCTGAGGTGATTTTACATCCTACTCTCACCGGTACAATCGACAGAGACATCGAGCTCTCTATTGCCAGGGCATCGGCTGCAACCAACCAGTGTTACTTTTTTGATATCAACGGACTCGGGTCCGGTGGAAGCGGCCGTTCTATTATTTGTGGTCCCGATGGCAGGGTTCACTATCAGGCAGAAACCATAGAAGAGCTTATCCCATCGAAATCAACCTTGAGAAAGTAAAACGGAGCCGCGAGCTGGGAATTTTGCGATTGGGTCAGCCCCTGAAAAGCTTTCGTGATCATATCGGAGATTTTACGATTTACCAGAATGGAGCAAAACATGAATATCTGGAGTCACTGGGCCCCCTTCAAAAACCTTCGAGAGTGAGCGAATTAAAAGATTTGAAAATGCAGGAAAAGAGCCTAAAAACGACGGAAGATACAACTGAATATAAACGACCGTCTGACTGATATACTGGTTCAACAGGAAACTAAATGATTGGGATTATTGATTTTATAAGGGGAATAGATTTCAAAAATGTGAGACTTTTTTGAAAAATTAGATCGGAAGCAGTGTGTAAAATGTGATTGTTAATAATTCTAAAAAAGAAAATGATGGCAGCCAGTAAACAAAAAACTACTCCTTATTTTAACGTTGCACAACTCAGAATTGATTTGTGGAATACGTTACGCTCAGAAGTTCAGGCCATTCAATCTGCCGACGGCGATGTGAATGAGATTCAGAAGTATAAAAAAGAGGCGCTTTCTTTGGTTGAAAACCTTGCATCCATCGAACAGTATTATGCGTTTCCTGGAAAAAACAGGGTGTTAAATATTGGGAAAGCACTTGAAAGAGAGGAGTTTGTTGCCGCTCACGGAAAGGTGTCAGATCTGGTACGTCAACTTGTAAGTGACTCCTACCGAAGCAATTCCAAATTTACCAGTAATGACGAGGAAGATGAAAGTGAGAGCCAAGAGAACAAACGATCGCAATGGGATTCCCGGAAGAATTATTTTGAAGTACTGTTTGTAGATGATTTGTCAAAAAATGAAGAGCAGGCATTGCGAAGTAAAACCCGCGAGCTCGAAGATATGGATGAGCAATTGGTTTATGGCATTACCGTGCAACGCTCGTTCCAGGATGCCCTGATTGCACTGCTTGTTAACTATAACATACAGTCTGTGGTCATTCGCTATGCCCCGCCTTATGAATCAGAAAATATAAGTGAACCTTCTCCGGCCTTTCCTGGGACAGATAATTAAACAGGATTACTCATCCAATGCAGAGGAGGAACTGGGCCCCCTTCTTGGAAAATGCGTTAAGCAATTTCGCCCCGAACTGGATGTCTATTATGTAACAGATACGGCCCTTCAAAATCTGAAGGATTCAACGATCAAAAATTTCCGTCGATATATTTTACCGTAAGGATGATATCCAGGAACTGCATCTTGCCATACTCCGCGGAATTCGTGAGCGATATAAAACACCATTTTATACGGCTTTAAAGGGGTACAGCAAAAAACCGGTTGGGGTATTTCATGCCATGCCGATTTCCAGGGGAAATTCTGTATTCAAATCCCGCTGGATCAGGGACTTTGGTGATTTTTATGGGCGGAACATTTGCCTGGCTGAAACCTCCTCAACAAGCGGCGAACTGGATTCGCTTCTCCAGCCTACAGGTACTTTAAAAGAAGCTCAGGAGATGGCCGCCAAAGCGTATGGTGCCCGAGAAACATTTTTTTGTAACCAATGGCACGTCAACTTCTAACAAAATTGTTCAGCAAGCCCTTGTTGAACCCGGCGACCTGGTATTAATCGACAGGGATTGCCATAAATCGCATCACTACGGACTGGTTCTGGCCGGGGCGCTTCCGGTCTACCTCGATTCCTATCCCATCGAAAAATACAGCATGTATGGCGCCGTTCCGCTCCATGAAATCAAGGAAACACTGCTGGATCTTAAAAAGGCAGGCCGTTTAGATAAAGTGAAGATGTTATTGCTAACGAACTGTACGTTCGACGGCCTCGTGTATAACGTGGAAAAAGTGATGGAAGAAGTGCTGGCGATTAAACCGGATATGATATTTTTGTGGGATGAAGCCTGGTTTGCCTTTGCGGGTTTTACATATACCTACAAGCAACGTACCGGCATGTTTACAGCGAACAAGCTGTATCAAAAATACCGGACAGAATTGTATCGAAAGAAATACAAAGAACATATCGATTCACTTGGCAAGGATGATATTCCGCTTATGCCCGATCCCGATCAGGTAAAAATTCGGGTCTATGCTACGCAGAGTACGCATAAAACGCTGACCAGTTTTCGCCAGGGTTCCATGATTCATATTTGGGATGAAGAGTTCGGGCGTCTGGCCTCTGATAGTTTCCAGGAAGCCTATATGACACACACTTCCACATCTCCCAATTACCAAATTCTTGCATCATTGGATGCCGGTCGGCGCCAGGTACAATTCGAGGGATATGAACTTGGTGAAAAAAGCCTTGAACTGGCAATGTCAATCCGGGCTAAAATTCATGACCATCCGCTTCTCCACAAATATTTTCGTGTCCTTACGGTTAAGGATTTTATACCCAATGAATTTCGCTCTTCGGGTCTGGATGAATATTATACACGATCAAGGGAGGATGGAACCGGATGGAGGACGCATGGGAACACGATGAATTTGTTTTGGATCCAACAAAGATTACGCCTGTCTGTCGGACTGTCGGGCATTGATGGCGACACCTTTAAAAATGAATACCTGATGGATCTGTATAATATCCAGATCAATAAGACCTCGCGTAACTCCATTCTTTTTATGACCAGTATCGGGACCACCCGGGGGAGTGTAGCTTACCTGATTAATACCTTGTTGGATATTGCAGAAAAATTGGAGGAAGAGGATCGCTCCCTCAATAAAAAAGAGAAAGAAATTGTAGATAAGCGGGTAAAATCTTTGATGGAGGATGTGCCGCCGCTTCCCGATTTCAGTCATTTTCATGAATCATTTCAGGCGGTTCCGGGTGTTCCCGGAGGTGATATCCGGCAGGCCTATTTTCTGGCCTATCAGCAGGATAATTGTGAATACATTCCTCTTAATCAATGTCTGGATGTGATGGAAAACGGACGCGGACTTGTATCAACAACGTTTGTAATTCCCTATCCGCCAGGGTTTCCTGTACTGGTACCGGGGCAGGTGATCAGCGAAGAGATTGTTCGGTTTTTGTTGGCGCTGGATGTGAAGGAGATTCATGGGTACCGGCCTGAACTGGGACTTAAAGTTTTTAAAGAGGATGTACTCAGTAAAAAAAGTCTCAACAAGTTGAAGCTGAAATACAAACAACAGAAAAAAAGAATTAACAAACATGAGTTCAATAGCAGAAATTGAGGAAAAGAGTCTGACGCTGTCCAAAAAGGATGTCGATTCTGAACTCGATGTCAGAATCTCCACTACTTTACACTATGTTTGGAGATACCGGATCAGGGTCCGGTATGACAAAATTAGAATATCGAACTATCCTCTTACATCTTTCTTTGAACAAGCCTCACGTTTCATCATCAATTGCAAAAATTGAATCCTGAACTCACGATAACCAATTATTTAATTTTAAATTTAAAATACCATGGCTAAAAAGAAGAACGAAGTGAAACCATTAAAAGGCTTGTCTGATATTAGGCGATTTTTTCACCGCAATGAAGAGCCGATCTACTTTATCAGTGCTACCAATTTCAATCTTTTGGGTGCCGATGAGTGGATCAAGGGATTTAAGTTCATCTGCTATATTGAGTGTTTTAATGGTCTTCATCCCAATGTTTTTTCGCCAAAGGAAGAATTGCCGCACGATGAGTTTGAAAGCATTGAAGACATCAACAATTACCTGCTTAAACACCCTGAAGTTCAGGAATATATCAACTCACGTAAAAAAAATGGCAAAGCGGGCAAAGCGATGTTCCTGATGTTTGATGAAGAGACAGAAAAACTTGCCAAAAAACTGGGGCTTGAAGTCTGTTTCCCATCCGCTAAAATGCGGACCTCCATGGATAATAAGGTCAACACAAACCGCATTGCCGAAAAAGCAGGGGTTGCCTGTGTACCGTATGTACTTTCGAAAGTGAAGGATTATGATCACCTGCGGGAAGTTTCCAAAAAGCTGGGAGATGATCTTGTTATTCAAACTCCTTTCGGAGATTCCGGACACACTACATTCTTCATTTCTGATAAGGAAGATTTTGAAAAGTATGAGGAGGAGATCGTCAAAGAGAAGGAAGTAAAGATTATGAAGCGGATCAATTGCCGGGGATCGGCTATTGAAGCGTGCGTAACCCGTCATGGAACCATCGTTGCGCCGTTGATGACCGAACTGGTCGGATTTCCCGAACTCACCCCATATAAGGGCGGCTGGTGTGGAAATGAGATTTACTCTGATGCCTTTACACCGGATATCCGCAAAAAAGCACGCAAATATACCCGGATGCTTGGCGATCAGCTCCGTGAAGAGGGCTACAAAGGATATTTTGAACTTGATTTTCTGATTGACCAGGATAATGGTGAAGTCTATCTCGGAGAATTGAATCCGCGGGTAACCGGTGCAAGTTCTATTACCAATCACGCTGTATTTGCGTTGGCAGATGCCCCGCTGTTCCTGTTTCACCTGATGGAATGGATGGATGTGCCGTATGAACTGAGTGTAAAGGCGATCAACGATCGCTGGGCGAAGCCGGAAAATGTAGATACCTGGAGCCAGCTTGTCATCAAGCATACCGAAGACAGTGTTGAACTGATCACTGAGGCACCCCCTTCCGGAATCTGGAAGAAGCAAAAAGACGGCAGTATCGAATTTGACCGGATGGACTCCCACCGGCGGGCCGTAGAGTCGGAAAAAGAGGCTTTCTATTTGAGAATTGCCGACAAAGGCAAATACCTTTACGAAGGTGCAGATATGGGTATCCTGGTGATGAGAGGCCGTTTGATGACAGACGATTTTAAACTGACCAAACGGGCCAAAGAGTGGATCAAGGCCATTCAGGATCATTATGTTACGGAAACTCCCGATAACGAAGAGGAGTTATCCGAAGAAGCCTCTGTACTTACCGGTTTTAAATTAATGTAGCAATTATAAATTTTAGTTAAATCTGCACAAGCCGGAAATTATCGGCAGTTTTTTGTTATTGGCCGTTGGAACGAGTCAAGCTCCGAGGTTTTAGGATTACGAAAAACACACAGCAGTCAGAACTATAGTGGTTCAAAAATTCCGGTAAACCCGAGTGGCTTACTCATTAATACTGAAGTGAAATTTTCCAGTTAAATAAGTAATAAAATGACATTTAAAAGTATCAACCCGTACAACGGAAAAGTAATAGCTGAATATCCTGAGCAGTCTGAGGATGAAATCAACGCCATTCTTCAAAAATCGAAAGAGGCATTTGAGTCGTGGCGACAGGTTCCGATTGAGGAACGAGCTGAAATGCTGAAAAAAGCAGCAGAACTGCTTCGGAAAAACGTGGACGAATATGCACGTACCATGACCCTTGAAATGGGGAAGCCAATCAGTGAATCAAAAGGCGAAATCAACAAATGTGCCTGGGTGTGTGAGTTTTACGCGAAAAACGCCGCCCGATTTCTGGCCGATGAAGTGATAGAAACCGATGCATCCGAGAGTTTTGTGAGTTATGATCCTATGGGAACCGTGCTGGCGATCATGCCGTGGAATTTCCCATTTTGGCAGGTATTTCGCTTTGCTGCACCCACACTGATGGCCGGAAATACAGGTTTGTTGAAACATGCTTCCAATGTGTTTGGATGTGCCACTCATATTGAGGATTTGCTTCGGGAAGCAGGTTTTCCCGAAGGAGTTTTTCAAAACCTGATCATTCATCACGACAAAACAGAACAGATTATTAGCAATGACATTGTGAAGGCGGTGACTCTGACCGGCAGTGAGGTTGCCGGCCGATCAGTGGGAAGCCTGGCAGGTAAATATCTTAAAAAGTCAGTATTGGAGCTGGGTGGCAACAATGCGTTCATCGTGTGGGAAGATGCCGATATGAAACAGGCCGTAGAGACCGGGGTGACAGCCAGGATGATGAACAGCGGTCAGAGCTGCATTGCGGCAAAACGGTTTATCCTTGTCGGAGAAGCCTATGATAAATTTTTGCCGGAATTTCTGGAGCGGGTCAAATCCCTGAAGAGCGGAGATCCTGTGGATGAATCAACTGAACTGGGACCGCTGGCGCGGAAAGACCTGGCAGACCAGCTTAATGAACAGGTTAAAAAATCTGTTGACCAGGGAGCAGAACTGCTGACCGGGGGCAATCAGGATGAGGCGTATCATGAACCCACTGTTCTGGACCAATGTAAAACCGGGCATGCCTGCATTTGATGAAGAGACATTCGGGCCGGTGGCTGCAATCATCAGGGCAAAAGATGAGGATGAAGCGTTTCGCCTGGCATCGCAATCCAAATATGGTCTCGGGGCTACAGTGTTTACGAGGGATATAGACCGGGCACGCAAAAGCATTGATAAAATACCGGATGGCGCGTTTTTTATTAATGAACTTGTAAAGTCAGATCCACGCCTGCCCTTTGGCGGAACGAAAAATTCGGGATATGGCCGTGAACTTTCCAAAGAGGGGATACTCGAATTTGTGAACAAGAAAACGGTGTATGTGAAATAGACTGTTTTCTTTCAGATCAATCTCCGTCTGGCGCAAGTGTTAAGCGAAGCGTCACTTGTGCCCCTTTCCCTTTGCAAAAAACTTGGCACAAGTGACATCCTTGGCTCACTGATTGTAGAAAGATTTTTTCCAGTAAGGCATTATCTAAATTTATTTCAATTTATGCTTTGAAATACCGGATTTAACACTTGCGCCAGTTTGGGAACTACAAGTAGTTTTAGTCGCATCTGTATTGGGCTAAAGCCCTTTAAGTTACTCACTCTTCTCTTTCAGTTTACGAAGTATGTGTTTAGCGAAAGATTGTCAATCTAACCGTTGAATAGAGAACCTTGTAGAGTATGGAATACCGATATGCGATTGGAGATATTCGATCTCAGATATACGATCTGACCTTTTTTTTTAAGATCTGAGATCAAAAAATGTCGGCAGAGCATAAATATTCGAATAAGATTGTCTATTACCGTCTGCTTTAGCTGACGGTTCCCAAAAGAGCAAGCAACAAGTGGCTTTAGCCACATTACTACAAATACCGGCTTCCCCACGCAGCGGTAACCAACCCTATATATTTGGCATCATCCTGATTTGATAACAGATGGTCCGCGTCATCCAGAGAGATAAAACTCTTGGGATGTTTGGCAAGTTTGTAGATATGAGCAGCGTTGTCTATCCCTACGGTTTGATCGACAGGGGAGTGAAAAATGAGTAGAGATCTCTCCAAATTACGGATGATCTTATCCATAAGTTGTTCTTCAAGATCGTCTAAAAACTGTTTTTTTATAGTAAATGTGCGACCGGCCAGGTTTACTCTCGCTTCTCCTTTTTTTTCGATCTCTTCCCTCTTATCAAGCAGGTGATGAGTAACATGGTCAGGATTACAGGGAGCTCCCACGGTTACAACCGCCTCGCTGGATTTGATTTGATGAGCAGCCTGCAACACTGCTGCACCGCCTAAAGAGTGCCCCATCAGCATTCGGGGTGCTTCCCACTCATTTTCCATATAATCAGCTGCAGCGACAAGGTCATCCACATTTGATGAAAAATTTGTATCGGAGAAATCACCTTCACTCTCTCCAAGGCCGGTGAAGTCGAATCGAAATACTCCAAAACCACTACCGGTTAACGCCTTGCTGATATTGCTGACAGCCCGAAGATTCTTACTGCATGTAAAGCAGTGTGCAAACAGAACTGTTCCTCTCGAAATTCCATCATCCGGCTGATCCATCTTTGCCGAGAGTTCAGCTTCCTGGCTTCCGGGAAATGTTAGTTTTGTTGTTTTCATTTATGATTAGCTGCTTATTTTGATCGAAAATTTTTTTGAAAGGAATTCCCCTTCTATGTGGGAGGGTAAAAATCTCCCCTTGAGGGGAGTCCCCGGTTTACCGGGGGTGGGGTGTACATCCCCCGAGTTCATTCGCTAAACGCTCATTTCACTTTCCCCCTTCGAAGGGGGATTTTTAAATTCACTATCCATATTCTAAACTCACTTTAATTCAAAGATTTCATCGCCTCAAGCAGCGCATGAAACTCCTCTCTGCATTCACCGCATTTGTTAAGGTGATCTTGAACCAGCGGCATCGCCTTTTCGGCATCTTTCCCCTGGAGTTTTAATTCGGCAAATTCGTGAATCTGATCGAAGCATTCATCACACCCAATTTCATCCGGGTGCACATTTTGTGCCATGCCGATCAGTTTTTTGATTATCGCTTTATTCAATTTCATTGTGTATTTGTTTTATAATCTATAGATGCACTGACTTTCAGACTTCTTACATCTTATCTAATATTTCTTCCGGATTGATACCTTCGGCTTCCATGCTTTTTTTAAGTTTTAACCTTGCATCATGCACAAGTTTATAGATAGCATTTCGATTACTGTCCATCATATCCGCTACTACGGTCATAGGTATCTGATCGATCATTAAGTGCTGTAAGACCTTTTTTTGCTTTTCCGTTAGTTGCTCATCCATAATCTTCATCACTTTTTTTACCAGGATAGATTCATGGGTGATTTGATCTGGTCCGGCCTGTTCATGTTCTATTTCAACGGCATCTTTTTCCTCGGGATCATACGAACTGTATTGTTCAAGCGAGATATCGTTATAGCGCTTTCTGCGAAGTTCGGAGTATCCTTCACGCACGGCTATTTTCATCGCCCAGGTAGTAAACTTACTTTCGCCGCGGAATGTATCTATGTTATCCAGGACTTTTAGCAGAGAGTCCTGCGTAATATCTTCGCAAAATTGATTCAGCCCCCTGTCAACGTTTTTGTACAGTACCGATTTTAAACCTTTGAGCATGTAACTTCTCAATTGTTTTATGGCCTGTTCATCGGGTGGGGGAGTAAGAGCCTGGATCCAATCCTCATTTGTTGAGTAAGATCTTTTATTTTTATCGCGTCCTTTAAACCAGTCGAGCATAAATTTTTAGCAGTTAAATGAAAACCCTGAGTAGGGAAGACCTATGAAAATAATACGATATTTTATCATCCTTTTAATATCACAAATAATACTCTTTCCATCGAATCTTTTTGCACAACAGTTTGAGGGCTGGAAAACGGATACGAGTAAGAAAAATATTGACCTCTCCGAACTCAAATCCGGTGGCCCACCTAAGGATGGAATTCCGGCAATCAACGATCCGGGTTTTGTTTCCAGCGAAGAAGCCGATTCGTGGATAGAAGCGAATGAACCGGTTATTTCTTTTGAATTGAATGATGTTGCAAGAGCCTATCCTCTGCAAATTTTGATATGGCATGAAATAGTAAACGACAACTTTGAAGGAGTTCCGGTTTTAGTCACATTCTGTCCGCTTTGTTATTCAGCTATTGTTTTTGATCGGCGAATTGATGGAGAAACTCACGAGTTTGGGGTATCAGGATTTTTACGGCATTCCGATATGATTATGTTCGACCGAAAAACAGAATCCCTCTGGCAGCAGTTTACGGGCGAGGCTGTGGTAGGAGAGTATACCGGGAAAGAGTTAAAGATTCTTCCGAGTCAGATCATTTCATATCAACAGTTTAAAGAAGCGTATCCGGATGGAGAGATTTTATCAAAAAACACGGGTGTGGACCGCCCGTATGGAAGAAATCCCTACTCCGGGTACGATGATGTTAACAATACACCATTCCTGGCTGGAGATATTGAAGATGACCGGTTGAAGCCACTTCAAAAAGTGATCGGGATCCAGGTAGATGATCATCAAAAAGCGTATCCCTATTCCATGAGTAAAGAAGAAAAGGTAATTAATGATCAGATTGCTGATCAGCCAATTGTTGTTTTTCATATGGAAGGGGCACGTTCAGCTTTGGATGCACCTGAGCTTTCCAATTCCAGGAAAGATGGATCTACCGGAGCATTTTACAGAGTAGTAGATGGTGAAACGCTTACTTTTTTTAATGATGGATCTTCCATTAAAGACAGAGAAACCAACTCAACCTGGGATATTACCGGGAAGGCGATCTCCGGCACGATGGAGGGGCAAAAACTGGAACCTGTTTTATTTGGAGATTATTTTGCTTTTGCGTGGCTGGTCTTCTGGCCTGAAACGGAAATTTATAATTAAGACGAATTTTTATGGAAACGTTTGATGCAATTGTAATCGGAACCGGGCAAGCAGGCCCCTCTTTAGCTGCCAGATGCGCCAGTGAAGGGTTAAAGACGGCAGTTATCGAGAAAGAGAATTTTGGCGGAACCTGTGTAAATACGGGTTGTACTCCCACAAAAGCGATGGTGGCCAGCGCTCGTGCAGCACATATGGCCCGGCGCGGAGCAGACTTTGGTGTCCATATTTCCGGTGACATTCATGTGGATATGAAACAGGTTAAGGCCCGAAAGGATAAACTGGTTGAGAGTTCAACCACCGGAGTTGAAAATTGGCTAAGGGGAACAGAAAATCTGACAGTCATAAATGGTCACGCCAGGTTTACCGGTAACCACACCGTACAGGTTGGGGGACGAACGCTGACTGCTGAAAAGATTTTTATCAATACCGGAGCCCGGCCGTTTGTACCACCTGCACTTCAAAATGTTAATGCCATGACCAATAAAGAGATATTGGAGCTCGAAGAGGTCCCCGAACATTTGGTGATTATTGGCGGAAGTTATATCGGGCTGGAGTTTGGACAAATGTTTCGAAGATTTGGTAGTGAGGTTACCATTGTTGAACAGGGATCAAAAATTATCGGTCGGGAGTCAGAGGATACATCAAACACCTTGCAATCTGTTTTAGAAGAGGAAGGAATTAACTTTCGCTTGAATGCAAAATGCATTAGTGGTATACAATCAGGAGATGGGATTACAGTAAACGTTGACTGTGAAAGTGGACCGCCGCAAATTACGGGTACACATCTGTTGGCTGCTACCGGCCGCAGGCCAAATACTCATGACCTTGGGCTCGAACACACAGATATTGAAACCGATGGTCACAGCTACATCAAAACAAATGATATTTTACAAACAAGTGTGGATGGAATTTGGGCTTTGGGTGATGTAAATGGTAAAGGGGCCTTCACGCATACTGCCTACAACGATTTTGAAATTGTGGCTGCCAACCTGTTTGATAACGATCCGCGAAAAGTCTCAGACCGCATTTTGAATTATGCGCTCTATACCGATCCGTCTTTGAGTCATATTGGAATGTACGAGCATGAGGCAAGAGAATCTGACAAAAATATACTGATTGGCTACCGGGAGATGTCTCGGATTGCTCGCGCGAAAGAGCGGGGAGAGACCAAAGGATTCATCAAAATTCTTGTAGATGCCGATACTGAGCGAATTTTAGGAGCAACTATTCTTGGAGCCGATGGAGATGAAATTATCCACTCTCTTTTGGACATCATGTATGCCGGTAAACCCTATACGGTCATCAGCAGAGCAGTTCACATACACCCAACTATTTCTGAGTTGATTCCTACAATCTTACAAAATCTGGAACCATTAGAATGAATACCTGGTATCTGCCAATTACCATTTTGCCTGGTATTGGGCTTTTAATTTTAAGTACATCTACTTTGATCGTTTCTCTAAACGAAGAGTTGGAACGTTTGCTCAAAGATGCAACTACGAACCAGAGGCTTATCCATAAAAAGTTATCGCAGATGAAACTGTTAACATACGGTTTGACAGGCTTCTACATTAGTACGGCGCTTATGGTGCTTAGCGGTCTGGTTTCTTTTTCAACAGTCTCATTGGGAATCGGGTCTGAAATCCTTATCACTGGTGTCTTTTTCATTTTTTTATCACTGGTTATTTTAGTTGTTTATTCTATGCGGGCTGTACAAATCAGGCACCTACATTTTGATGAATGTCTGAAGAACATTGAGTAACCGGATAAAGCTTTCAAAGAATTTTAAAAAGGAAAAGATGCCATATATCGAGATTATTGAACCTGAAAATGCAACTGGAGAACTCAAAGATATTTACGACCGTTTAAAGGAAAGCCGTGGTAAATTAGCTCAAATTCACAAGATTCAGAGTCTGAATCCGGAGTCAATTACTACACATATGGATCTCTATATGTCCATCATGTTTAGCAAATCTCCGTTAAGCAGAGCTCAGCGAGAGATGATGGCTGTGGTTGTATCATCATTTAATAATTGCCAATACTGCAGGCTCCATCACGGGGAGGCTCTAAACCACTACTGGAAAAACAGAAAGAGGGTAGAGCGGCTTGGCGAGGATTTCAGGAAACTTGAGCTTAATGATATAGATCACAGCCTGTGCAGACTGGCCCAGAAATTAACCGAATATCCCGATCATATTGATGAGGAAGAAGATATTAAACCTCTTAAAAATACCGGCCTTTCGGATCGTGCAGTATTAGATGCTGTGTTAGTTATCGGTTATTTTAATTTTGTGAATCGAATTGTTTTAGGGCTTGGAGTTGAAACTGATGAACAGGAGATTCAGGGATATAACTATTAGCTTCGTAGTCTTGTCCAATTAAAACAGAAAATTATGCGTTTAATAATAAAAACGGCAATCCTATTCATTTCAATAATGTCATTCTCATCAGCCTATGCGCAGGAAGGGATGAGTACTGAGCAAAGCGATTATTCGGTAGAAGAAACGGCCGAGCGGCTTGAAAAAATCCTGGCAAAAAATGGTATTACTATTTTTAAAAAAATTAATCACCAACAGGGTGCAAAAGGTGTAGATATGGAGTTATTACCGACTATATTATTTATTTTTGGCAATCCAATGCTTGGAACTCCAATTATGCAGTGCAGCCAAACTGCCGCCATTGATCTTCCACAAAAAATGTTGATTTGGGAAAATTCAGAAGGTGTTGTACAGATTGGTTATAACGATCCGGACTTTATCAAAAATCGTCACTCAATCAAGGATTGTAACAAGGTCCTCAAAAAAATTGGCAATGCACTACAAAATTTTGCCACTTCGGCTGCGGGTAGATAAGTACATCCCGGATGAATCAATTAGTTTTTGTAAGAAAACTCATAATGTCCTAAGAAATCGTCAAAATCAAGGCGCGCGCAGTCCCAAAAAGCGTCCCGACTACTCGGGAAGCAGTTTTGGGTCAACCGGAACGCAGAGATTGACGTTTTCTTAGAGACACTAATTAGAAATGTTTTTTTAAACCTTCAACCCCCAGTTCATAAAGTCCTTCAAGGACCTCTTTCATCTCATTTGCTGCTTCATCTGCAACATTAAATGTCGAAGACCAGGTAAATTCGGAATGATTCTCATCTAACTCTTTAACCTGGATCGTTCCGATATAATCTTCAATTGGCATGGGCGATTCTACTATGGAATAGGTCAATTTTTTTTGATCGTTGTCCAGACTTTCAAGTTTTTCTTTTACCTTTCCTCCATCCTGCAGATACAAAGTTCTTTCAGCGCCTACACCAGAACCATTTGTTATACAGCCAGTAATCGCTTCCACAAACCGGTTTAATTCACCAAAATTACCAGCCAGTTTCCAAACATCATCCGAGGGGGCTTCAATAGTACCGCTAACTTTTGCTTTATGCATTTTATTCATTGTTATGAGATTGTAGATCTTATTCGTTTGTTAGACGGAGTGAGGTCGAAGAATCTTTCGGGTCAATGTAATTTTTTGAATTCGTCATAGTAATCATGGCTAACTATTCATTGTTGAAATATGAACAGTTTCAAAAAAAAGCTGATATGCATCACTCAGGTCGTTAGGTTTACAATTTTTCAAAAAGTATAGTCAATCAGGTAGCTACAAAATCACGAAAACACAAAACTATTTATGCTTTTGTGGCCTCTTTTCAAGTTCACTACTAAATTGACGAGAAGTTACCCCGAAAATTATTTCATGAGGGCTTTGCGAAACCGCGGTTACTGGTCAATCTGAACTCGATTCAGATTCTCCATTCGTCTTTATAGCTTGAATCTGGAGATCCTGAATCAAGTTCAGGATGACGGTCAGAGTTTTGCAAAGCCTTCTTCATATGAACTATATGTTATTAACAATCTTATTGTTAACACTTTATATAAAAGGAAATGTATTTTTTTCTTGTTTCACTGCTCTGCTGTGAAACAGAATCCAGGTGGTGCTCTGCTCCACCCTATACTGGCTTAAACGGGCAGCAGAGCAGCCCAGATTACCATCTCGGAGCAGAGCACCGAGACGAGAGTAAGTTGCAGTTCGTTTTCTGTATTAAAAAATGGGGTAAGTCTTCTAAGTTGAGTTATTAATTCTGACACTAAATGAATTTACTGGTTGCTACATTAGATTGGTGAAGAAGAATTTTGATTGAAGTCGGTAAATTTTTCTCTCCTGATTCAAGGCAACTTTAATGTTGACCTTTTAAATGCTTTGCACAGCATTTTCAATCTATCCAAACAGATTGGGCATAAAACTATATTCAATTCAAAGAATGCTCGTAAGATTATCCGTTTAAATCACTTCTTAATTACAGGAATAACTACGTGTGAACAGTTGACGATTTTCTGTAAGAGGTATTTTTTTCATGAGTTTAAGATATGTTTTGAAATTACTTACTGTAGCTGTGATATTTTTTATCTCATTTATCCAAATTGAGGATGTTATAGGGCAAAGCTTTGGTGATTCACCTTCCGACTCAACAGAAATGGTAACGGATGCAGATGCCCCAAATGTAGAACCCTACAGATCGGAACGGTCAGCAATGTCACATCTTTTAGCATTACCCTCATATCTTTTTCACTGGAGTACTCGTCCTGTGGGATGGGGAGTGAAATGGGCAGAAACTAAATTGCCAAGACTTCTTCAGGGAGAACGTGGTGATTTTGGTGTATTCCCGCTTTTTGAGCTCGGAGGAGAAACCGGTTTTTCATATGGAGCCCTGATATTTCACAGAAGCCTGTTTCATGACAATCATAACTTGAGGTTTGAAGGACTTTTTGGATCAAGCAGCTACAATGAATTCCACTTCGAGTACACCATTAGCAATTTCCTTTCAGAAAATGGAAGCCTTGTTCTCGAAACGGAATATGGCAACAAGCCGAACCGAACTTTTTTACTCGGAAATAATATCGATTTTGATGAGCGGAGTTTTTTTGAGAGGGAGGAGTTTTTGGCGTCTGTTGAGTATAGTCATAAAATTACCGATGATAAATTTATCCGGTTCAAGCCGCGGTTTTTAAATAAAAAGATATCGCAAAGTGAGCCGGAAGATGAAGACGTTGAGGAGGACGGGTATAACATATTTCCGGAAAATTTAACCGGAACAACTTCACTTCTGTCGATGGGTACTTCGTTTGAATGGGACGGTGCAAAAGGACTGCCGCGGGTTACTCATGGCACGCGATTTTTTACAGGTTTTACCTGGAATCGTTCACTAAACAGAAATGATTTTCACTATGCTGAGTACAACATAGAAGTAAACCAGTTTATTCCAATTTATTTTTTACATGAAACGCGCCGGTTTGCTTTAAAAGCCAACATGATTAAAACTGAAAGTTTTCGGGGGAAAGAAACTCCTTTTTACGATCTGCCATCTCTCGGAAGTTCAAATGATCTGCGGGGCTTTTCAACAGATCGATTTCGCGACACAGGTTCGCTGTTGTTTACACTGGAATACCGCTATCCGATATGGAATTTTTCTGACATGGTTTTTTTCATTGATGAAGGACAGGTATTTAATCATTATTCAGAAATTGGGATCAACCGATTTAATACCAGCTACGGTTTTGGTTTCCATCTGATTTCATCTAAGGGTTTTGCTCTCCGTTCTGAATTTGCATTTAGCAGAGAGACATCCCGCTTTATACTACTAATTTCACCAAATTTCTGATTTCTGTTTTGAAACTGAATACTAAATATTTTAGAAATAAATACCTGTTTGTGGTATTGGGAATCTTTTTGTTCCAGGCTTGTTCTGCTTCAAAACCATATACAATGGATCCGGTAAAAACATTTGACCCGGATACAACAAGAATTCCCGAACCCAAAGAGAATAACTCCTATCAATATTGGGATCGTATTGATAATACTATTTTTCATCAGATTGAGAAGCCGCTTGATCTTAATAACGTATTTCGATCATCCGGCCGTGTTTTAGGTGTGGCAAATGCCAGGCAGGCGGATAATATTAATCATCTGGATGAACCGTCCGAGTCGAGTTGGTATAACTATCGGCACTACTACAATCCCATGAGTCCTGAACAATTGGCTGTGGGTCCGAATACCGTTCAACCCGATACTACCGGTGAGTGGACTATATTCTCCGGTAAACTGGAGGGAGCGAATCCTGGTTTTTTTATTGAGGATTCATCTGGCAACCGGTTTCTGATAAAGTTCGATGGTCCGAGTTATCCCGAACTTACAACTTCGGCAGAGGTAATAGGTACGAAAATATTTTCATGCCGCTGGTTATAATGTGCCGGAATCAACAATCACCTACTTTAATCCCGAAAAGGTGACGATTGGTGAGAATGTGGTGGTAAATGACGATGGGAGGGAGCGGCCAATGACCATGAAAGACTACGAAAGTATTATAGCTGATAAGCCTCGTGATTCAGAAGGTCGGATACGGGCCCTCGCCAGTAAATTTGTTGATGGAGTACCGGTCGGCCAGTGGGCATTTGAGGGTACCCGTCCGGATGACCCCAATGACCGGGTTGACCACGAACACCGCAGAGAAATTCGTGGTATGCGGGTTTTGAGTTCATGGCTCAATGATACAGACCGGCGGGATGCTAACACGATGGCTGTTTATACGGATGAGGGATACATCAAACATTATGTGCAGGATTTTGGAAATACTCTTGGAGCGAATGGTCCTGGAATTCACGAACCTATTTACGGCCAGGCTTATTTGATTGATCCAAGATATATGGCACTGAACGCTATTACGTTCGGGATATTGGTAAATCCCTGGGAAACCATCAATGCAGAGGAGTATATTCCTTATCCATCAGTGGGATATTTCCGTTCTGACGTTTTTAAACCGGGGCGTTGGGTATCGGCTCATCCACTGCCGGCTTACGAAAATATGACCCTGCGCGATGCTTTCTGGGGTGCCAAACAAGTGATGAGTTTTACTGATGAGAATATCCGCGCTATTGTTGAAACAGGCGATCTTAGCAGTCAAAAGGCGGAAGAGTACCTGATTAAAACCCTGATTGAGCGAAGAGATAAAATTGGGAAGTACTGGTTCCGAAAGATCAATCCAATCGACAAATTTAAAGTGGAGCGGAATGAAGATAAAATCATACTGGAATTTACAGACCTGGGAACCGAAAAAGGACTTTTCGAGAAAAAATCAACAAAGTACAGGTACTCATTGAAATCAAAAGGCGGCCAGGTTTTCGCGGAAAATGAAGAAACCGGTTCAACCCGTTTTACTCACACTGTGTCGGCACCGGCAGCAGATGAGCCACGGGTTTTGATCTATGAAATTGTAACTTTTAGAGACGGGGTTGAAACTGAGGAAAGAAAGGTGACGGTGTATGCAGTGGAAGATCAAAACGGTTTGCGAATAGGAGGTATTCAGAGGCAGGGATAATTACAGAATTATGCTATATAAAATTCACAATCAGGTAAGATCAATAATCTTCGATATCCGGAAAGCTGACCAGAATATGAAAATTTCAAATTCATTTTTATTCAGTTTTTGGCTGTTATCGCTGTTTATTCTCTCCTCCTGCTCCTCATCGGAACCCTTTTACGCATCTCCGGAACTTGAAGAAAATCTGTCCCAAAACACCTATCAAAATGCGGATACGCTCCACACATTCATCTTAATTGGCGATACGGGGGATCCGAAGCTGGATCAGCCCGACCCGCTGATCTCTGCCATGCAGCATCACCTGGAGGAGTCGCCCGGCCGAAGCTCCGCCGTTTTCCTGGGAGATAATATCTACAGCAGCGGCATGCCGGCCGACCCGCAGCACGAGGAGCGAAAGCTTACCGAGGATAAAATTTCGGTTGCGCTTGAAGCTCTCAAAAATATTGATCATCCATCGTATTTCATTCCCGGGAATCACGACTGGCGCTACGGGCAAGAGGGAGTGATTGCGCAGGGGGAATTTATAGAAGCTTATCCCGGAATTCAGGCAGCGATGGAGCCATCGCACGGATGCCCCGGGCCTTTTTACACGGTGTTTGAAGATCAGTGGCTGCTGATTGCGCTCGACTCGGAATGGCTGGTGAAACAGGGGCAGCGGGCTGAAACGGACCTGAGCCGCTGCCGGTTCAAAACGCACGATGAGGTGATGAGTGAGGTGGAATCCATCGTAGCTAATCATCCCGACAAACAACTGCTGGTTGCCACCCACCATCCGCTCTACAGTAACGGCTCGCATGGCGGATACTACACGTTGAAAGATCACATCTTTCCCCTCACAAACCTGGAGAGCTGGATGTACCTGCCGATGCCGATCCTTGGAACAGTGTATCCCGTGTATCGAAAAATTGGCAATTCGAGCCAGGATATCCCCAACAAAACCTATCAGAGGTACAAAAACGACCTGCTGAAAGCCACCAGCGAGGCGAAAACTCGTGTGTTTGCCAGCGGCCACGAACACAGCCTGGCATTTTTCGACAAGGGGGATCATTTTGCGATTGTCAGCGGATCAGGTTCCAAAAAATCACCCGCTAAAGATGGCGAAGGGGCTGATTTTGTATACTCAGAGTATGGGTTTTCAAAACTCATCTCCTTTAAAAACGGCGATCTGGCCGTTGAGTTCTGGGTCCTTTCGGATGAGAATCCGGCCGGGAAACGGGTGTTTTCAAAACGGATTTCTGACCGGGAGTATAACGTGGATGACGAACCGGATTATGACGTCTCGAATGATACGAGTGCCATAGAAACCCGCAAAATTGCACCCGGACCCGGATATGAGGCCGGCGCCGTGAAACGGGCTATTTGGGGAGATCACTACCGCGACGTCTGGACCACTCCGGTTGAGATGCAGGCTGTTAATCTGAATGAATATGATATCCTGAGCATAGGAGGTGGTCAGCAGTCGGTTTCTATTGTGGTAGAAGGATTCCAGCGGGACCCGGAGTATCATGCGATCTATACAGAAAGATCCATCGGAGGCTCTGCCCAAGATACTTCGCGAAACCTTTGCGAACGACATTCTCCAGGATCAGATTTCGGCGGCTCATCCCTACGGAGCGCTGGTGGTTGCTCCGCTGGCCGATGCCGCCGGCGTGTACCAGACCGCACCTGATCTCAGATATATTCCCGAAAGCTCCGGTCTGCCTACTCCGGGTGATCGAGGGGCCGCACCGGTTCTGATTGAAGAATTTGTGAGCACAAAATGGTTTCAGGAACAGACCAACAAGACAGTGAACAACATTTTGAGCACCGACCGGGTGTGGACAAAATCGCGGGAAGAAAACCGGTATCGCGTGAACCAGGAACAGCTGCTCAGGTCTCGGATGTTCGACATGTTTATCGGCGACTGGGACCGCCACGACGGGCAGTGGTTCTGGGCGGAAGTTGAAGCAGATGAGGGCGTTCTGTTCGAACCTGTTCCGATCGACCGAGACAATGCATTTTTTACCAGCGACGGACTGATTCCCAGCCTCGCCAGCCGCCAATGGGCTCTCAGGAAATTTCAGCACTTTGACGATGACATCCGCGACATAAAGGGAATCAACTTTAACGCCATGCACCTGGACCGATGGTTTCTAACGGAACCGGATCGCGACACCTGGTTTCGAGTTGCGGAGGAGCTTGAAACAAACCTGACCGAAGCGGTTATCGAAAATGCCGTGAAGGAACTTCCCGGAGCCGCCTATGATCTGACGGGCAAAGAGATTGCAGATAAACTAAAGGCCCGGCGCACAAAGATCCGGGAATTTGCAGAACGCTACTACAATGTGCTATCCGATGAGGTGAATGTGTTTGGTAGCAAACGTACGGACTATTTTCATATCGAGCGGCTGAACAACGGCGATGTTCGCGTGTCGCTTCAAGACGAAGATGAATCCGGGGCAAAACGATACGAACGCCTGTTCCGGGCTCAGGAGACGGACGAAATTCGTTTGTACGGGTTCGATTCCGACGACACATTTAAACTCACCGGCACAGACAACAGCGATATACTGGTCCGGTTGATTCCCGGCGAGGGAACAGATATTCTCAAGGACGATGTGACAGAAGTCGGAGGTCGAACGAATGTGAAGGCCTATGACACCTACAACGGGCTGCAGGCCAACACCAGCAGCGCAACAAAAATAAAATATTCTGATGATCGAAAAGTGCACCGGTATGATCGCGAGGCGTTTCAGTACAATATAACCGCTCCGCTGCTCACGGGCGGATTTAACCCGGATGACGGTGTGTTTTTAGGAGGCGGTGTGATGTACGTTCGTCACGGTTTTCGGAAATCGCCCTACGCCAGTATGCACCGTGTCAGCGCCAAGCATTCCCTGTTGACCTCCGCTTTTTCATTCAGCGCCGAAAACAGTTTTACGGAGGCCGTTGGCTCGCTTGATTTTACGATCGATCTCGATGTCCTCGCTCCAAACTACAAAGCAAACTTCTTCGGGCTTGGCAATGAGACGGAGCAGCTTGTAGATGACCGTTCGTTCTACCGTTTCCGCATGGACCAGGTGCACCTGAGAACCTCGCTGCAAAAACGGATCTCTTCTATCACTCAATTCAGAATCGGTCCGGAGTACGCCTATTTCAGCCCGTCCGAAACACCGGGACGGTTTATCAGCAGTGAAGAAGCCGCGCTGGAGCCGGAAGATTTTCAAGGTCACCATTTTGGGGTGATTGCATCGTCTTTTCAAATCAACTCTGTTGATGATGAGATTTTTCCCCACTATGGATTCCGTTTTCGTACAGACGCGTCGCTGAATCTCGGTCTCGAAGACAATAGTGAATCGTTCGCAAGACTGGGCACCGAAGGGACGCTCTACTATACGCTTGAAAAGCTCACCAGCACGATTGGGTTCAGGATCGGGGCAGAGACCAATATCGGGGATTTCAACTTTTTTCGGGCCAATACGCTTGGAGGTAACTCACTTTTGGGAGATCACGGCCGGCTGCGGGGTTTCATGCGCGACCGGTTTGCCGGGCGAACTACCTTTTACCACAACTTAGATTTGCGCACGAAACTCTTTGATTTTCAATCCTATCTCTTCCCGGCAAGCGTGGGTATACTTGGGCTTTTTCGACAATGGACGGGTATGGCTTGACAACCAGAATTCCAACCGCTGGCATCAGGGGTACGGTGGTGGGCTCTGGATCAGCCCGTTCCGCCGGGTAGTACTGACAACTACCTATAGTTTCTCTGATGATGATCAGCTGTTTTCAATCAACTTTGGATTTAATTTTTGAACTTATGTTTAATAAAGTTCACCCGAATTATTCACGAAAAAGTATAAAAAATAAGTTAAGACACTGATAATATTTCATTTATCGGAAAATGATAGTAGCTCAATTTTGAGTGTTGTGGCAAATCGCTACGAAATTTGCCCGTGCACTGCGTTAAAGTTGAAATGCTTTACTCAGGGTACTCAGGTACCCTTCCGTCATCATTTCCTCTTCGCCTTGTGCACAACCAAATTTCTTGGTGCATAATCCGGGTAAATGGACTCTATGAGTTAGTAAATTCTTGCACTACTAATTTCATCTCGTTCGAACCCAAGCATTTGATTAGAAAATAGGTAAGAATTCAGGGTTACCTCTCATCTTAATAGTAATCTGATAATGCTTTAAATAATGACCAGGAGTCTGTCGAAGTCACTTTAATTAAATGTATGTTATGCCATACTGACTTCTGTCATTTTAGTAGGCTTTCATTAATTGTCGTTAAATTGTTTATGCTGAGTATAGCAAGCGAATAATTGGTAATAAAATTGAAAAATAAACCAGGGAACGATGGGAAATATTGGAATGATTGAAAATATCCGTAAAAACTTCTTCGACATTAAGAAGAAAGAGTGGCCTAATGCACTTTTGATGTCTCTCTTTTTCTTTATGGTTATTGCCACATTCTGGATCCTGAAACCCATAAAACGTGGGCTTCTCGTCAATTTCTATCAGGATAATCCTTTACAGTTTCTGGGGACAAGCTTTGCCGGAGCTGAAGTGGAACAACTTGCCAAAGTTATAAACATGATTGTTGTTTATGCTATCGTTATTCTGTTTACATGGCTTTCCCGGAAACTTAAAAGACAGCATTTAAACCTGTTTTTAAATCTGTTTTTTGGAGGTTTGTTTATTGTTTTTGCAATGCTGATGAATAATCCCGGAGCAGCTACAAGCTGGTCTTTTTACGTATTGGGAGATATGTTTAATTCAGCCATGGTCACGTTTTTCTGGGCATACTCCAATGATATTTTTAATTCAGATCAAGCTAAAAGGTCGTATGGCATAGTAGGTCTGGGAGGTATTATTGGCGGTATAGTTGGCTCAACCATTGTTGTAGGGTATGTGAATGAACTCGGGCGGCCAACTTTACTATATCTAAGCCTTATCCCCTTAGCAATTATGATCGGGATCGGTTATATCGTGAACGCCCGGTCGCAAAATAAACAGGAATCATCCCAAAAGGCTTGTGCTGAGGGAAGGCGTTGCAGTGCCGTTTTTGAAGGTGCAGATATCGTTTTCCGGTCTAAATACCTGCTTGCCATTGTAGGGATTATAGGATTGTATGAGATCGTCTCCAACATTGTTGATTTTCAACTATCGGCCACCATAGCATCAACCGTAAGCGGAGATCTGGAAAAGGACGCCTATTTTGGTGTAGTAGGACAAATTACAAGTATCGTTTCCCTGGTTGTCCAGCTATTTCTTACCAGTTTTATAATGAAGAGATTTGGCGTGGGAATAGCCCTTCTGTTCTTGCCTATAGCCATAACACTTGGTTCCGTGGGGTTTCTCATTTTCCCAAGCCTGGTATTTGTAACCATAATGTCAGCCAGTGATAACAGTTTGAATTACTCCATCAATCAATCAGCCAAAGAAACCCTCTACACACCCACCAATCAGGACGTAAAATATAAAGCCAAGGCTTTTATCGACATGTTTATTCAACGCTTTGCTAAAGTGATCGCCGTGGTTTTAAACTTAGCAGTAGCTGCCTGGATCGGACTCGAAAACGTACGTTGGCTATCAATAGCTTGCCTTATAATAATGGTCGGCTGGATATTTCTGGTTCGTTATGCCGGTAAGGAGTTTGAAAAGAAAGAAGCGGGATAAATCATTATCAAATTGAAGAAACTGATTACCAATTTTTATGATATAAGAAACGATGAATGGAAGCAGGTACTGTTGATCTTTAGCCTCCATTTTATCTTAATGGTGATTCTCTATTTTTTAAAACCTGCACGCGACAGCCTTTTTCTTACCGAAAATGGGCCAAGTGAACTGCCGTTCGTTTATATTTTGCTGGCTGTGGTTTCAATTCCAATCTCGCAGGTTTTAAGTGATATGATGAGCCGTTACCCAATCCGAACCGTGCTGATTTGGACACTGGGATTTCTTTTGATGAATCTACTTTTGCTGCGTTGGTTATTTCGCCTTCAGATGGATTGGATCTTTATGGCGTTTTATGTGTGGGTAGGAATATTCGGAATCCTGGTTATTTCACTTTTTTGGATTTTGGCTAATTCCGTATTTAAGCCGGCGCAATCAAAACGGATATTTCCTTTTTTAACGTTGGGGGCAATATTGGGTGCAATTGCCGGTAGTGAAGCTTCAAGCATAACTGTGGAATGGTTTGGATTGTCTACCGAAAATTTACTCTATGTGTGTATGTTTCTGCTTCTTCCTGCTATCGTTTTTATCTACTTTATCCAGGGTGAATCGCAAAAAACAGATAAAAAGAAGAAAACGGACAAGCAATCAAAGCAAATAGAATCGTTTACAAAAGCGGTAAAACATGTAGGCCAGTCAAAGTATCAATTAGCAATAGCTGCAATCATTGGGCTAACTATGATCACTACAACATTTACTGATTATCAGTTTAAGGCAATAGCTTTTGAGGTGTATCCCGAGAAATCTGATCTTACATCCTTTATGGGCACTTTTTATGCGGGAGTCAGCCTTGCTTCGCTGGGGATTCAGGTTTTATTATCATCGCAAATTATTAAAAAACTTGGCCTTACCGGTGCGGTACTTTCAAGGCCTGCCGGAATGATGATTGGAGCTATTTTAATGGTGATTGAGCCTGTACTGGCATCGGTTGTTATACTGAATGGTTTTGATGGAGCTACAAGATATTCTATCGATAAAACTGGCCGTGAACTACTCTTTCTTCCTCTTCCTCAGCACATAAAAGAACAGACCAAGGTGTTTATTGATATTTTTGTGGATCGGTTTTCAAGAGGAATTGGGGGGGTGTTGTTGCTCGGTTTTATTGTACTGTTGAATTGGTCTCCTTACATGCTTACCTATATGGTTATTGCCCTGCTTCTGATTTGGATTATGCTTGGAATAAAAGTTAAAAGGGGATATGTAGATAAATTTCGCCACTCTGTTCAGAAGCAATTGATTGGAACTGACAGCCTGGCAATAGATCTTAATGAGTCATCAATCTATTCCGTATTCAGAGAATCTTTAAAAAGCGAAGATTCAACACAACTCTTACATACCCTTCATCTGCTCGATAACAGCAATACAGAAAAAATCGCGGAAGATTTAAAACCCTTGTTAAAATACGATAATTCCGAAATTAGATTAAAAGCTCTTAAGCTACTCCAAAATAATGAGAGACATGATTTTTCTCAGGAGGTAATGGCACTTTTGGAGGATGAGGAACCCGAGATACGACTTGAGGCGATCTACTATTTATGTCAACATTCAAAAGAAGACCCTACTGCGGTTATCAAATCATATCTGGAAAAAGATGATCTCAAATTGAAGTCAGCCGCTTTTGGTTGTGCAAGTAAACATGGAGACTCCGCTGTAGATTTGGTAGATACGGACTTTTTTGAGAAGCTAATGTCTCAAACAGGAAAAGATGCAATCGTTATTAAGGCCCAGATTGCCGATGCTTTGGGATATATAGAGGATGATTCTATCTCCCGTAAGTATTTAAGTAAACTGCTGGAGGATGAACACCCCTCTGTTGTTAGAAAAACAATAACGAGTATGGGGCGCCTGCAGAACGACCGATTCATCCCGCTTTTGATTGAAAAGATGCAGGATTTTAAGTACAGATTTGAAATCAGAAAAGCGTTGTCGGAATATGGAAAAGATCGTCTTCTTTTATACAAAGACCGTTTTTTTGATGAAAATTTAAGTGATCAGGTACATAAAAGTATTCCCGGAATTTTTGCATATGTTGATGATCAAGCCTCTGTAAATCATCTTTTAGAAATGCTTGATACAGACCGGCCGGATGTTCGTTATCATGTGATTAAAGCTCTAAACAAGTTACACAGAGAGAACCCCTCCTTAAATGTAGATGATTCGATCGTTCAGAAAAGAATTCATGGAGAAGCTTTAAACTACTTTAAGCTTCTGAATATCAGACAAATACAGCCAGGAAATCTTCCCAACCAGATATTGCTTCGTGCCATCACGGAAAAAATGGAACAGACAAAGGAACGTATATTCAGGCTGCTTGGACTCATCTATCCAACCCAGGATATTTACGGATCCTATTTAACTCTCCAAAGTATTTCATCCGTTAAAAGATCAGCCGCCATTGAATTTCTCGACAATATACTGAGAGATAAAGATCACAGATTGGTTTTTCCTATTGTTGATGACCGTGATGATGATAAAAAAATTAAGATTGGACGCGATATGTTTGAACTAACTGAGAAGCGTTATGATGAAGGCATATTACAACTTATTGAAGGCGATGATTTATGGCTGAAGGTTTGTGCTATCTACAGCGTATCTTCACAATGCCCCCAAAATCTGCAAATAAAGGTAAAAGAGGCAATCCAGTCATCCAACGAAATGATTCGGGAAACGGCCGAGTTGGTACAAAAAAGAAATTCCAAAAAACAAAATTCTTAGAGAATGGAAACTACCATTGAACGAGTGATTTTTTTACAGGGTATTGAGTTGTTTAAGGATATTCCGTCGGAACAACTGGCACATCTTGCCGGAATTACCAGGAGTTTTGTTGCCGAAAAGGATGAGGTTTTATTTAAGGAGGGAGATTCTTCAAGATCTCTGTATTTACTTATCAATGGACATATAAAACTAACCCGAAATGGAGAGCTTAGAAAAGAAGTTGACAGCGCAGAAGCGATAGGAGTTTGGGGATTTTTTGACGGTGAAGACCGATTGATGACGGCAACAAGTAAAGAGCAGAGCCATTTTTTAAAGATAGACCGAATGGATTTTTATGATCTGCTTGAAGATAGAGTTCATTTAAGTGAGGAAATTCTCAAATATTTTGTAAAGAGAATACGAAAACTGGTCGAGGTATCAGATGTGATCGTTTAAATAAAAGAGTGTGTTAACCCGTGTGATTCCACCAAAGAGATGCCAATCGGCACAAAATCAGCGGTGGCCGGGTTTGTATTGTAAAGTTCCCTCAAGATTGATAAAAAAATAGCACTATGAAAAAGTACATTTTCGGATTTACACTTATTTTTTTTCTTGCAGGCTGTTCCAGTACGAACGTCTCTCACCAGGAAAGTGATTCTAACCAGAACTATAATGAACCGGTTTATTCTGTCTATTTAATAGGAGATGCCGGTGCTGCAACACTTGAACCCAGAGAGCCGGTTTTAGAAGTTTTGCATACACAGCTCATGCAATCAGGCGAGAGAAGTTCTGTAATTTTTCTTGGCGATAACGTTTATCCGGATGGATTGCCGCCAAAAGGGGGTGAAAAGCGGAATCAATCTGAAACCAGAATTCTTTCGCAACTCGAAACTGTGGAAGATTATCCCGGCCGGGTTGTGTTTATACCCGGCAACCACGACTGGAACACATCGGGTCGAGATGGATTGGAGTGGCTTAACCGGCAGGAGGAGTACATAGAATCGTATCTCGATCGCGGAAATGTATTTCTGCCGGATAACGGTTTGCCGGGTCCTGTTTCTGTTGAGCTTGTCACCCATGCAGATTTTAATATCCAATTAGTTCTCCTCGATACTCAATGGTGGCTGCACCCATATGATAAACCCCTGGATGCAGGAGTAGAAAATGAAGAGGATCAAAAACATGAAATTTTGCAAGATCTGAAGGAAATTGTCGAAAAAAATATTGAAGATGAAATTGTAGTTGCATCCCACCATCCGCTATTTTCACTTGGCAGACACGGGGGAAAATTTCCAACCTCTACTCATTTTTTGCCTCCGGTTTTTGGGTCAATTTATGTGGCCTACAGAAATATCCGTGGTTATCCCCAGGATATCGCCCGGTATGACAATTTAAAAGAGGGTTTAATGAAAAGTTTGGAAGAAAAGGAGGGATTGATCTATGCATCGGGCCATGAGCACAGTTTGCAATTTATTCCATATCAAAACGGACAAAATCGGCAGTATCAACTTGTGAGCGGATCAGCATCCAAGCCATCTTTTGTTAAGAAAAGTTCCGGAGAGAATAGTACATATCGGGGAGAAGGTTTTATTGCGATACGTTATTTTCGCGATCAAACCAAGAGAATTGAGTTTTGGAACGAAAGTGGATCTATTGTCCATCAACGGATTATTGAGGCAGATGAATAAACTTGAAATATCAAAATAACGTGTTTACCGGTTAAGATTATTTTGAAGAGTGTCCCCCTTTGAAGGGGGCAATGGGGGATGAAAAGTACTCGATTTAAACCAAAATCGGGTATTTGAGTGAAATCAATACTCATAAGGCCATCCCCCTCGCCTTACAAAAATAGATTCGGTTCGTTATCTCTCTTCCAAGAGGATTTTTTTAATATTTCATTAACCTTGTAATCGCGTTCGAATGAATAATCGGGTATCTAATGGATAACAAATATAAAGTTCTCTTTTTTGATCTGAATGAAACTCTTCTTGATCTCACTGAAGTTCGAAAATCAGTTGGCAGCGTATTAAATGGGGGAGATGATGTAGTATCTCTGTGGTTTGAAACCATGCTCCATTATTCTCTGGTAGCCAATGCCAGTGATGAATACCATAATTTTAGTGAAATTGGTGCCGCAGCTTTGCTAATGCTTTCGAAAAACAGAAATATCCAACTTGATATGGATGATGCCAAAAAAGTGCTTACTCCCATTCGCAACGCACCGCCTCATTCAGATGTACCAAAAGCACTTCAGGATTTAAGTGACAAGGGATATCGAATGGCTGTACTTACTAACTCACCGCGGGAAGGAATGAAAGCCCAATTACGAAATGCCGGAATAGATACGTTCTTTGCACAAACACTGAGTGTGGAGGATATTGGTATTTACAAACCCGATCGAGATGTCTATCGATGGGCAGCCCGTAAAATGGAGGTTGCTCCAAATGATTGTCTGTTTATTGCCGCCCATGGTTGGGATGTGGCGGGCGCAGGAGCAGCCCGAATGCACACGGCTTTTCTGAGCCGTCCGGGACAAAACCTCTATCCACTTGCCCCGGAACCAACGTACAACGTATCTGATTTGAGGCAACTCAGTTTACAACTATAGCAGACTTCTAAAAATTAAAGAGGGTCGTTCAAGGCTGTATTTTTTTAAAATAACTAAGGTTGAGAGGTAAGGGTTTCATTCAAGAACTCATCTAATCTCTAATTAATCAAAACCTGATTACTATCAACAACTAAAAATAATATTACATTATGAAACGATTACCATTATTCGCAACCCTGCTTACTACTCTTCTATTTATTTTTGCATTTGCAGGTCCCCAAAATGAAATTGATAATACTGAAGCATCAACCCCCTGGACATTGGATGAGGCTCACAGCACCATTCAGTTTTCGGTAACCCACTTTTTTACACCGGTGACAGGAAGATTTGAGGATTATCAAACGGATATTCAATTTGACCCAAATGACCTTGAAAACAGCAGTATTGATGTTACGATTCCGGTTAGCAGCATTAATACCCAAAATGACCGAAGAGATAACCACTTGAATTCAGAAGACTTTTTTAATGCTGAAAACTGGCCGAATATTTCATTTACAAGTGATGAAATTAGAAGTACCGGAGACAATGAATATGTTGCCGTAGGCAATCTGACAATTCGCGAAGTGACCAAACAGATTGAACTCCCCTTTACTCTTTTAGGCGTGATGGATCACCCAATGAAAGAGAACGTGAAGGTAGCAGGCATTACAGCAAATACTACCATCAACAGAACCGATTACGGAGTGGGAGTAGGCGACTGGGCTGCAACGATGGTTGTAGGAGACGAAGTTGATATCAATTTAAACCTTGAGCTGAACAGTCAATAAGTTTTCCCATAAGTTCCCAAATCTGAAAAAAGCCGGGCGCGACATACGTGTTCCGGCTTTTTTTAAAAACCTTGACTCTGGACCATGGTACAGGGCTTATATTATAAATGAGCAGAATTTTTCACTAAAAGAGGAATCGATATTATGCCATTTAAAAAAGGAGAAGTTTACAAATGTCCTGATGAAAATTGTGGATGTGAAGTTACCGTAACCAAAGGAGCGTCACTCATATGTACTGGAGAAGGGCCGATAGGTGATTGCTTAATTCTGGGTGTCCTTAAAGGATCAACGCCCGGCCGAAGTCAAACAGTGGTTGGACAACACCTACCCGGCCATCAAAAAGCAAGCTCAGCGGGAGGATGCCGAGATCCACTGGGCCGATGAAACCGGGGTGCGCAATAGCTGCCAGCATGGGCGCTCGTACGCCCCCAAAGGTCAAACGCCGGTCCGAAAGAGCATGGCCAAACGGTTGTCGGTTAATATGATCTCTACGGTCACCAATCAGGGCAAGGTTCAATTCATGATCTATTCAGATACGATGAATTCAGAGCGGTTTATCGAATTTTTGCAGCAACTAATCAAAACCAACTCCAGGAAACTCTATGTGATTGCCGATAATCTGCGGGTTCACCACAGTCGCCCGGTCACCGAATGGGTGCAGGAGCATGAAGACCAAATTGCCCTGTTCTTTTTGCCTGCGTACTCCCCGGAAAAAAATCCAGATGAATATTTAAACTGTGACCTCAAACAGGGGATGTCTCAAACTCCGGCTCCCAAAGACCAGTCTACGTATACAAAAGCTGGGATAGATCTACGCTTCAAGTGAGACGGCTATTTATTATGATCAAAGTAAAATTATCCGGGTAGCAGTTACTGAGGCTGTCAAAAAAACCGAAATACCGTTCATGCTAAACTAAATAAATGACCCTTCATGAATGCCATAATCTTAGAGTCAACTATCACCTGTTCAAATTGTGGGCATAAATCAACTGAAACCATGCCAAAGGATTCCTGTCAGTATTTTTGGGAATGTCCGAAGTGTGAAGAGATACTAAAACCTAAGCAGGGTGATTGCTGTGTATTTTGCTCGTATGGCGACAGTTCATGCCCACCTGTTCAGCAAGATAAAAATTGTTGCTGATTAAATATTCAAGCGAACTGATCATACATATACATAATAGCCCGCAGTTACTCCTCAACAATTACCCATCCGTACATTTTTGTGGCCTCATGGGGTATACAGAAATATTTGTAGGTACCGGCTTTTTTAAAAGTATGAGTAAAAGTCTGATCAGGACTTAACATACCGGAGTCGAAAGCCTTGGAGCCTTCAGGTAGTTGAACACTTCCTTCAATGGCAGCTTTAGAAGGATCGCCGGTAACAGTGTGGGCAAGAAGCGAGCTGTTGGTCCATTCCACTGTTTCACCAACGTCTATGCGGACCGTATCCGGTGTAAATTTCATTGTATTTGTCATTCCTACGGTTGCAGCGGGTTCAGCATTAATTGTTTTTACTGCTGGGGTATCCTTATTTATATCATCTTTTTGATCCAACGCTGATGAAAATGCAGTAAAAAAAATGAGTGTTAAAACTGGAAAAAAAAGATATAATTTTTTCATTATTCAGGGTCTGTCTTTAAAAAATGAGTGAAGATTTTATCAGGTACAGTATTACAATCTGTCGGGAGACTACTGGCCCTGCAATAGTTCAGTTATCGAAAAGATTCGATCCGGCTTGGCACAGCCCATTTATTAATTCAGGCAAACCGGATCGATTGGAATATGGTTATTTTCTATTAGCTGATATCTGTAAGTTCTCGAACATTACGTGCCAAAATGGTAGCTGCATTCCGTTTGGCAGTTCGAATCCTGTTTGAACGTTCTTGTGTACAAATTTTTGCTCTTCCATATTGGGCATCATAGGGGGTACCATCAGATGAAAATGTTTGCGTCCTGGTGTAACTTCATCATCAAAGGCAAGTTCATACCCCTCTTTACGCACATATTCAGTCAACATGCCGTGTATAAGTCGTGGTTTGTCGAGCACTTCTTCGTTTTTACGGATTTCGCCCATGCCCCAAAACGCAAAATAGGTATATTCAGTAGGCATCAGTGCGGTGCCGATTCGGCTGGATCCATGCAAAATGGTGTTGGTAACCACTCCTCCGAATGTTGGGTATTCAACTCCGTGAGTGGCAAGCATACCACAACATCGTACTTCATATGTATTCCCTTTTTCATCTTCCCAGCTGGCCTTAAATTTTACCTGATCTTCTGATTTTTCAGCGTCGGCCGACGTGGCATCCAGGGCTTCGATATTCAGCTTACCATTTCCCATCACAATATTCTTGTTGCCAAATGGTGATGGCTTTTTCATCTCTGTATATTGTCCATCTTCAACAGCTCTTGCACCCGGTGGCAATCCATTTATACCAGGAGTACCTGCAAATGCCCGCGGAACCTCCGGCGTGCCAAAAACATTTGGATCTAATTTTCTTTTTGATGGAAGTATGACGAATACTCCACCATCCTCCTGTGTAATATTAACAGAAAGCGGTCCGCCGAGAAGCTCCTGAGGCTGTGCATTCATATGAGCTTTGAGATATCCTTTATAAGGTGCCATATCCTGAAGCATCTCCATCTTTTGCTTCATTTTTTGGTTTTGTTGTGCATCAGCGGTTTGATAAACTGATGATATTCCCACGAAAAGTAGTAGCACAACAGATAAGTAAGTAATCCGCCGAACGATATAACTTCTATTCCATTCCATAATATGATTCCATTTGTTTTTTATTTGCAATTAAAAATATTTGCTATGTAATATGCTTTAGTAAAGATCACATCTTTTGTTACTATGTTGATGGTCTTTGAAGGGAGAATCTTACCAAAAAACTCGTTTTTGGATGATAAAAGTAGTTGTGGCAGGGAATAGTTCTTACAGCTTCCGTAACACCTGGATATTTTTTGTTTCTAAAATCGAATATCAGAGGTTCACTTAAAATCTGTTATGAGAAGGCTTTGCAAACTCTGACCGTCATCCTGAACTTTCCCTCGGGATCCCTTTTCGGGGGATTCAGGATCTCCAGATACTGGCTATAAAGACGAATGGAGAATCTGAATCGAGTTCAGATTGACCGATAACCACGGTTCTGCAAAGCCCTCTTATGAATCACTCTCGGTTTTTGCCGAACTGCTCGAAATGTGTCGTTGTGAAACTTGTTCAGATGAGGCCCATGTTAGTTTATGCGGATCAAACCCGTTCACTATGGAGGGTTTTATGATTTTAAAGTAGGGAGAGACATCGAAATCACGCGGAGCAAATAAACTGTGATGGCGAATATGTAAGATCTCTTCCTGTGATTTTTTTACGGCTTGGCTGTCTTCTTTGTCTACATCAAAAACCGGCAGTATTGGGTATTGTACTAATTGATAGGCCTGGGCAATTAGAGAGGAACATATGGCTTTAGTTGGGTCACCGCTGCCTAAGGCAAGTAGTTTTCGGCGGTGCTTTCTGGGAACCGGAGGACTTTGAATCAGGTAACGGGCAAGATCAATGATATTTTTCAGATCATATTTATAGCCGATCTTATCTCTCATAAAATTGATGACTTTTTGAATATCGTCATCTGAAAGCCCCACAGGCCGGCAAATTCTTGTGTGCAAATGGCAATACCTGCTCAGGGGAACTGCCTGTACGCCATCCGTAATATCTGCTTCAATCAATTCAGGTTCTTGAGATGATTTTTCTGAATTTATTTTACTATAACCAGTATAAAGGGCTGCATGCGACCAGGTTGATTGGGTGATATATTTTATGGCCATACTAATCCTGCTGGTCCCTTCTACTAACAAGATGTCTCCTGCTTTAAGTGCAGCTTCAAGTTCTTCTCTTGAACAAGTTGATACGGATTCCTGCTCTTCGTCACTTTGTGAAAGGAAATGAGCCAGCCGATATCCGAATTTATTAAGTAATTTATTCATGAGCCTGAGATTAATTAATCACGGTACAGAATTGATGCAATACCTAACCAATTTCTTACAAATTGTATAGCACCGATAACAAAGATATTTGGCAAAAAGACGGTTTAGCAAAGCCTTCTGGTATCGTTTTACTTTTGTGTGATTTTAATTAGACTTTTCAAAGTAAGTAAACCAAAGCGCTCATCGTCTATAAACTTTATATCCTTTTTTGGAACATTAATTCATTCAAATTAAATCAAAAATTCTATGAACGTATCGGAACAACTATTAAGCATCCTCGAAAATGAAGGCGTAAAACATATTTTTGGTGTGGCCGGTGATGCCTTAAATCCACTTGTTGTGGCACTCGGTAAACAAGACAAGGTTAAATGGATTAAGATGAAGCACGAAGGCAATGCCTCCTTTGCTGCTTTTGCTCAGGGTGAATTAAATGAAAATATTGGCGTTTGCGCCAGTACCGTAGGTCCGGGAGCGCTGCATCTGGTCAATGGTTTGTACAATGCTAAAAAGGAGCGGTCTCCGGTATTAGCTATTACGGGGCAAGTACCTGTAGAACATCTCGGAACCAATTACCATCAGGAAGTAGATTTGACCAAGGTTTTTGATGACATTTGTGAATATCAGGCCATTATCCGTTCTCCTGAAGAAGCTCCGAGAGTTATTTTACGGGCAATGCGTATTGCCATTAATAATAAATGTGTGTGCCGGGTTGAATTACCTGCCGATATTGCTGAAATGAAAGCCGAGAACAAAGATTTTGTACATAACGTATTTCGATCAAAATCCACGGTTACACCGCCCGATGATCTATTGGAAGAGGCTGTCGAGCTTATCAATGAAGCGGATAAGATAGGTATTTTAGCCGGGGCGGGCTGCCGTTCTTCACGCGAAGAAGTGCTACAATTTGCAGAGAAATTGAAAGCTCCAATTACCCACACCGTAAGAGCTTCAGATATTTTTGATCATAATAGTGAAAATGTAGTTGGCCTGACCGGGCTCATAGGAAATCCGTCCGGTTATAAGGCTGTGATGGGTTGTGACCTTTTAATTATGCTGGGGACAGACTTTCCTTACACTAAATTTTTACCGGAAAAAACAAAAACCATCCAGGTGGACATCCGGCCCGGAAATATCGGGAACCGTACATCAGTTACGTTGGGCATTCACAGCGACATCATACATGTAGTTCGTTATTTGAACGAGAAATGTATGCCTAAACGAGATGATACATTCGTCAAAAAACTAAACCGGGAATTTATAGAGTGGAAGCAGCATAATTGTGAAACTTCGGATGGAGAAAAAGATTTTAAAATCCTCCATCCTCAGATAGTGGCTCGCGAAATTAGCGATATTGCTTCAGATGATGCCATATTTGTAATTGATACCGGGACCTCAGCTATTTGGTCTACCAATTTCATGAATTTTCATTCGGGGCGAAGAATCATCGGTTCCTTTAACCACGGGTCTATGGCCGTGGGCTTGCCCGCGGCGATCGGAGCACAATTGCAATTTCCGGAACGTGAAGTCTGGGCACTGGTGGGTGATGGAGCGTTTAATATGTCACTACAAGATTTATCAACGGCTGTTGAATACAATTTGCCGATTAAGATCGTGGTGATGAATAATGAAGAGCTTGGCTTTGTGAAGATAGAGATGGAAGAAGCGGGAATGGCCCCGAATTATGATGCACTTGCTGTTAAAAATTTCGATTTTGGAGACTTTGCAAAAATGCTTGGGGGAGAAAGCACGGATGTGAAAGAAGTAAAAGATATCATTCCAGCGATAAAAAAAGCCAAAAATTCCGACAAAACATTTATCATCAATGCACACACTGCTCCCGGGGAGTTGTCCTTACCTCCGCAGATTGAATTTGAGCAAGCCAAAAATTTTGGTATATCAAAAATTAAGGAAGTCATTCAAGCAATAAAAGGTGATAAAAGATCATGGGACAATATTAAAAATGAAATTGGTGCACTTTTAGATAAAGGGAAATGAGAATATCCGCAATAGCAATATTTTTTTGTGAAGGTTCTTTTAAACTTTCATCTTAGCCTCTTAATTGGACAGCACCGGATTATATCAATATTGGCATAACACATAAAAACAACCTAACAAGAATATTTCTATGGAATTATCAAACAAAAAAATTCTGATTACCGGAGGAAGTGCCGGTATAGGAAAAGCCTTGGTTAAAGAATTTTCCGAAAGAGAAGTCACCGACATTGCCGTGATGGGAAGAACCCGGGAAAAACTGGATGAATTGGAAAAAGAATTTCCCTCGGTACAATTTCTAAAAATTCAGGGAGATGTATCTCAACTGAAGGATATAAAAGATGCGGCAAATACCGTAAAAGAAGAATGGGGTGCTCTGGATATTTTGGTCAATAACGCCGGAGTGGTTAGTGCCGGATTACTGGAGGAGATCAGTGATGAAGATATCGTAAATCAGATCAATGTTAATTTGACCGGGTTGGTTTTTATGACAAAGTATTTTCTGCCCTTGCTTAAAGAAAGCCGGGAAGGAGCCATCGTAAATATTTCTTCAGGGTATGGATATCTTGGCATGCCGTTCTACAGTGTCTATGCAGCCACCAAAGCAGCAGTAAAACACTTTTCGGAAGCGATGCGAAGAGAACTGGCGGAAACTCCTATTCATGTTATGACCGTCTATCCCACTTCAACAAATACTCCCATGATGGAATCGGCTACAGTCGATGCTGAGGATATGGATACGCCCGAAGAGGTTGCACAGGCTTCCATAGAAGGACTGCTTAATAAGGAAATTGATGTGATTCTGGGAGGCCAAAAGCGATTAGATGATATCCGGCTAAATTTTGAAGAGCCGCTTGAGATGGATAAAAAAGCGGAAAAGGCGTTTGAATCATTAAAGAAACGGGCTGAGCATCATCGTGCGATGTGATGGATTATATAGATCTTCGCGTTTACTGGTTGGATTAAATATTCTGAAATCCCCCTTTTGAAGGGGGAAGCGAACGTAGTGAGCAAGGGGGATGACCAGATGAGTATTGATTTCACGCTAATTTTTAATGTTTGCTTCAAATCAAGTACTTATCATCCCCCATTGTTCCCTTCAAAGGTAATGTCACTAACATTAGTTATTATTAGAGTTTTTCCCCGATACTTTTGAACGGTCAAAAGTATCCAAAACCCGCCGGGCTGGTGATTGCTTCAGTCGGGATTTGCGGTCCGTTTTGCGATGTAAAAACAATGGTCCATATCACTCTGTCGCCGTAATCAACGATTGATCCGGTATGTTTTTACAACCATCGCATGCACTTCCCGCAAATCAACCACCGCCTTCAGCAATCAAAGGCCGGACCGATTGGGACCTTCAACACGCCACCATTCAATAGTAAATTTTTTGATATTTTTTGATTGATATAAATTTACAGTTAGCGTCATTGCCTTCAAAGGGGGGACACTCTCCAAAACTACCTCAACCGGTAAACGCGTATCGATCTATTACTATTCATGAACCATATTTGATGTAATAGAACTCAATTTCTTCACTCATAATTATAGAAATAACATGCCATTTATTGAAGTCATTGAACCGGAAGAAGCCGCAGGTTCCTTAAAAGAAATTTACGACGATCTGATCCAGAGCCGGGGAAAATTGGCGATGGTGCATAAGATTCAGAGCCTGAATCCCGAGAGCATCACTGCTCACATGGATCTTTATATGAAAGTGATGTTTGGGAAGTCTCCTCTCAAACGTGCTCAGCGTGAAATGATGGCTGTGATAGTTTCAGCGGTAAATCAGTGTGAGTACTGTCAGTTGCACCACGGAGAGGCTCTGAATCATTATTGGAAGGATGATGAAAAAGTTGAACAGCTTCGAAAGGATTATAATAAATTGAATCTTTCTGAAGCCGATCTTGAACTCTGTAAACTGGCCGAAAACTTACGGTACATCCACACGCCCTCAATGAAGAAAGCGATATCAAACCACTTAAAAAACTTGGACTCTCAGATAGAGCCATCCTGGATGCAACCTTAGTGATCAGCTATTTCAACTTTGTAAACCGGATGGTTTTGGGACTCGGCGTTGAGACGGATGAAGCGGAAATGAAAGGCTATAATTATTGAAATTCGTCCTTGACTCTGGACCATGGTACAGGGCTTATATTAATGGTGAATAGAAACTTTTACTAAAACAGGAATCGATATTATGCCATTTAAAAAAGGAGAAGTTTACAAATGTCCCGATGAAAACTGTGGTTGTGAAGTTACCGTAACAAAGGGAGCACCGCCTTCCTGCGGAGGAACTCAAAACCCAACTTGCTGCTGTGGTAAAACCATGGTAAAGAAATCATAAACCTATCAACAGTCAGGGTGAGTAACACTGGCTGTTGTAATTTTAAGTATTTCAAATACAATGATTGAAGAAAAACTGAATACGATGAAGTACCAAAATACAACCACATTCAAAATTGGGGAAGTGGCAAAACGCGCGAATGTCAATAAGGAAACGGTCCGCTATTATGAAAAAAGAAAGCTGATCCCCAAACCCGATCGCCGCCGGTCCGGCTATCGTATTTTTACCCAGCGGCATATCGATCAAATCCGGTTTATCAAACGGGCCCAGGAGCTGGGTTTTACCCTGAGCGAAATTAAGGAGCTTCTGGAGCTTCGAATGGATAAAAACACAACCTGTTCGGAAATTAAAAGCGAAGCGCAGGAAAAATACCGTGATGTCGCCGAAAAAATTGAAGATCTGCAACGGATCAAAAATACGCTTTTGGAGTTGATTGATTCTTGTGCGGGTGAAGGACCAAAAGGAGAATGTCCTATTCTCGGCGCATTGGAAGGAGAAAATAAAACGGGTGAAGAGTTGCGGTAAAAAATGAGTTTTTTAATCCTTATTTAAGTATTTGCTTAAATAATAAATTTATTATCTTATGGATGAATTAAAATCAAAGTTATGAACAAACAAACCTGCATTCGGGAAGTTGCCGATTTAAATCAAATCAATCGTTGTATTGAGACGATACAGGAAGTGGATTCGTCGATCATCACCCTGACAAATATTTTAAAACTGGCCGGAAATGATGTGCGACTCAAAATATTGTATCTGCTTCACAAGGAAACCTCTTTGTGTCCGTGTGACCTGAGTGACATACTGGATATGACAGTCCCAGCTATTTCTCAACATCTCAGAAAACTAAAAGACGGTGGCCTGGTTGCTGCCGAGAGAGACGGGCAAACCATTTTCTATTCCATTACGGAACCGTATCAGAAATTATTAAAACCCATTTTTGATCAAATAAAAGAAAATCATGTATTGGAGGTTTTAGCCGCATGAAAAATGAAAAGCAATCCAAAAACGACAAGACTTTATTAAGTGCCGGACTGGGTATCGCTTTTATCGCTTCTCTATGTTGCATCACCCCTGTGTTTGCATTTCTTGCGGGTATTGGCGGCATCGCTTCGGTATTCTCATGGATGGAACCGGTTCGTCCTTATTTAATTGGACTGACCGTTTTGTTGCTGGTCTTTGCCTGGTATCAAAAACTCAAGCCGCGTACCCAGGAAGAAATAGAATGCGCTTGTGAAGAGGATGAAAAACCATCTTTTTGGCAATCGAAAGCTTTTCTTGGAGTGGTTACGGTAATTTCAGTATTACTATTGGCCTTTCCCTATTATTCAAATGCTTTCTTCCCGGATTCCGATCAACAAGAAGTGGTATATGTAACCCCTGATCAGGTAGAAACCGTCACTTTCAATATAGAGGGAATGACTTGTGCCGGCTGTGAAGCTACGGTTGATAATGCTGCCCGAACGGTGGATGGTGTTGTTGAAGTGAAGGCTTCCTACAAAGAGCATTCAGCTGAAATCACTTATTTGAAGGACAAAACCACCCGTGCAACCATTATTGCTGCCATTAACAAAACCGGATTCACTGTGGATGAGGACAAAACCCAAAATTAACTATAAAACTATGATGATTAATGTAACACTCGAATCAACCTTAACCTGCCCGAATTGTGGGGAAAAAGTAACCGAAACCATGCCCACAGACTCCTGCCAGTTTTTTTGGCAATGCCCTAATTGTGAAGAAGTGGCTAAACCAAAACAAGGCGACTGCTGTGTATTTTGTTCCTATGGTTCTGTTGCATGTCCACCGGTACAACAAGAAAAAAACTGCTGCTGATATAGTATGAGTAAATTGGATTTTATTAAACGGAACAAATACACCAAAGCAGGATTTTGGTCAGCACTCATTGCCGGAGTATGCTGCTTTACCCCACTGCTGGTTTGGGGCTTTGCCTTTGCCGGGATAGCCGCATATACGGCTTACATCGATTTTGTAATCCTCCCGATCTTTTTTGTGGGGCTTGCTGTTTTTGCATTTGGCTACTATAAATACAAAAAAGGGGAGCAGTCCAAATCAGTAGCAGATTCTTAGCGTTAACTGACCGTAAAAAACAGGTGATCTCACAATATTTATTACAAGATTTAAAATTTTAAAAACCCACTTATGACTTCTCAAACTTTCGATCTTATCGTAATCGGAACCGGATCGGGCGGATCTGTAACAGCCGGTAAATGTGTCAAAGAGGGGTTGAACGTAGCCCAGATTGATGCACTTCCCTTTGGTGGAACCTGTGCCCTGCGCGGATGCGATCCCAAAAAAGTATTGGTGGGAGCAGCAGAACTGCTTGACTGGAATCACCGCATGATGGGAAACGGCATCACGTCTAAAGCTTCCATCAACTGGCAAGACCTCATGCAGTTCAAGCACTCCTTTACCGAACCGGTACCTGAAAAACGTGAAAAAGGCATGAATAAAGTGGGCATCAGCCCCATTCACGGAGAAGCGTCTTTTGTAGATGAGAAAACTATCAAAGTAAACGGTGATCAATACACGGCCGAACATTTTCTGATTGCCACCGGAGCTATCCCGGCTCCCATACCCATTGATGGTTTTGAACATCTTACCAGCAGCACCGAGTTCCTGGAACTTGATCAACTGCCCCAAACCATCATTTTTGTGGGCGGTGGATTTATTTCTTTCGAGTTTGCAAATATCGCTGCCAGAGCCGGAAGTGATGCACATATTATCCATCGTGGAAAACAGCCTCTTGAAAATTTTGATGAAGACCTTGTTCAAATAGTTCTTGAAAAGGCAGAAGAAACCGGCGTTCAGGTTCATCTGGAATCTGAAGTCACAGCTATTCAAAAAACGCATGATGGGGTTTTGGTAAAAGCAACATCCAATGGCTCTCAACTGGAGCTGCGTGGGGGAATCGCTGTTCACGGGGCGGGACGGATTCCAAATATTGAAGTACTTCAACTGGATAAGGCAGGAGTTAAGTTTTCCCGGAGCGGCATCGAAGTAAACGATTATTTACAAAGCGTCAGTAATCCCAACATTTATGCCGCCGGGGATGTAGCAGCTACCGATGGATTGCCTCTGACCCCCGTCGCCGGGTTTGAATCACATATGGTGGCCTCTAATATTCTGGAGGGAAATCATAAAAAAGCCAACTACCCCGCACAACCGACTGTTGTCTTTACCATCCCTCCGCTTGCCATGGTGGGCTTAACCGAAAAACAGGCAAAAGACCAGGGATACGATATAAAAGTGAAATTTGATGAGACTGGCGACTGGTATTCCTATAAACGTACCAATGAATCTCATACCGCGTACAAAACCATCATCAATAAAGAAAACGGGCAGCTTTTAGGTGCTCATATTCTTGGTGACAAATCTGAAGAAATAATCAACCTATTTGCCATGGCTATGAATCAGCAAATGAAGGCTGTAAAATTAAAGCAGATGATCTACGCGTATCCTTCGCACGCTTCGGATATTCCGTACATGGTTTAATCAATCAACAACAACTCCCCTCTGCGTTTTCTCCACTTGAAAAACTGATAGAATCTCCACAATCAAAAGCCCCGTAATGTACCGAACGGTCGCCGCTAATGGTGAAATGATCAGCAAAGCGGGTTTCTTCCAGCATGGCAGCCGTATTTCCGCAGACCAACATCGGTTTCCCGGTTTCAAAAATGTGGTGATCATCCAGCTCAAAACGGTGTGGTGCGTGCGGAATGGTTCCGTTATAGACGGCCACCTGACCGTAATCTTCGCAGATATCTTCCAGGCTTTTAAGTTTAAATGCACGAATAGTCATGGAATAGAAATTGATCATACCGGCTTTTTCTTCAATTTCGGGATCGTCGAGAGTAATTTTGGATTGGCTGACCACCCGGTAATCAGGGCAGTTGTACTCTCTCAGCATCCGCCGGAAATCTTCGGTGTACATCGCTCCCGCAAGACACTCGCCATACAAAACCGGATCATTCTGCAGCTCTTTGGGAATCCTGCGATCTGCAAACACATCTGAAAAATAGAGTTCCCCGCCCGGTTTCAAAACTCTGAATATTTCAGAAAAAACCTGTCGCTTATCGGGGGACAGATTGATCACACAGTTTGAGATCACCACATCCACGGAGTTATCTTCGATCCCTGCAGTAACCAGATCTTCGATATAACCGGTTCTGAAGGAGACATTGGATTCATCAAAACCAAATGCGGCCATCTGTTTGCTGGTGTTTCGTTTGGCTACCTCAAGCTGCTCCTCCGTCATATCGATACCGATGACATGGCCTTCCGGGCCTGCCAATTTTGCCGCCAGAAAAGCATCTCTGCCCGTTCCGCATCCGAGATCAAGCACGGTTCTTCCTTCCAGTCCAAGAGGAATAGGAGAACCACAGCCATAAAAACGGGTTAAAATTTGATCTTCGATCAGTTCCAGAATCTCTTTTTGATAATGCGGCAGTGACTCTGTTGTACAGCAGGCACTGGTTTTTAAATCACTGCTGTTTTGAAGTATTTTTCCGTAGTATTCTTTTACGTTATTGAGTTTTGAAGTAGTATGCATCGACTTTCGGGATTTGATTACTGTTTGAGGCAGGATAAAATTTCCTGGCTGTTTACCTCCCAATGAGATCCTTTCCAAACAATATTTTCATCTTTTATGAGGAGAGCCTGAGGAGATTCATGACGAATCTTTAGCAATGAAGTAACTGCATTTGAAATATCTCGTTGCCGGATTACATCAACAATATATAAGTCGGCAAATTGATTCATCTTCTCTGCATTTGAATCCAGTTCATCTTTGGTAATAAAACTTACACTGCAGCGATTGCTGTGTTTGTAAATTAATTGAGGACGATCTTTGGATTTTTCAAGGAGTGTTCGAATCTCGTCCGGATCGGAAAAAGTCTTCCAGACAGAACGGTGTTCTGGATTTTGATCTGTTCTCTTTCTTTTAAATAAGTTGAATAATTTCATTCTGTTGTTGTTTTAGAGAAAACAAATTTAAATTTAAAAAAGCACCATCTGGTAATAAATTACATAGATTCCTGCCAAAATGAGCAGTATGCCGGTTATTCGTTCCATGTGGGGAAGAATTTTTCTCAGATATTTCATGAGAAGATCTTTGGCAAATACGGAGAGAAGAATCGCACCCACCATCATACTGCTGATGCCGGCAAAATAAGCTCCGATGTAAGAAGCTCCTTCTAAAACTGATTCAGCAGCCATCGCCTGTGTGGCAACAACAAGGAAGAGAGGAAAGAGGCAGCCCAACGCTCCGATGGCATAGGCAATACCAAAGACAAGGGCTTCAACGGCTTCTGATCTCTCCGTTGGATTTCTCAGATTTACCGAAAAAGAGATATTCTTTCCTATAATCATCAAAAATCCAAGAACGGTTAACAGGCCGCCCATTCCCACGGTAATCCATTTCATGTATTCCTTTAAAATCTGAGCGGCTACAATAATCAAAAATCCCGCGATGGCGTATATCACCAGAATCCCCAAAATACTAAGCATGGCCAGTTTAAATCCTCGTCCCAGTCTTTTTCTAAGAGATGGGCTTCCCTCAGAATTTCGAGAGATAAAAGCCACGATATAGCCTGGTAATAATGCAACCGCACAAGGAGCCAGGAAAGCCAGAACTCCCTGTATGAAAGAAAATGAGACAAACTCCATTTATGATGCGCTTACTAACTGATCAAACAAAGCCTGGTATTCCTCTTTACTGAGAGCAGTATTGCTTTTAACAAATTCAATGTATCCGTCCCGGTTGATACCGACCGTTGTAGCCTGGGCTTGTACTCCAAAATCGATCATAATATTTGGATGGCCCCAGGTTGAGGGATAGGTGATGCCTTCCTCTTCAACCAGGTTGGAAATCACTTCTTTAGTATCGGTCGGGTCGATGCTGATGGAGATAAAGTTCAGGTCGTCTTTGTACTCAGGATAGAGCTCTGAAAAGACGGGCCAGTTTTTTGCACAGGTCGGGCACCATGAGGCCGTGAAGTAAACAATCATCGGTTTGTTTTCTTCTATCGTCTGTTCGAGGCTCACAGTGTTTCCTTCCAGTGTGGTAACCTCAAAGTTGGGAGCTTTCTCTAAATCAGCGTTTGAGGAGCTTTGTGCAAAGCCGGAGGATATTAAGCCTGCAGATATAGTTAAAAAGAGTACAAAAGAGTAAATATTAATTGATTTGAACATAATTTATACGGTCTGTTTTTGATTCACTTTTCTTATCCTATTTAAATAAAATGGATGATTGTTCATGATTAGAATGTATAAGCAGAACAAGTCTTACCCCTGTTAATCTAAAGTGGTTAAACTCCGAGGCTGTCCAAAAAGGATGTGAGAGAAATCAATATTCTCATTTTTGTCATACCGGACCCCGATCCGGTATCTCCAAGCATAGTTAAAGAGTGGAGATTCTGAATCGAGTTCAGAATGACATCCTTTTAGGACAGCCTCAAAAAAGATAAAAGTCCCCCTTCAAAGGTGGAAGCGAGCGGAGTGAGCCGGGGGATGACTTTCTAAGTTCTGGAATGCCCGATTCTTGGTTTTGATGCATTACACCCCTCCCGGCTAAAGCCGTACTCCCCTCAATGGGAGATAGATCATCCCCCATTGCCCCTTTGAAGGGGGACACTCACCAATATGCGCATACTTTATCAAAAAAATATGGGTTTAAAGTGGATGCCTCGTGGGCTCTGCCCTGAGGTAGTTCATTTTTGTTTTTACACAATTCTAAGGAGATGATTTTCAGAGCCTTTAATACGGTTTGTTTTCATGCGATTCGTTTGCAGACTTTTTTATCCGTCTGACCGAAAAGGCAACGGTCTGACGGGATTTGTACTGCAAAATAATTAGTGAGTGTTTTGCTGGTATTTATCAAAACTTGTGTGATTGTACTCCTCTTCGTTTATAAATTTGAGAAGTGTAGTAAACTCTTTCTGATCTGAATAACCGACTTTATTGCCAATGACCGAAAAATCACTATCCAAAAAAATGATGGTGGGTGTTCCCCGGATTCCAAATTCTTTGCTCAGTTCTTTTTTTGTGATTCGTTCATCGGCAAAGATAATTTCTTCGTCAGATTCAATATCAATTCGAACCGGATAGAAATGATCGCTCAAAAGAGTTTGAATAGCTGGGTTCGGAAAAACTTCTCGCTTCATGCGCTTGCAAACGCTGCACCAGTCCGCCTCCATAAAGAGCATAATTTTTTTGGGTTGATCTTGATTCGATTCAACCATCTGATCGAAAGGTATCCAGGGAGTTGAGACACTGCTATCCTGTCCCAAAAGGTTTGCAGGACCGATAAGTATCAAGAAGGTGAAAAGTGTAACTGTGATGGATCGTATATTTTTCTTCATGGTTGAAAATATTTTTGGTTATAAATCAATTTCTATTTGGCAGGCCGAGATTAAATCCACCCTCACTTTTGTTTAAGCTAAAAAACAGCGAAGCAGATAAAACATACGTTGTAGAAGGCTGTGTGCCGGTGACGTTTCGATAGATGGGGAGTTCTCCCGATACCTGCATTGACAAACGGTCTGTGAGTTGATATCCAAGGCCAGGTTCAAAATTTAACCACTCACCGCCTGTGCTTGGCAATTCCACTCCGTTTCGTAAATCGGATCCGGCCGTCCTGTATTTCATTCTCAGGTTATAAGAGAACCTGTTGAGCAGGGGACCTGTTACACCAAGCAGAGAGTTAAGTTCGTTGCCAAATTCGAAATTATCGTTACTGTTAAAACGTTCGGCTGAGGTGGTTTTCTTGATTGCGTTCACAGTGAATAGCGTGATATTCTGAGCTCGCAGTGTGTATGAAAAAAACGTCCAGGCTGTATAATCCCATGAACCTGTTCCCGGCTGCATATCTGCATTCAACTGAATTCTATCTAAAGTTTCTGAAAAAGATCCTGTTGGTATCTTAGCTCCTCCGCCAATAATGAGTTGATAAGGTTTCCAGAGAGATTGTTTGATGAGATTGTATTTAAGCATCACAAGGGCATCACCAATCCCCCCTGTTTGAAGAGTTTGAGAGGTTGAGGGGTTTTGCAATCCTGTCACTCTCTCCTTTGTTACATAAGAAAAAGTACCGGTTAACGAAAGCCTGTTCGTAATTCCATAGTTTGCTTCCAATAAATTGGTAAATGTGCTCCGGTCGGCAGATCTGTTGTTTAACTCTTCTGAACCGGTATATAGTTTATCGATATTGTTAAAATGTGTAGTGAACCCAAGTACTAAATTTCCCTGTTCTATTGAACCAAGAGATTGCGCACCCACCAGCGGAGCACCTGCACAACTGCATGTTTGTGCTGATATGGAGTTCATAAAAACTCCATCGCTGATCAACAAAAAAATTGTAATTATGGCCGCTTGTAAAATTTTATATTTGTGAATCATTTAATCCTAAGTGGTTTAATTCCCCGACCTTCTGGGCCGGAAAAGATTAAAGTTCCCCCTTCGAAGGGGGTAGCGAGCGGAGTGAGCTGGGGGATGATTTTCTAAGCTTTGTGTTGTCCAGACCTTGATTCTGAGACACAAGAGTTCATCCCCCATTGCCCCCTTCGAAGGGGGACACTTCACAATAAACGCATACATTGTTAAAAAAAATTGGATTATATGTTGATATCTCGTGGGCTCTGCCCCGAGGCAGTTCATTTGATACTGTTATGAAGATAACGAGGCAAAAAACTGGTATTTATGAAAATCGGTATTTGGTTTTGCAATGCCTCTTATTTAACAGATGTCTTACTCATATTGAATCTTACCTTTTAAAAAAAACAAAACATCAAGTAAGACATTTATGACCTGAACCATCTATATGCCAGATATCACTTTAAATATTTTAAAATAAATGGTGTGAGATATGTTGATCGGAAAAATTTTAAAAACTGTCCCTTTGGTCGTACTTGTTTTTAGTATGATTTTTATGATATCCTGTAATACTACGTCGAGCAGTGGCGGCGGATCTTCTTCAGTATCTCCAGAATCTTCAGGAAGTGAATGGCTGATACCGGTTCAGGAAGTTGTTGACGGTGGGCCCGGAAAAGATGGTATCCCTTCCATTGAGAATCCAGCATTTAAATCGGTAAATGAGGTTAACTATGTACAGGACAACAGACTTGTAATCGGTGTGAAGATTGATGATGAGTTACGCCTGTATCCTCACCAGGTGATGGACTGGCATGAAATTGTGAATGATGAGATTAATGATCAGCATTTTTCATTAACCTATTGCCCACTCACAGGAACCGGTATCGCCTACGATAGAGAGATTAACGCAGACATCAATGAATTTGGTGTATCAGGATTGCTTTATCGAAATAACTTAATTATGTATGATCGAAAAACGGATAGTAATTGGTCGCAGATGCAACTGCGGGCAGTCAATGGAGCATTATCAGGTATAGAGGGAGAAACGATCCAGGTAGTTGAAAGTACCTGGAAAACGTGGAAAGAGATCTATCCGGAAGCTAAGGTACTCACAACAAATACAGGATTTTCACGCAATTATTCGGGCTATGCGTATGGCCAGGGATACTTAGTCAATGACAATCAATTTGTTTTTCAACCCAAAAGAGATGATGACCGTCTTGAAAATAAAACTATTGTTCACGCAGTGATGGAAAGCGAGTTCAGGGGCGAATTAACTGTGATGAGAATCTATCCAATCAAAAAACTTACAGATGAGATCCAGGTTATCCAGGAAAAGTTTAGAGGAAAGAATATCGTATTTGCCGGCAGCTCTTCCGACCAACTTGCAGTCTCTTTTATCAATAAAACCCAAGATGGATCTATCCTTGATTTTGAACCGGTTCAGGATGAATTACCCATTGTTATGAAAGATAATGAAGGGAACCAGTGGAATATTTTTGGAGAGGCCGTAAGTGGTCCCAGAACAGGAGAACGCTTAACAGCAACCCGATCCTATAACGGCTATTGGTTTGCTTTTGCTGATTTTTATCCCAACTCGTGTATTTATCCGATTGGAGATTGTTGAAAGATGGGTCTTATAACCTGAGTTCGATTGTTAAATTTGGATTATTGAGTTCCCCTCTTGTTTAAGGAGGGGCAAGGCTGACATTACCCATAAAATCTCAATTTTTGAGATGATATCTTTACCAAGGTTTATTGGAAAGGTTGAGTATCATTCATAATAATAGGCTATCAATCGTAACATTCATCTTGTTCATTTTGTCTTGAAACAAAAGAACCAAAAATTCAAGGCGGTGAAAGAAGAGGACTTACCCCATTATTGTAAGTGTAAACTTAATGCATGTTGTATGTCCTTTTGTCTTGATACAAAAGAACGAAAAGATCAAGACTGTGAATACTTGGCGGCGGACATGAGTTCACCGTGGAATCCTTTCAATGGTCCATCAGACTTTCAGCCCTTAAATTTCGCTCCTCGCCGGTATGAAAGGATTCTTCTCACGGTTCACTCGTTGTCCTTTTTCCCGCCAACTATTCAAGGTCGGTTATTTTCCCAAAATCCCATTTCCACTTGTTAAATGTATTAAACTACTGTTATTTATATCTTTAGAATACTTAAACTTAAAATTTCGGGGTAACTTCTCGGTGAAAGAATTGGCGGCGGTCACTGAATCTCTGCTACCTTTTATCAATGGTCCACCGCGTTTATAGCTTGTTAACATCGTTAAGAGCCGGTATGATAAAAGGTCTCCGCAGATCTTCAGGCTCCCTCAATCCGCCAATTCTTTCGAGGCCGGAGTTGTTCTGACCCTAAAATAAATCAACTCTAAAACGGCAATGAATGGATGTTGAAATAACTATTATTCTTCTTTCAAAAAGCGTATTGCAAATCTATTAATAAATTATAAACGGATATTTTTCGAAAATATACCTAACAGCTTTAAGTCAAGCATTACCAATACTTTACATAGACTAAATTAGTCATATTTGAAATTACATGGGTAATGTCAGATGGGCAAGGGAAGGTAGCCTTAGGTTTTTGAGTCTTTAATGTTGCTATTTCATCGATTGAACCACTCCAAGAAGCTATCTAAAAAACAGATGATTTGTCACGATAGACGAGATCTAATAAAAGCGCGGCTGTCCATGAGAAGTTATCAATGCCGTATGCTTCCCCGGTATCCGTATCATAGTACTCTCTGAAACCACTATTAAAGGGAAGTTGGATAATTGAATTTTTTACCTGTTTCACATAGTCGTTAAAACCATATTGGTTGAGCCCTTCACTAAGAAGCCAATTCATATTTATCCAGACCGGTCCCCGCCAGTAAGTTCGTGCAGAGTAGTCCTCACCGCTTCTGTCGTAACTCGGGGCGGGGAAACAGGTATCCGTCATCTGACAAAAGCAATGTGTATTTAAATAATTGAACATTTTTTGCTTTTGTGAGCTATTTGGTACTCTTGCAAATAGCGGAAGAAAACCCGAGAGAACTCTTGCTTTTATTTTTTTGGAAGCTTGTAAATCAAAATCGTTATACATCTGTTCTTTAGAGTTCCACAATTTCTGATTCATAGCCCCGGCTGTTTGATCTGCCTTCTTGTTAAAAGGTTCAGGATTTTCTCCAATCAGCTCTGCTATTTCAGCAAGATCTCTGTTGGCTCTGCAGAGAAGTGTATTAAAAAGAACATCTTGTACCAAGAAGGGGCAATGATCCTCACTGATCTGTATCTCATCATAATTTCGCTTCCGAAAAAAATCGACGAGATAGACATATTTGTCATATTCCTCATTTGAAGGACGTTCTTCGGCATTTACATGAATATCATCTTTTCGTTCATATTCAGGTAGTTCTCTCTGATCGATGTCAAATCGATTCAAAATACTGTCCCAGATGGGCGAATTATCCTGCCCGGACTCCCAGGGATGTCTGATGTAAACTAATCCTTCGTTAAAAGGATCGCGCTCCCTGTATAGGTAGTCGTGCCAGGAAACTAATTTTGGGAAAAGTTCTTCTGCAAATTTAAGTGCTTGTTTTCGATTCGATGCATGTTCGACAAGATGCCTGACACCGGTAGCGTGAATGGGCGGTTGACATATACCGGATGTTTTTACCGAATCGGGAGCATTATCGGATCTCTCGGTTTGCCAAAATTCATGTCCGGGGAAATAGTCACCATTCAATTCCTTTGAATTGAAGACAATATGAGGAACCATTCCGTTTTTCCATTGACCGTTAAACAGATGGTTCAGCTCAGTTTCGGCCCGGTCTTGATTATAATGCGCATAACCCATCGCAATAAATACAGAATCCCACGACCATTGATGAGGGTACTGGCTTGATGAAGGCACCGTAAATGAACCCGTCCAGTTATTGTTCAATATCTGCTTTGCAGTTTGTGCGAGTTCTTTTAAATCTTTTTTTGTGATTTCCGGAGACGGATTCTCCATTTTCAATAATTACTTCGTTAATATTATGTGCCAGATTCAACGAATTTCAAAAGTTCTGACTTTCAAAGAAAGGTTTAATTCCTCAGAAAATTTAAAACTTATTGTTATCCATATTTCTGTCTCTTTCAATTATTTGACTCAATGAACGTGAATATTCTTACGTTTCATTAATTCTTGTAAGAGTAATGAAGTTCAAGCCTGCCCTCAAAAAATGCGGACAGGCTTGAAAGAACTGCTTGGTTTACTTCTTGAAGGCTTTGAAAACTCTGACCGTCATCCTGAACTTGATTCAGGATCTCCAGATACAGGCTATAAAGACGAATGGAGAATCTGAATCGAGTTCAGATTGACCAATAACCACGGTTTTGCAAAGCCCTCTTCTTATTTGCTGTGTTTAATAGACCCGGAGATTGGTGCACCGTTGGCTATATTGTCGAACATGGGAGAGTTTTTCTCAGCCGCTTCTTTAATCTGCTGTAAAATCTCCTCATTCGCATCGGTTTCAACTTCAACCTCATAGTTGATTTCGGGAAATCCCGACCGGACGTTGTCGTCAATATCCAGGTAACCCCTCAAGTCAAACGGTGCAGACACCTTTATTTTGAGGTTTTTGTAGTCGATGTTATGAAAATTGGCATTGGTTACCCACCCGATGGTCAGGCAACTGCCCAGAGAAGCGAGCAAAAGCTCCATAGGGTCAACGGCTGTGTCTCCGCCTCCAAGCGGTTTTGGTTCATCCGTGGTAATTTCAAAGCTTCGGGCTTTGCTAACAGCAACGGCTCCATCCTTCCAAATGGTTTCGGTTTCAAATCCACCTTTGCCTTTAGAGGGATCTTTGGCAACGGCTTCTTTGGTTTTCTGAGTAAGTGTCAATGTCGAGTGTTTGGCATGTTGCAGACATAGTATGTTTAGTTTTAGGTTTAGGTTAGAAATAAAAAAAAGCCTCACCACATATTTCAGTGATGAGGCCTTTTAGTGAATGTTAGAATTTTTAGAACATAACACACCTTTCCCCATCACATGTTTTGTGACAACAACATGTGGTGGTGGAGAAAAGATGTTTAGAGTTCATATTGAATAAATTTTGTATGAATTTGTTTACCTGTATTCCGGATTTTATGCTCGTTCCGAAGGTCCTCCTTCGGAACGCCATCCTGAAGCTCCGCTTCCATTCAACCTTCATATCAATCAAAAGGACTCAAACATTACATATTATACATTTCCAGAAGCAGAGCTTCCAACGGCATTATACCGAAGGAGACCTTCGGTACAAGTAAAGTAAAAATAAAGGGTATTTATCGATACTCAGGATTTTCAAAATTCCAACGAGTTCCGTCATCCCAATCCTGCCGGGAATTTCCATACTTGGGATAGCCATTGTTCTCCTTCAACATTTTGGCAAGATGCAGAAGATTGTAGGTCATAAAGGTGGTATTTCGCTGGGTAAATTCATTATCAAATCCAACCGGCCCGTTTTCACTTTCATCGCCATAGCTGAGGCCGGGTCCGGCTTCACCAATCCATCCGGCATCAGCCGTAGGAGGGATGCTATAGCCAATATGTTGAAGCGCATAAAGAATTCCCATCGCGCAGTGTTTAATTCCATCTTCATTCCCTGTGACCAGGCAGCCACCAGCTTTTCCATAATACTTATACTGGCCTTTATCATTTTGAAGGCCACTCATAGCATAGAGCCGTTCAACCAGTTTCGTGGCTGCCGATGATTTTTCTCCGAGCCAGATAGGCGTGCCAATAATCAGAATATCAGCGGCATCTACCTCTTTCCAGATCTTCGGCCAATCGTCTTTATCTGCGCCATGTTCAGTCATATCCGGGTATACGCCGTATGCAATATCGTGGTCAGCAAAACGGATACATTTCGCATCCACCCCCTCTTTTTCCATGATGTTCATCGACACATCAATTAATGTACGTGTGTGACTTTTACGGGGAGATTTTTTAAGCGTACAATTAACATATAACGCTTTCAGATTTGAGAAATCAGGTTTTGAGTTAGGCATAGATCAGTTTGTCTTCAATATTTCAGCGGAGTTATCAGTTATTATGTTTTTATTCAATTATTTTTTAAAACGTTACAACTTTATAGTCATCTACAATAAATGAGCGGATGCTTGGATGATCGTCGTAGTCATCAAGCAGATCGACATCTGTTTTTTGAACCTCATTGATCACACCAAATGCTTTCGAGCAAAATTTGCACACACCATGAATGTTGTCTTTAATGGCTGCATACAAGGGATGGGCATCGTGCTCTTCATCTTCCAGTTTTGGAATCCAGGTTGTACCGGCGCCATCAAAAATAATTTTAACGTCATCATCATGGTCTTGAAGTTCTTTAGCAAACTCCATTGCATTAACAACACGCCCGAGAGCTTCATGGCTTCCTGCTTCGCTTAAAACAACGATTGCTACTTTATTCATTGATTGATTTAAATTTAGTTCGAATTAACAGTAGTTGGACGTTACAGCTCGATACAATCTTACCTGTAAATGCATTACTAAAGGCTTTGCAAAACTCTGACCGTCATCCTGAACTTTTGACCTCGGGATCCCTCCGGGGGATTCAGGATCTCCAGATACAGGCTATAAAGACGAATGGAGAATCTGAATCAAGTTCAGATTGACCAGTAACCACGGTTTTGCAAAGCCCTCTTATTGTGATAATCTTTTTCTGAATCTTGCAGACATCAATTGCATAAATACTGAACGGCAAAATACTCGTTTGAATCTGTCCAGGTATGAACATTCTTAAAGTGTGGCTCCGTCATATTTCTGAATGAAGAGAGCGTATATTTATGAGAATTTTCAGTATGGATGGTTTCGCCTTCTTCAAAATGGATCTCTTCACCGGCAATTTTAACAGTCTGCTCCACAGTACTGACCAGGTGCATCTCAATCCGGCTTTTTTTCTCATTGAATATCGCTTTATGCTCAAACCGGTTTAAATCAAAATTACCATCAAGTTCCTTATTGATTCTTTGTAAAACATTCTTATTAAACTGAGCGGTTACTCCCTCGGAATCATCATAAGCGGCAAGCAGAGTTTCGCGGTCTTTAACCAGATCAAATCCAACCAGCAATCCGCCATGTTCATCTAATGAATCGGCAATCAAACCGATAAAATCTTCAGCATCTTCTTTCGTGAAATTTCCAATGGTTGATCCGGGGAAATAGATAATTCGATCTGCCTCATCTGGAATTTTTGGCAATTCTATAGGCTGAGTATAATCAGCAGCTAAAGGTTGTATTTGCAAGTTGGGATATTCTGCACGGAGGATGTCAGCTACATCATCTAAAAAGGTTTTTGAGATATCCACCGGTACATAGGAGTACAAATCTTCCAGGTGATCGAGCAACAAACGAGTTTTTAAACTGCTTCCACTTCCCAATTCAACAAGTTGGATATTTTTGCCCAGCTTCTCTGAAATATCCCGGATGTTTTTTTGCATGATGTTCAGTTCCGTCCGGGTCAGGTAATATTCGTCCAGCTGGCAGATCTCATCAAAGAGTTGCGAACCGCGATTATCATAGAAATATTTACTTGGCAACGTTTTTTGTGTCTTTTGCAGGCCTTTAAGAACATCTGTTAGCATCTCTTCCGAGATTTTCTTTTCCCCTAAAATAGCTTCCATAAAAATTTTCTTTAAATCAGGTTTATTCAGTAGATGTATTTAGTGATGTTAATCTTACCACATTAAACTCAGAAATTCTGTTCGTCATTCAAATCTATTAAAGTAATGTCAGTTCGAAATTTGTTTTCGACTCCACTCCGCCCCAGTAGCAGGTTGGAACCTGTACCGTAAAGGATTTCTTTGGAGTGCTCAATCTGATGTTCATCATTATCTTAAAGCCGAACTCAGGAGAAAGTAAGATTTTGGTTTGTTCCCTCGTCTAATACCTGTCTGCATACTTTTTTGATTAAAAAATTTAACATGAAAAAAATAAGGGAAGGCGACTACTCAGTAAAAAAATATGTTGCTGTGGTTTCGGCCTTTATTGTGGCAGCAAGTTTGTTGGTAGTACTTACTACGTTTGCCATTAATATGCTAACTGCTACGGGGGATCTGAATCGGTTGATGGTTCAGTGGGCCCAGAATAACAGCAACAACGATTCACTAATAGTTGATTACCTGGAGACAGGGGATCAATCATCTCTTCTTGCGTACGAGTCTTCCAAATCTGCACAAAAAGAGGTTGAAAACGTGATTGATGAATTGATGACGGATCAACCCAAAGCTAATATTGTGTTCTCGGTATTTTCATCTGATGAAATACATCCCAATGAGATCAACGGTTTGATCCGAATTTTTACTCTCTTTTCTGAAACGGATCAGATACAGATGATTAAGCAGACCTGGTTTGATCTGCAAGAAATACAACAAAAGAAGGAGGTTCTTTTTGAATCTTTGATATCGGAAAGCAATCCACCCGTGAATGTTCCTGACAGTACGATGAACAGGCTTGAGGAGTTAAAACAAGGAACTTATACACTTTCAAGAGAAATGATCCTGGGGAGTTCAAGCGTACTTCTTATGCTGAAACGCTATTCGCTGTGGGTTACAATATTGCTGGGAATTCTCATAGTGTTGATTGGGGTGATATATACAGTAAGAGGAATTAAGCAGATCAAAAGAGCCGATAATTTATTGCAAGAACGGGATTATCTTGCGCTGTTTCCGGAATTAAACCAGTACCCGGTATTCAATATATCCGCAAGCGGTGATCTCGGATTTATTAATCAATCTGCATTACAACTGTTTCCATCTTTGCAAAAGAAAGGCCTTAACCATCCCTTCCTGGAAAAACTAAAGAGTGAAATGTTCAATCTTTCAGAAAAATGGGGATCAACATCCATCAAAGAGATTAATACAGGCGGGAAATATTACCAGCAGGTGATCAATTTTATATCAAAAGAAAAGGGGATTCATGTTCACTCCATTGACATTACACAATTGAAGGAGGAGCAACTTAAACTTTCGGAGTCTCTGGAGGAAAAAAATATACTGCTTGCAGAAATTCATCACAGGGTAAAAAATAACATGGCAGTTATATCGGGACTTTTGGAACTGCAGGAGATGCTCGGTGACAGCCCTGAAACGGCACTTGCAGAGAGCCGGTCCAGGATTCAGTCTATGGCTATTGTCCATGAACTTCTGTATCAATCGGATTCATTTTCGGCCATTGATGCTGCACAGTATATCAACAAACTTGGAAATCACCTCCAGGTCAATTTTAGCAGAGTTCGGGAGGTTCACAGTGATGTTTTTATGGGTGATGATGCCACAATTAACATCAATCTGGCAGTACCTCTCGGGCTGCTGATCAATGAGATTGCCTATTACATATTTACGATAATTTCAGAGACTGAAGATAAGATTAGTATCCATTTGTCAATGAAGCAGATGGAGGATCAGTATTGTGTACAGATACAGGCATCAGGTAAACAGGTGAAAAACAATTTAAATGGCGATACCTCAAATCTGCGATTAAACCTGATTCAAAAACTACTCAAACAGATAGACGGACAATTGAAATATCCCGAATCCGATCATTTCACCATTCAAATAGTGTTTGATAGTACCATCAAAAAAGGATCAAACAGTGCATATCTCTAATCTTTTTATATATGAAATGGAGTAAAGTAATAATTAGCGGAATCCTGGCTACCTTTTCAATGGATGTTGCCATGAATGGTGCCATGTACTTTTTGGAAATGAACCCGACAAATATCCACCCGGCGGCAGCTTTTCTGTACAATCTCGGGGTTGAACAGTCGCAGTTAGCTACTTTACTGCACTACTGTTACGGAACACTTTGGTCTGTTGTATTCGTGTACACCTTTGAGGAGGATGTCTCTGAAAAACGGGGAATTCAGCTTGCTGGTGTTTTGTGGCTTTTTATGATGTTGGTTTACAGCCCGATTATCGGGTGGGGATTTTTTGGTATGGGCAATGCAAAACTGCTCACTGCAGAACATCCGCTCTATCTAACCTCTACGGGCGAGTACCTGTTTATGACACTTTTGGTGCACCTGGTGTACGGAACGGTTTTGGGATTTTTAAGCCGCAAATTTGTGATACAAAAGTAGGAGGTAAGATTATTTTTCCTTACTCCATCTATATTATGTAATCGAAATTAAATAAAAACAAAATAAACATGGATAGACTAAATAAACTTTCGGGTATTGCACACTGGCTTCCGCGATTTGCACTTGCGGCCATCTTTATCTATCACGGGTTCCCAAAAGTAGCTATGGCAGGAGAAGTGGCAGCTATGATGGGAATGCCCGTAGCAATGGTATTTATGCTTGGAGTGGTGGAAATTGGAGGCTCCTTACTACTTCTCTGGGGCGGAATAGGTCCCGAATGGGCTACAAGGCTTGCCGGAATACTCTTTACAGTTGTGATGATTGGTGCTATCGCCATGGTCCATGCCCAGTTTGGGTGGAACTCAATAAATATGGGTGATAATGGCGGACGAGGTATGGAGTTTCAAGTGCTTATAATAGCCACCTCTCTGCTTTACACTTTTAAAGGAAATGCACTTAACAAGAAAGTAACTGCATCACAAGCAGGCTGATAATTTTATGACTCCCATAAAGAGACAGGTGAGGGGATTTGATCATCCTCTCGCCTTTTTTAATAAGAAATGATTTATGGGAATAGACCGTAAATATCTTTTCGATGTGCTGCGCGGGCTAATTCGATTTTATTATCAGAAGGCTTTGCAAAACTATGACCGTCATCCTGAACATCGGGATCCCTCCGGGGGATTCAGGATCTCCTGATACTGGCTATAAAGACGAATGGAGAATCTGAATCGAGTTCAGATTGACGCATACCCACGGTTTTGCAAAGCCTTCTATCATTTAAAAAAAATCCGATTCTGTAATCCCCTGCCCGTAAACGGTATGCATTTTGCTTTCCTTAATGGATTTGATATTTGTAATTTTATCAAGAGAGGGTGCCTTTTTAATTTTTAAAACAGTCTTCTTAATCTTTTCTTTGGTGGGCTGGTTTTTAATTTTTTGAAGGTCTTTTTTGAATGATTCGAGATAGATTACTTGCATTTAACTATCAAGTATTTCCATGATCTCTTTTTCAGGAACTGTTTTTGTCCGATCAGCTTCATCTAAAAGTATTGACATACCAATATCTTCCATTTCTTCTGCAGTCAGAGTTTTTGATTCCAACCCCATCTTTTTTAGTAAGGCCAAATCTTTTTTGTTTTCACTTTTGATAATAAGAGCATCCATAATTTGAGCCTCAGCGTTTAATTTGATTTCAATAGATAACGCAAGATAACCCGTAACAATTTTGTTTCATGCAGATAATTATTCTCGAACAGCGATCCTTTTTATAAAAAATGAAGTTCATAAAATGTTAGAGAACTTATTTGGAGAGGTGTATTACTTCTGCTCAAATCCATCCCGAGAGCCTTTTTTGACGTAGAGATCGTTTCCAGAGTATCAAAATAAAAAACCCTTGCAATCCATAAGTAATTGAACTGCAAGGGTTTAGAGTACCTCGGGCCGGACTCGAACCGGCACTGGCATTTTGATGCCAATTAGATTTACAATGCTGTATCATCAATTCCTAACTGTTCATAATGAGCAGATTTTTTATTCAAGGAAGCGATTCATGGGAATAGATTGTAGATCTCTTTCGAATTTCCAATAGTTATAGTTATAAATCGATTCCAAAAATAGAGAACAAGGTTATTCATGTTCCGGTTGATGCGTCAATCTTAAAGTAATTTGAGAGATCTTTCCCTTTAAATTCGCATAAAAGGAGAAAGGGAAAGATTTTATTTCAAATCAATAACAGGGAGGAAGTGATGATTATTTATAATCGAATATTCTCAATGGCAATTTTTATCGTCTTTATGACGATGATTTCTTGTAAGGATAATTCAACAAACAATAACAGCCCTTCAATTGAGATTAATGACGCGACAGCAACACTTTTTCAATTGAATACCGATGGGTGTGATTTTGGTTCTGGTAATATAGGAAGCGCTTTCCTGATCGAATTAAATATTGATTCATCATCAGACATTGAAATTGATGGGATTGAATTTGATATAACATTTGTAGGGGGAGCGGAATTTGAAAATTCGTTTACTGATGATTTTGATTTGACCAATGATGGGCTTGAATTTATTAGATGCTTTCGGTTTGGAGAAACTCAAGAAGTTATAATGGATATAAGAATTTTAGCAAATGACGAAACGATTGAGAGTAATGAAATTACTATTAGTATAGATAGGCCAGATGGTGCTAATAAAGAGATTGATTCATGATTATTTATCAAATTGAATTAACCATCTATACATATTGAATTAATCACATAAAGGGAAAAATACCACAAGAGGGTAGATAGGTTGATTTCATAAAAAATCTCAGATACTTCTGGTTATATAGCTAACGAAGAACACCGTTAGTCGCGTTCTTCGGTTTGATTAGCTCATTTTCCTTCGCCGGGCTTGGTCTCTGGCTCTTCAAACTCGTAATCAAATAAAAAACCCTTACAAGTCTGTAGACTCATAAGGGCTTATAAAAAGTACCTCGGGCCGGACTCGAACCGGCACTGGCATTTTGATGCCAATTGGATTTTAAGTCCA
>JAXHMK010000019.1 GCA_034521495.1 Balneolaceae bacterium
GGTCATTGTTTTGAGCATCAATAGTTGAAAACGGATAGAATCCGAGAAGAGCGATCAGGGTTATGGTTATTTTTTTCATAGGTATAGATTTATTTCTAATTGAATTTCTTTAATCGGAAAATATCCGACGTGAGGCGTATGCCTTTGCCACTTTAAATGCACTACCTCGGGGCAGAAACTACGAGGTATCGATCAAAAAGCCATAGTTGATCTTTATGCAGTTCAATATATGGGCCATTGTTACCTTGGTTTTCAATATATCTTTGAATCATTTCCTGGTTTCCGTACTGGCCAACCGTTTTTGCATAAAATCCGCTTGTCCAAAAATTCCCTCCCCACAATCGCCCCTTGACCATCGGATGACGACGAAAAATCTCTTTCGCCCTGATACTTTTCACCGATCCCACGATCTTGGACACACTCATTTTTGGCACACTCTGAATCAAAAAATGAACATGATCCCCTTCGTAACCAATCTCCACAAAGTGTATTGCGTAGCGCTCAGATAGTTCAATACAAATCTGTTTCAAACTCTCCCCAACTTCCTCACTAATCACCGATCTACGATACTTGATCGGAAATACCATATGATACATCAGAAGAGTTTAATTATGAGGTTTATATATATGATTATCTTCCATACAGGAAAACTACACTCTTGCAAAGTGTATCGGAAACCTAAGGTTTTCAAACTTTACTCTTTACTTAAAAAGGCAGTAAATGTCGATAAAACAAATTTTGAATACTTGCTGAAAATTGCTAAGGTTTACGCGAATGTAAACAACCAAGAAAAAACAGGCTTTAAAAATGCCAATGATGTCAGTTTGAAGTACCGGATGATGTTAATGCTGGTAAAAGTCATACAGCAATACTTTGCTAAAGGTTTTTCTATTCTTTTAAGAAATTTTAAACAACGGTATTTTTTTAGTAATCCACATGTTTTTTTTAAACTTGTATATTTGAACCCTTTATTCTGATTAAAATGAAACTTACCACAACTTTTTCCCGAAATATTATTTTCCTGTTTTCAGTTTTTATTATTTCCCAATTTTCAACATCCTGTACGAATGAAAAGCATATTGGTGTTGAGGCTGTACCATCAAATAATGCTGAAATACTATTTGACGGAAGCCGAGAAATGCTTGATGAAAAATGGATCTACTGGGAAGGCCCACGATTTTCTTCTGAAATGCCCATTAAATGGGAAATTGTTGAAGATCCAGTTGATGACGGAACAGTTGTAAGCAGCAATGACCCTACTGCAGAAGGTGGATTATACGGAACAGCCGATATTGTCACCAAAGAAAAATATCGTGATTTCCGGCTTCATGTTGAGTTTCTCATAAATGAAACAGGAGGCAATAGCGGCGTTTACTTGCAAAATCGTTACGAAATTCAGGTGTTAGACGGGGATACAACACAACACGGAATGGGTGCAGTAATCAACGAAACTCCCTCACCTTATCATGCATATGACGGGGTTGGAAAATGGAATGCTTACGATATTAAATTCAGGGCAGCCCGGTTCGAAAATGAAGAACGCTCGGAAAAAGCCTTGGTTTCCATGTATTTTAATGGAGAAAAGGTGCATGTAAATGTTCCCATTAATCAGGTTTGGGGCGGTCCGAATTCAGGTCTTGATGGTGGAAATGATGGTGGCAAAGGTATAACTGACCGACCGGGAGGCATAAAACTTCAGGCGGAAGGCTACGATGTACATTACCGAAACATCTGGATAGAAGAACTTAATCTGGAAGAACCGGATACAGATTTCTGAACATAGGTTACTCTGATCCTTGCAAAAACCATTATTATGAAGCTAGGAGTCTGTCGGACTTCTCCTCTAAGTTTTTGTTGAATTGGTAATTTTTAAAATTTCCTCTAAGTCCAATAAAAACAATGGGTGGATTTTCAAAGCTCGACAGGCTTCTAGACCGGAGGTAACAAGATCTGTTGAATACTCTAATCATTTAAAAATAAATCACTCCACTCTTTTGGCTCCCCCTCTCTAAAAATCATCGTAAATTGCAGATAAAACCGGTACTTTCAATGGCCTCTTTATTTGCTATCTGCAAATTGGGCCGAATCGAAGTCGAGAAAAAGTACAGGTTATTTGATTTAATTATAGAAGTGGAGTGGAAAGTTCGACTGGATGCAAATAACAACAAATACATTTGGTCGATTGAAGATCAGACAGACCCTTACTCAGGAATGAAGAGGTGTAGAGATCAAAAATAATACGGCACTGTTGTTGTATGATACGAGTAGCCCAATTACTCTCACATCCTCCTGCCCCCTGTTGCTTATCCAGTGTGTTTTTAAAGGAGTTGTACAAATCCACTAACATCCAAAGTGTACGAGCCTCTCGACTGAGTTTTTGCCGGAATGTCGTCACATTTTGGATCAACAAACCCATCAGGAAGATCCAAAAGATCGTCAATATGGTCGCCTGCTTGGTAAAATTGGTTGTGAATAAGAGCAGCGGCTTTTAGGTCAATTGTAGGAAGTGAATCAGGAAGCACAGGAACACGTTTTTTGCTATAAGATACTCTCATTTAGTCGCGTCATAATAGGACGACCACCAGCCACGTTATAACCAAAAGCAAACTCGTAAAAAACACCTTATCTATCATAAAATCATAAGCATTTGAATGAGTCTGCTTATCTGATAAAGGCACACGTATCTCTATCAATGCATCCAACATTTCTGGATATTCATAAGCTTATAAAACATTACGCTAGTGTAACTACCACTTAATTCGTTAAGTATTCTTCACCATAGGTCCAGTTGAACGGTTTGGCGCTGGTTTCGTTATACTCCCTAATGTAGCTCATCAACTGATCGACCAGATCTTTTTTGGAATGCCAAACTCCATCTTTGAGTATTTTCCGGCTCATAATGCTAAACCAGATTTCAATCTGATTGAGCCACGAGGAGTAGGTGGGGGTAAAATGAAGGTGAAATTTTCTTTTTTTAGCCAGCCACTCCTTGACAGCCTTGTTTTTGTGGATTGACAAATTATCCAAAATAATATGGATCTGAACATTGCGGTATTTGCGGTCCAGGTGTTTGAGAAATTTCAGAAAATTTTCGGAGTTGTTGCGGTCGATCTGCCGTGCGGTGATTTCTCCTGTGTGCACGGCAAGAGCGGCCATCAGGTTTACGGTACCATTGCGTTTGTACGTAGTGGTAAGCCTGCGAGGGTTCCCTGTCCGTAAAGGCAGCTCCGGCTGGGTACGATCCAGGGCCTGAATCTGGGTTTTCTCATCTACCGATAGCACCAATGCGTGTTCAGGGGGATTCAGATACAGACCAACAATATCAATCATCTTGGATTCAAATTCCGGATCCGGGCTTTTCCCGCACCAATAGTCGGTTTTGTGTGGCTTGAGGTCAGCCTCTCGCAGGATCTGTGAAACCCAGCTCTGGCTCATCTGGCACATTTCGGCAATCTGGTGTTGGCTGTAGCGCGGCGTTCGGCTTTCGGTGCGCTGGCAGGCCAGGTGGATCACCCGGTTGCGGTCTGCCTCCGTAAAGATCGATGGTGTGCCGGGGCGCTGGGCATCGACCAACCCTGCGAGTCCATCCCGTTCAAACCGCTTGCGCCATTTGGCAATGGAAGGTTCACTGATCCGATTCTTTTTGCTGGATTCTTTATAGGTCAATCCACCGAGCCAGTCTAAAATAATCTGAGCGCGCAGGCTCAGGCGCCGTTCTATCTTATGAGATCGTGCGTAGGTAATGAGTTGGCCTTTAACTTTATCTGAGACCGTGATTGTCGTACGTTTAGCCATCGGTTTTTCTTCTCAAGATACGGAATCAGTAAATATTTCACTTAACTTATTTAACAGTAGCTACACTAGTGTCACTACCACTTAATTCGTAATGTATTCTTTTCCATAAGTCCAGTTGAACGGTTTTGCATTGTTCTGGTTATAGTCTTTGATGTAGCTCATCAGTTGATCAACGAGCTCTCGTTGAGAGTGCCACACCCCATCTTTGAGTATTTTACGGCTCATGATGCTAAACCAAATCTCGATCTGATTGAGCCATGACGAATAGGTTGGGGTAAAATGAACATGGATTTTTCGTTTTTTAGCCAGCCATCAAGTACGATCCCGTCCATACCAACCAATTAAGCATGATTTAGAATCGAACTCAGGTTGGTAGTAACACAAAACTACCGATAACTGTTGTTTTTAGAAATTCTTTTCTTGTTATTGAATCCATAATTTGTCAATCTTTGTTACGATTTAAATGAATAAAGGCGAGCAGGATTATCATAAAATATTTTATCGTAATACTCACCGAGTCCCATCTGTTCCAAATCATCCCTAAATGTAGTCAGCAGAAAATCAAGGCCTGGATCTCCGCCATATGATTTCCAGTAGGTGTGTTTGGCGGCATCCATTCCCATCGTGATCTGATCCGGAAATTCCGTCAATAACGCCTCCAACAGGGTATACGTCCAGTTCTCCTCGCCTTTTATGGCCCACCGGAAGGCACTATCGTACTCCACGCAAACTCCGCTTTGCAGAACCTCCCGGTTATACTCGATATCCTTATACCTGTCTACATGAGAGAGTACCACATGAGAGAGATCAGCTCCCAACTTGTCAAATAGATGAACCTGTTCGAGTGCCCTCTTGCCGTCATTGGTATGCGTTAGTATGGGAGCACCCGTACGTTTGTGAGCTTCAACCACGGCCCGGAAAATCTTTTCTTGGTGAGGAGTAATAGGCTCATCACCGGTGGCCAATTTGATCATCCCGGCTTTATGGCTGCTCCGTTCCACAATCGGTCCCCCGTAGTCGTGAATATCAATCCCCTTTGTGATATCATCTACAAACAGTTGAGTAAGCTGCTCTTCGGTGTAGTGATATCGCCAGTGGTTGGGCAAATAATATTTTTCAAGGTGAATACCGGTGGGTGCTATAATCTGTACACCTGAGCGCCGGGATACTTCGGCAAGTTTTTTGATATTCCGGCCTGCGTTTGCCGGCATGGTATCAACCATCGTTCGGCCACCAAGCTGGTAGAATCTCGTCAGCTCCTCCGTTACCTTCTCTACATCGTTCAGCAAAAGCAGTTCGTTTTCAAGCGTCGGATAACTTTCTTCAATGATGATATGCTCATGGGAGTACGTAAGCCCCATCTCATCGGGGGTGATATCTCCAAGTATGGTTCGTACAAAGCTCATTATTCCACCCGGTTATTTTTCCATCCATGTTTGCTGATATCAGCTTCCCGTCCGGGCATCTCCAGAATTGCACCCAGTTCTTTCAGGTGTTTTCTTAATTTTTGAGCATCAATGCTGCCTGACCCCGTATCGGTATCCAAAGAAAGTGAACATGCTGTTCCGGCTGCCTGACCCATTCCCATCGTTTGTGCCATCGACCGGCATGAAGCATGGGCATCGTGGGTGGCGGAAAAGCAACGACCGGCTACCCATGAATTTTTACTTCCTCGTGGCACCAGTGTACGATACGGAACGCCATACACCCCGCCATCCGGAATATACTCCCAGCGGGTCTCCTCCTCGCCTTCAGCTTCTTTCCGGTGGTCTTCGAGCGGGGCTCCACAGAGCAGCACAGTGTCATCAGTCATTTTTCGTGCCATACAGTCCTCCCGCGTAAGCCGATATTCCCCGTATACCCGCCGCGTTTCACGCACACCAATATGATGAGAGAGACCAATAATTTTGGCGTCTTCATAACCCGGTACTTCATCCCTAAAGAATTTTTCGTAGATAAAGGCCTGTTTACGCCCTTCAATTTCTGCATCAGTGAGTTCACCGAGCTGCAGGGGCATCATATCCGATACCTTGACTGCCACTGTGGAGATGCATCCGGTCTGCACCATCTCGTGGGCCGATCCCTTCTTGCGGGGCAATGGGTGTATCCCCTGCACGACAGCTTCTTCCATTTTCTGTTTCATCATCTGTTTGCCACCGGCTTTCCTGAACTTTTCAAGATCCACATTTGCCATCCGGAAAGTGGTCGTCATACTCTGGGCAGGTTCCTTTTCGCCGGCAATTTCGTATGGGAAATCGGCCATGTGACAAAAATCGGCATCCCCGGAGCAATCGATGATCCGCCTGGCCCTGATTTTGTGAAACCCGCTTTTGTGCCAAACCACACAGATCGTTTCATCACCGGTTGATTTTTCCACATCTACCAACATGGTGTGCAGATGTACATTCACCCCGGCCTGCAGCATCTGGTGATCCCATATCCACTTTAACCGTTCGGGATTATAGGTGACGCCGGTTCCGGCTCCGTAGGTATTGGGACGCAAGAAAACATCATCTGTCTCGTCAAGTAAATTTACAATTCGATCCGGAATTCCTGAAACGATTTTTTTCGGGGCATCACCTGGCGTAAAGAAACCGTAAAAGGTATCCAGCATTTGTGTGGAAGTACCCCCGAGATAACCGTAACGCTCAATGAGCATTACATTGTGATTTCCATTTTCAACCGCAGCCAGGGCGGCCAGGCTTCCCGCAGAACCTCCGCCAATTACCAATATATCGACCTCCGCCATAACCGGGATGTTGCTGTAGTTTAATATGTCCATCGGATGTTTTTGATTTGAAGTGATACCGTTTATTAATTATGCGTCTACTAATGTTGTATCAGGTTTAAAACTACGGACAAGAAAGACTTCCGAAGTCTGTCCGAGTGTTTTTAAAAATTTACATTTTGGATAGAAGTACAAAACTTCGATATCAAATGTAAAGACTTCGGAAGTCTTTGATACCTCGTTATTCTATGATTGACATAACACTTAGATACAGCCTAAAGAAAATGACTATCTCATTAGGGACTTATTTTTTACATATTAATTTATGTTTGATGACTTTGCTTAGATCCCACATTTTCATAAAGCTTAGCCAGGCGGTGGGCGTGTTCGTCGTAGGCACTTTCAAATAACTCTCGCGAACATTCCTCCCCAACAACGCTTCCGCCGGTCAGAACTTTTGGTGGCTGCCCCGCATCCGTTAAATGTTGAGCTACCTCCGCCTTAATACAATTGACAAGCAACGCCCCTCCCACAGTAGAACCCGGAGCAACAGGTGTCTCCAGGTTTGGAATTTTAACCATCGCATCGCCTTTCGGAGCCCCCGTATCAAGCACAAGATCAGCAAAGTCGTGCAGCTTCTTCCCATCCTCACGCTTGCTGGCACTGACCGCCGCGCTTGATTTTGTGGTTAATGCCACTACTTTTATGCCCTGTTTTTGAAAGAGTTCAGCCATCTCCACGGAGACGACACTGGTACCGCTCGAGGAGATTACGATTGCGGAATCATGCACACTGAGATCAAAATTTCGCAAAATTCGGGCAGCCAGTCCTGATACATTTTCAAGAAACATCGCCTGGCGCTGACCATTAGCGCCCACCACAAGATTATGGAATGAAAGTGACAGCTCAACGATAGGATTAAAACCGGGAAATGAACCGTACCGGGGCCACATCTCCTCTACCATAATACGGCTGTGTCCGGATCCGAATACGTGCACCATCCGACCCTTTAAAATAGTGTCTGAAAACCACCGTGCGGCTTTCTGAATCTCTTCTTTTTGTTTTTGAACCGTTTCAACAATCTGTTTACTCTTTTCGATATATTGGCTAATCGGATCCATTTATACGTTTTATGATTAAAAAAATGTGATTATACTTTGTAAATAGAAAAAGCTGCTGCACCGATGGCACCGGCAAAAGGTCCTAACGTTGCTTTTTTAACAGGGGTTTTTCGTCCGCCTGGTTTCCATTCATACAGGTCCAGAAATTGCCTCAATGGATCGAAAAGATACTCTCCCGCCCGGGTAACTCCACCTCCCAAGACAACCAGGTCCGGGGAAAACGCATTAATCAGTGATGATATGCCCACCGACAGATCGCGTACCGATTTCAGCCACAGGTAGCTGGCTAAATAATCTCCCTCTTTATAAGCATCGACCAGTTGCCGAGTAGACTCGAATCGCCCCAGTGACCTTTTATAAATGGTGGCATTCCCAATGGCATCTTCCAGGCTGCCCGGAATACCGGTAATATCGGGCGACCCTTGCGAATCAACTGTGATATGCCCCAAATGTCCGGCTCGCTGAAAATTTCCCTGATACAACTTGCCATTGATCATAACGCCTCCGCCCACCCCGGTTCCGAGGGTCAGCATAACGACATTTTCAGCCCCTGCTGCTGAACCAAATTTGGCTTCCGCCATGAGGGCTGAATGGGCATCGTTGAGCACTTTTACAGATACTTGTTGTTCGCTGAAGAGCTGAGACCAACTGAAGTTTTCGAGTCCCTGCAACCGCCCCGGCATATAGACAATACTATTATTTTGGGAGTCGGGAATCCCCGGTGCCGCCAGTCCAATAGACGTAACTTTCTGTTCACTTTCTTCCATAAATGATCGAACCGTCTCAAGAATGGCTTTTTTCCATATCCTTCCCGGCTCATGATTTGGATCTGTTTGATCGTGAGTTTCCCGCTCCTCTTTTTGCACAATGAGTCCATCTTCATCCACCAGTACCCCTTTGATGTTGGTCGCACCCAGATCTATCCCTATGGCATATCTTTTATCGGACATACATTTATCCTTTGAACTGGCCTTCGCTTATACTCCATCCCCCGTCAACAGCCAGTACCTGGCCTGTCGTGAATCGGGATTGGTCAGACATAAAATAGCATGTGGCACCATCAAGGTCTGTCGCCCGGGCGATGCGTCCGCCATCCAGCGGCTGTTTGGTTTTGATGAACTCCATAATCTGATCATCCTGCGCAGCCCGCTCTGCCATCGGGGTATGTACCAGACCGGGGGCAATTACATTTACCCGGATATTATCCCCGGAATAATACGATGCAATGGATCGGCTGTACCCAATGATAGCTGCTTTCGCTGCTGCGTAGGCATGAGTCACAAAATATTCCGGGGAAGGTGAAAAGCCCAAAACCGATCCCATGTTGAGAATCGTACCACCGGTTCCCTGCTTCCGAAAAGCCCGTACGGCCGCCCGGTTGGAGAGCATCAGGGATGTGAGATTGAGTTCAAATGTTTTATTCCAACCCTCCAATGTCATTTCATGCAAGGGACCGTCTCCCATCCTCCGGCCGCTCCCGCCAGCCACGTGATACAAACCGTCCAAACTGCCGAAATTTTTGATACACTTTTCAATTGCTTCTTGGCCGGTTTCCTGCCGGGTGGCATCTCCTGCAAGTACGATTGTATCTTCGGGCAGTTCTTCACGGGCATTCTTACACGATTCTTCATCCAATCCCACTACCACAATTTTGGCCCCATTGTTTGTAAATGCCTTAGCAGCGGAGAGCCCCATTCCGCTGGTACCTCCAATGATTACAATATTTTTAGAATCTAAGAGCATGTTATTAGGGTGATCAGTTTCTTCTTTTTTCTGTTTGTTTCACGTCTTGCTGGGATATCTCTCCGGTTGATTTATCTTTCAGAATAACCTTTTTCCGTCCGTCTGGCAGTTTTTCTTCCTTGATCAGGTAAAACTGCTCGTTATAATCGGTCAGAGCCGATTCCTCTTCCTCATTTTCCCGGCCGCGCCAAATATCAAGCTCCACCGATTCCCACTGCCGGGTTTCTGCCGAGCGGTAACAGGCATCCATGATTGCGTTGACCACATATCCGTCGTAAAAGGTTTCCTGGGGTGATTCCCCGTTCTCCATTGCATTAAACATGTCGGTGAACATATCATTGTAACCCAGGCTGTGCACTTCATCACCGACCGGGAACAGCCATCCGCTGTCGCTTTCTGCCTTTTCGGCTACATACCCTTCCTGCCCGCCCGACAGATACATTTCGAAACCGGTTCGCAGAAAGTGATCGAGCCGCAGTGAACCTTCCGTACCGGACACTTCATCACGCAGATCCATTCCGCCCCGGAACGACCAGCTCACCTCAAACTGACCGATGGCGCCGTTGGCATACCGCACCCATCCGAGAGCATTATCTTCCGCCTCTATCGGTTTTACCTGGGTTTCGGCCCAGCACATCACCTCTACCGGGCGAATATCCTTCCCGATAAAGCTCCGGGCAATCTCTATGCAGTGGCAGCCGATATCGATGATGGCCCCGCCACCCGATTTTTCCGGCTCCCAAAACCAATCACTGTGAGGACCCGGGTGTGCTTCCCGCGAGCGAGCCCATAATATTTTCCCCAACGAACCATCACGGGCTGATTTTAATGCTTTCAGGGTTTTCGGGGTATACACCAGATCTTCGAGATATCCGTGAAATACGTCCGCTTTTTCAACGGCTTCCAAGATCTCCTTCGCTTCCTTGCCATTCAGAGCAAGAGGTTTGGTACAGAGGACAGCTTTGCCGGCTTCTGCCGCTTTTATAGCCGCTTCTTTATGCAGGAAGTTGGGAAGAGCGATGAGGACAACATCTGCTTCCGGATCCTCGATCGCCTCGTTCAATTCCGTAGTCCATTTTGAGATATTCCACTCATCCCCAAATTCTTTTGCCCGTTCTTCAGTCCGGGAGTAGACATTCACAATTTTATCTTTACTTCGGTGACCAAGAATTGACTGTGCATAAAATGTTCCAATCAAACCTGTACCTAACAAGGAAATCTTTTTCATAATCAGACCTATTCACTATTAATCCGTTAACCCGGTATTAAAATCAGCAGCATATACTTTTTTTCTATTAATAGTAGAGTAATTAGTTGATAAGTACATATCAATGGACTTTTTTTGGAAAATTGTGGATTATTTTATTATTAGGGTTTTGATTTTTATATAAATAGTAGTTACGATAAACATCAGGTAAAAAAGTATATATATGATAACATCATCAGATACCGATACGAATCTTACCTCTAAACAAAGAAAAAGCGAGGGATTTGCAGGTCAAAAAATGATTGTTTTACCTCAAAAAATAATTAGCAATCTCCTTCAACATCCTCTGCTTAAAACATTATTTGCTACCCATATCGGTTATTTCCCAAAGGCCAAATTTCACTATCGAGAACGGAATCAGGGAATCGATGAATTTGTCTTAATCTACTGCATAGAAGGCGAGGGCTGGTACGAAGTTGAGGAAGAACAATTTGAGGTTCGACCTAATGATTTTTTCATTCTACCTGCCGGATTTCCCCATCGGTACAGTGCTGATAATGAGGCCCCCTGGGAGTATTTATTGGATACATTTTGCCGGAACTCAGGCCTCTGCATTTATCAACTCATTCAAAAATAATCGCTCTGCAATTCATGAACAGGTTTCTCCTGTTCATGAGCGAATAACTTTATTTGAGGATATTTACGACACCCTTGAGCGGGGATATAGCACGGATAACATGGGATATGCCGGTACATGCTTGTGGCATCTGTTAGGGTCCTTTTGCTACCCATCAGCCTGTAAAAGCAAAAAATCGGAAACTGAAAATGACCCTATTGAACATTCAATTCAACTGATGAAAAAGAATGTAGATCAACATCTAAAATTGGAAGAGTTAGCTAAACACGCTTCCTTTTCGGTTTCGCACTATTCAAATCTATTCAAAAAGAAAACAGGATTTGCTCCGATTGAATATTTTATTCACCTGAAAATTCAAAAAGCCTGTCAGTATTTAGATCTGACATCTCTGAACATCTACGAAATTGCGGAAACGTTAGGATATACCGATCCACATTATTTTTCCAGGTTGTTTCAAAAAGTCATGGGGGTTTCTCCGACAGCATTCAGAAATGAAAAAAAGGGATAATCAGATTGAAACAGCTTACAAAAAAAGGTAGCACAATGTTCGCGATCAATTCAACTTCCTTTAGTCATAAAAGAAAGTATACTGATTATTTTTTCGAAATGAGTAATCAGTAGATCACAAAAAAGCTACCGATCCTGACTTCCGCACTTTTTTGATGTGAAAAATATTAACATTGTTTTTTAATGACTTACGGGTATAAAAAAATGTTTGGGTGTCCCGATCTTTTTTTGGCGGTATTTGGGGGCATGTTTGTAAGTAAGAAACCCACTAAACCACCCTGCACTGAAAGTGCAGGTGTTTGCCTTTCGACTGAAAGTCCTACTCCAAGAGGGCTTAGTCATGACGTCTACTATTACTACACAAGGGATGGGCGAAAGTATTAAGTGATTTTGAAAGTTTTTTGGGACCCACCCTAAATCCCTGACATTTCCCAATAGATCTTCAAACTACGAGGACGACTATATCGGATGATCCAGCCAATCTGTTGCTCCGTATTACTTTTGGACCGCTCCCGAGGCTTCGGGATAATCAAAAGCTTCCGGCTGTGATTGTACCATAGGGATCCCTCCCTAGTGTAACTACCACTTAATTCGTTAAGTATTCTTCACCATAGGTCCAGTTGAACGGTTTGGCGCCGGTTTCGTTATACTCCCTAATGTAGCTCATCAACTGATCGACCAGATCTTTTTTGGAATGCCAAACTCCATCTTTGAGTATTTTCCGGCTCATAATGCTAAACCAGATTTCAATCTGATTGAGCCACGAGGAGTAGGTGGGGGTAAAATGAAGGTGAAATTTTCTTTTTTTAGCCAGCCACTCCTTGACAGCCTTGTTTTTGTGGATTGACAAATTATCCAAAATAATATGGATCTGAACATTGCGGTATTTGCGGTCCAGGTGTTTGAGAAATTTCAGAAAATTTTCGGAGTTGTTGCGGTCGATCTGCCGTGCGGTGATTTCTCCTGTGTGCACGGCAAGAGCGGCCATCAGGTTTACGGTACCATTGCGTTTGTACGTAGTGGTAAGCCTGCGAGGGTTCCCTGTCCGTAAAGGCAGCTCCGGCTGGGTACGATCCAGGGCCTGAATCTGGGTTTTCTCATCTACCGATAGCACCAATGCGTGTTCAGGGGGATTCAGATACAGACCAACAATATCAATCATCTTGGATTCAAATTCCGGATCCGGGCTTTTCCCGCACCAATAGTCGGTTTTGTGTGGCTTGAGGTCAGCCTCTCGCAGGATCTGTGAAACCCAGCTCTGGCTCATCTGGCACATTTCGGCAATCTGGTGTTGGCTGTAGCGCGGCGTTCGGCTTTCGGTGCGCTGGCAGGCAAGATGGATCACCCGGTTGCGGTCTGCCTCCGTAAAGATCGATGGTGTGCCGGGGCGCTGGGCATCGACCAACCCTGCGAGTCCATCCCGTTCAAACCGCTTGCGCCATTTGGCAATGGAAGGTTCACTGATCCGATTCTTTTTGCTGGATTCTTTATAGGTCAATCCACCGAGCCAGTCTAAAATAATCTGAGCGCGCAGGCTCAGGCGCCGTTCTATCTTATGAGATCGTGCGTAGGTAATGAGTTGGCCTTTAACCTGTATCTGAGACCGTGATTGTCGTACGTTTAGCCATCGGTTTTTCTTCTCAAGATACGGAATCAGTACATATTTTACTTAACTTATTTAACGGTAGCTACACTAGGAGTCTGTCGGACTACGTGTTTTTAAGATGAGTACATTTTATTTTGCGAGGATTTTTTTCAGGGTAAAACAATATTTGTATACTTCAAATTTTCATTTTCATTTTGGATCACATCTGTCCGAACATTTTGAATACCAGCTATAAAATGTTCGGACAGATGTGATTTCACTTATAAAAAAGAAGACAAGCAGTACAGTTATGAATTTTGTAAATGACTTCATCATAGTGTTAGAGATTATAAAATGTTGTGTTTTTAGTTATTACCGGCTTCTTCCGTTCCTGTCAAACTCTGCAAGTTTTTGCTTTAACCGATCAACAATATCCGGGCGCTCATTCCAAAGATTATTGGTTTCTTCCAAATCATCCTCCAAATTGTAAAGCTGGCCATCCGGTCCTCCGGCTTCCGGTTCCACAGAAACAGGATCCGTGAAACCACCAGAGCCAAGTGCTTCAATGAGTTTCCACTGGCCGTCCTGAATCGTTCGCACTCCACGGCTTGATATACTGACTACCGGGGGCCGGATCGCTTCATCTTCAGACTGTTCCCCTGCAAGGATTGGATACAGACTGAAACTATCTTCACCGGCATTCTCCGGTAGTTCCGTGTTTAGGATATCAGCAAATGTAGCCATGACATCGGTAAACGAGATCGTCTGATCTGTTGAGGTCCCCGCTTCTGTCACACCCGGCCATCGAACGATAAAAGGCACCCGGTGACCTGCTTCATGTACATCCCCTTTCATGCCACGCAACCCTCCCTGGGAATCGTGTCCGAAATGTTCTTTGTCTTTGTCATACCAGACGGGACCGTTATCACTGGCAAAAATCACCATGGTCTCATCTGCCATATTTTCCCGTTCGAGAGTTGAAAGGATATCACCGACTTTGGAATCCACCATCGCCATAAAATCGCCGTACATCCCGGCACCGCTGATTCCTTCAAAGTCTTCGGTAGGCAGCCAGGGAGTATGAGGAGCCGGAAACGCAACATACAGGAAGAGAGGCTGATTTGAATCGATCACAAACTAACAAAAATCACGCCATGAGTCTTTTTTTTGTTCGGACAGTACTGATTTTGAATCAAGAAACAATGTGCATCCGATTTGGATCCCACTTCACAATGGTTCCATCATAGTAACTCTGATTTGCCGCAAATGTGGGGCCGGCTGCCCGTAACCCGAAGGTTGCATCTTGTAAAACCGGTGTGCCATTACGAATCGAGTTGAAGAAGTTGACAAAGTGGTCATATCGCATTCCTTCTGTAATCGTCCGGATCTCGATAGACAAATTCATTCGGCTCTTGAATTTTCGGTTTTTGTGGGTACATTTTGTTGTACTCGGCGATGAACTGCTCACGAACATCCTCAGGAAACGTGTTAATGGACATTCCAGGAGCTTCGGGTAACGGGTTGCGTCTCAGAACAAGAGACGACCAGCTGATCGTAATATCACCTTCAGATCCCACGATCCGGAAGAGAAACTGTCCTCCGTCACCACTGATAAAGTTGGTGCGAAGTGCTAAATTGAATGGCGGATGGTTTTCTGTTTCCGGATAGTCATAAAGGCCGAGGTGGATATCCGGCACATCCCGCCCATCCTTCCAGTAGCGTAAACCGCCCGTAGAAATTGCACGAGTTGGACCATCTGATCCTGCGATAAAGTGGAGCATAGAGAGCATGTGAACATAAAGATCACCCGCCTGACCTGTTCCGTAATCGCGATAGTTTCTCCAGCGGAAGAACCGTTTGGGATCCCAGGGCAGATCCGTTATACCTCGTTGATAGGTTTCCCAATCGACCGTTTCCGGTGAGGCATCTGGAGGTATCGAATATTGCCAGGCTCCCATGCGCACTGTGCCGGTCAATGATCGCTTCCACAAAGTTGATTTTTCCAATTTTTCCTTCCTGAATTAGTACTTTTGCTTTGGCACTCAGCAGTGAACTGGTGTATTGACTCCCCACCCTGAAACACCATTCCGGTCTCTTGTTCTGCTTGGATAACACGATGTCCCTCATCCACTTTTTGGACCATCGGCTTCTCACAGTAGACATGTTTTCCCGCTCTCATTGCGTCCACATTAATCTTTCTCGTGCCAGTGATCGGTTGTCTGCATTAATAACCACATCCACATCAGTACGGTCCAAGATCTCCCGGTAACCTGCAGTGGTCTGAATATCATTTCCCCAAAGCTCTTTGGCACGGCGTCGCCTTCCTTCGTAAAGATCGCAAGCCGCCACAAGCTCCACTCCACTCACTTGAAGAGCGGTTCGCGCATCTCCCAATTCCCATTCCCCCGGTTCCAATCAGGCCGAGACGGATATGGTCATTGGCCGAATATTCTTCTGTCCAAGGTCAACGAACTTGAGGGGCTCTGACTTATTGCCCGCCTTGATTATCATGGGAACCATGTCGATTCCGGCTGCAGTTGCTCCCACTTTCTTTAAAAACGAGCGTCTTGATTGATCATCTCTTTTTCATGCTTATTAATTTTGTGTTTTTGTTGCAGGAACAACAGACTTTGCGTTTGGTTACCAGCCCTGATTTTTTTTGCTAATTCTGTATCGTTCAGATCATGCATTATTGATTTTCCCAGCGGTAGACTTTGAGCTATTGTCACTAACGTATTTTAAGTAATACGCTTTTCTTTTAAATAGCAAATGGAATTTTAGAGTGGATAAAACTTATCAGATCTACGCTCTTACTTAACTAATAACATATATTTACAGCCATTGTTATAAATTGTAAATAATTAATAGATCTGCTATCCATTTTTTAATTCCTAATTTAAAATCGTTCCTGAACCCATTTTTTGCATAATTATTTTTACTTATAGTAATACTCTTACCTGGTGTTTGCATGAAGACTCATCTACACTGTTCAGCAAACTGAAATTCATTGTATAACTGCTCAAATTTTTAGCTGTTGGGTTGATGGGATTTTTTCAACCATATCAAAAAAATCCCGGATAATATCACTACCCGGGAGATAGGTGTCTGTCAAACATGGGTTACGATGTGACAGTTTGTAACTACTATTTGAAGGAATGGAAATGATAACCATCGCTTCTACAATGATTACACACAGAATGCATAAAAGTATTAGATATTCGATCACTTTTTCTCTTTCTAAAGTTTTTGGATGATATAGTCATCTTACCTGCATCAAAACTGCCAACGTATAAAGTGGGGAAAACTACCATCAATAGAATCACCTTGTCCCTACAACGATTCGAAAGATTAAACTAATTATATCAAGGTATATTTTGGTTTAATTACAAGTACAGAAGGGCAAGACAATATCTAATGTGTGTATTAATCATCCCATAATAATGGTTCAATTTTTTGAAAATCAAAAAAGCAGTTGTAACGGAAATTGAAATTTCCGGAACTATTTAACGAAGTAAAGAAGGTAAAAAACGGAGTGAATCCCATGGTACAGAAAGTAATACTGTTTATAACAGTTCTGAGTTTTGTATTCCCGGGACTTACGCATGTAATTGCCCAGGAAGACGTTGAAGGAAGTGAAGATCATCCGATGATTACGCGGTATGAGGGCTCGCACATAACCGACTACCAACAGTTTGCTTATGACCGGCAGGAGTTGGTTACAGGAATAGAGGATGAAGATATTTGAAAGAACTACTCATTTGAAGGTGAACGGTTGACCACGCATCCATTACTACAGCTCCTAGAAGGACGGTCAGCCTTTGAAGTTCATCGAAACTATACATTGGCGCTTCAGAATGCCGGTTTCGAAATTGCCTATGAATGCATCGACAATGATAACGAATGTAAGAAAATAGGTAGAGATATTCCGCTTGCCGGGTTTTTTACGAACCGTTATAGTAGTCATCATCACTACTCGTTAGCCAGGCTTACTAATTCGTCGGGCGATATCTATGCAGCGGTGTTTACAGCACGGAGGCATGGTAACCGTACCTTGCTCATCGTCTTGGAGGAACAGCCGATGGAGACCGGCAAGGTCCAGGTTGATATAGATGCCGAAGCGATGGCAAGAGATATTGATGAAAAAGAGATGGAAGACACCCCGGAAGATGTGGAAGGTAGCGAAGATCATCCGATGATTTCGCGGTATGAGGGTTCCTACATAACCGATTATGAACAATTTTCATATGACCGGCAGCAGTTGGTTACAGGAATGGAGAATGAGGATTTTGAAAGAACCTCATTTGAAGGTGAGGTTACCCGCATCCATTACACAGCTCCTGAAGGACGGTCAGCCCTTGAGGTTCATCAAAACTATACATTAGCGCTTCAGGATGCCGGTTTTGAAATGGTCTATGAATGCATTGGAGATGATTCTATATGCCAAGAAATCATTGAAACAAATGCCTTTAACAGGGGGAGTGATCTTAACTACTCGCTTGCAAGACTTACCGGTTCGGCGGGGGATATCTATGCAGCGGTTCACACCGCACGGAGGCATGATGAAACCCGCAGCGTGCTACTAATTGTGGAGGAAAAGTCGATGGAATCTGGCAAAGTGCAGGTTGATATAGATGCCGAAGCGATGGCAAGAGATATTGATGATGCAGGCCGTGTGATGCTTTACGGAATTCATTTTGATACAGGGAGAAGCAAACATCAAACCGGAATCCGAATCCACGCTTGCAGAAATTGCAGAACTGATGAATAATCAACCTGATCTAAATCTTGGAGTTGTTGGCCATACGGATACGGTAGGTGGTTTGGAATTCAATATGAATCTTTCGGAACGCCGGGCTTCGGCAGTTGTGGAATATCTGACATCTGAACATAATATTTCAGAAACCAGGCTGACTTCTCATGGCGTAGGTTTTCTTGCCCCAGAAGCTACCAATGAAACGGAAGAGGGACGTGCTCTAACGCAGGTAGAGCGATCAGTTGCCGAATACGTCGAAGTGCCCACGAGGTATCAACTTATAATCCAATTTTTTTAAAATCTATGCACTTATTGTGAAGTGTCCCCTTGAGGGGCAATGGATGATCAATCTCCCCTCAGGGAGTAGGCTTTGCCGGGAGGGTGTAAACTTCAGAACAAGACTTTGTATCAAACGATCGTCATCCCCAGTATTTGCTTCCCCTTCGAAGGGAAGCTTGAACCACTTATGATTAAAATTTTGTTTTTAGATAGAGGTATTGGAAAGGTTTTTCAGAGGGTTTGCATAATCACAGAGCTATTTTTCCCGAACACTCGGGATGTTAACTCCTCATTGCCCCAAAAGAGATCTCAAGAGGCGTTCAAACAGACGTTATTTTGAGCCTTTCGTCAAGCTCAAGATAAACGCAGCGGAGCAGCCTGTCCCGAACCATCCTATCGTATGGACACAAGATTGGAATAGAAAAGGAGATCCTTCCTCATCCCGCCTTGTTTTCTTGCTAAAATGCTTTCTGGCCTGAGCCACTAATTTTGCCCAAAAGCCTATTTTACGAAGTTTTCTTGATCAAAGTAGCCTTGGCGTAGTGGATAACGTAGTTGAGTGAAGCAACACCATTTCAGAGATGACAGAAAATTTACCTGTAGATCCAACTTTTAATTACAAGTTAGGGCTCTCGTCCTTCGGCCTTGATGGGTGGAGGAATTGTATGGGTTGCAAAAGAGCACGGGAGAAATCGCTCTGCGCGCTCACCCTGTGAGCATTCGCAGAGTGTACACGTGCGTGCAAACCATACCCGGAAGCCATCACAGCCGGGAGGTTTTGCTTACTTTTGGCGGTTCAAAAGTAAGAGGGAAAAATGGTATGAGGCTTTTAAGATATATAAAAACGTATTTTATCAATCTGTCATCGGTAGACCCTGACAGTGTTTTTGTGTCTGGTTCGAAGAATCTCCAATCAATTGTAAAAAACTTCGTCAAAGATGGTATGTTAAGTTTTTAAGATGTGTCCACACGATAAGAACCATCGGGGAAGTCAACATTTGTCCGGAAACACAAATTCCTCTTTCTTAAAAATAAGCATAGTCAATCGGGCAGTCACAAAAAAACGAAAGCATGAAATGATTGAAATGTTTACAATCGCATAAACAGGTTCATCTTGTAAATCATAAAGCACCATACGGAACTGTCATGAACCTTTTTAGCTTTTGTCATTTTTCCCAATAGCCGTCGGGCCAAGCGGATGTGTAACCTAAAAAATGCTTCAATTCATTAGAGCCAACAATAGCTTTCTGAATTCAACTGACAAACGGGTTCATTCACTAATTTTCGAGGAGTGCTACTACTTCGCTATGACCGTTATTCCTGGCAAAATCTGCGGCTGATTCACCATCAGAATCCAGTAAGCTGACATCAGCATTGTAATCGAGCAGAACTTCAATGACTTCAACATTTCCCTCGGCTGCTGCATACATCAGCGGCGTCCATCCTTCAACAGAATCTTTGATATTGGGATCGGCTCCGTTTTCAAGCAGAAGCTCAACCGTTTCGGGAAATGGGCCGCTTGCAGCAAACATCAGCGGAGTGCGTCCCTCACTGTTTTGATTTTGAACCACTGCTCCCTGCTCAATCAGAAATTCAACAATTTCGGAATGGCCGTTGAATGAAGCAAACATCAAAGCCGTCCGCTCGAGCTGATCTCCTTCCTCAATATTCACACCCGAATCAACAATTTGACGAACCTGGTCCAGATCACCCTGCAAAGAAGCGTTTCGCAAGTCTTCAGCAGTGTAGGTTGTTCTGTTTTGAGGTTCTGTTTGAGAGGTAGTGCTTTGCGACTGTTCAGAACGATCATTTGATGAGCAGCCAGCCAGTAGAACTAATAACGTAAACGTGTATAGAAGTATATTTTTCATCATGGGTTAAAAATACATCATTCATGAATCTTTCAAAGCATTGAAAGAGGATTTTTCAAACACTACCCTATTTCCCGAACATTTCATGGAACGGCCGGATCGTACTTTTGTCTTCGGAAGAATCCAGAACCGAAAACAACACCTTTTGAAAACAGTTGTGAAATGCACCGGTTTGGCCGATATGATTCCGAAAGATTTTCGCCACGGTTTCAGGATCATTTTGAAATACGCCACACCCCCACGCTCCGAGAACAAGAGCATCGCATCCGTGATGAGCGGCAAGAGCCAGTATTTTTGAACTACGCTCCCGCAGAACGTATTCTATTTTCGAAATGTTTTCAGGCTCATTTTGCTCTACCGCCCCGGCATTTGGCGCCGGACTGGTGATAAAATGAACCGTATAAAATTCTTCCAGCAGCGCGCCGTCATCGGTTCGAAAGACAGGACAGCCGGGCGACCAGATCATCCGGTCGGAATACAACGTACTCCGGTGCGACCGGTGATATTCATAAAACGATGGACAATACTTCAAACTGAAATATAACCCGGAACTCCGGGCCAGGCTCTCTTCCTGTGCCTGAGCTCCTTTCAGAAATCCGCCTCCCGGATTGCGGGCCGAAGCAAAGTTGAGCACGCCGATATTTTCAAACTTCTCTTCCTGAGCGAGGCGTCGACTGCCCTGCAGTGTGGTTTCATTGCGGACTTCAAATCGTGTTTCGGTCCTTCCCGAAATCGGATTTTTCAGTACTGTCTGGAACATCGCCTCCAGCTGTTCCGGGGTATAACACTCCGTGTGCTCCAGGCAGAACTGTAACTGTTCGGAAATATCAACTGTCTGTCCCTTCGGCGATCTGTATTTTTCCCGTTCCAGAATTTGCAGGGTACGACGCGCAATCTCTTTTTTATTCATATCACTGTTCAGATTTTATCTATTCCACTGCCGGTAAAGTTGAATAATAATGAATGGTAATATCCTTGACTATTCCTCAAACCCGCTTCCCCACCAATTATTGCCGGGTGAGTAATCCGGCGATAAATAATCCAGACGCTGCTCTTCCAGCCGGGGCAATAGTTCATTTTCAACCGATTCCAGGTGACGCGCTTCCGCTTCCGGGTCATATAGTGGATCTGCCATTGGAAAGGTTGCATTGGTCATTTCAAGGTAATTTGACAGCTCGTTTCCAAGTCGCTCGGCAATGTCAGGGTGATTTGCATAAACATCCTCCTGTTCATAAACATCTGAATTCAGATCATATAAAACCTCTGTACTATCTGCGTGGTAACGAATCAGTTTCCAGCGACCGTCCCGAACAACAGATGAGGGCCTGCCTCCCTGGTTTCCATAATGTGGATAATGCCAAAAGAGCAACCGATCATCAATTTCTCCGCCATCCAGAAGCGGTTTAAGACTTACACCGTCAACGTGCTCATTGGGACGCAGATCGGCACCCACTAAATCCAGGATAGTTGGATAAAAATCAGTACCGGTTACAGGTGTATCATTTTCATCCCCCTGAAGATTCAACCACGGCACATTAATGAAGTATGGAACTTTGAGACCGCCTTCATACTGTGTCCCCTTTCCACCTCTCAGCGGTTTATTGGAGGTCGCATAATCATCGCCGGCGGCAACTCCACCATGGTCGGATGTAAAAATGACAATCGTTTCATCATCAACTCCCGCCTCCTCAAGTGTTTTCAAGACCTGTCCAACTGCATCGTCCATATGCTGAACCAATCCGGCATAAACAGGGTTATCCTGCACCGTTCGAATCGGCAGAAAATATCCCATCTCAAATCCGTTTTCCGCAATGCCCAGGCGCTCCGCTTTATCTCTATATTTCTGCCAATAGGCCTCCGTTGTTTGAATGGGAGCATGAACTGCATAAAACGAGAGAAATGCTAAAAACGGCCTTTTAGAGTTCTTTCTGATAAAATCGGAAGTTTCCTTTGCCAGTTTTTCGGAATAGCTCATCCCGATTTCATCCGGGTAATCCTCCATTTTGGGATTGTTGAAGGGGGAAAAATAACCGCCAGTGTAGGGCCCGCCTGCCTCAAAACCTCCCTCATTATAATCAAATCCATGATTTTCGGGATACGACCCTTCACTGCCCAAATGCCATTTTCCGGCATAAAATGTGGTGTATCCTTCGGTTTTAAGTGCTTCAGGAAGAACAGTATAAGTATGAGGTAATGATCGCTGATAATCAGGAGGTAGGAGTTTGGTATGTCTTCCACTTTCTCTCCACTCTTCACCCACAGGAGCACCAATCCAATCTGTAATTCCGTGTCGCGTGGTATTTTTACCGGACATAATGCTGGCCCGGGCCGGACTGCAAACCCTGGCTGAGGCATATCCCTGTGTAAAAATCATACTTTGGGAAGCCAGTGAATCGAGATGGGGCGTTTCGTAATAATCACTGCCAAAAGCACTCATATCGTGGGCACCGTAATCGTCTGCGATGATGAATAATACGTTTGGTTTTTGGGGAGGAGTATTGAGGCTTTCTTCTGTACACGACATTACAATAATTCCGAATGTCAAAACAAAAAACAAAGGGGCCTTTTTTAAAAACGTATCACGCATAAACATTTTTCTCGTTTTCGAATTAATCTGATTCTTTTGAGGTGTAGGGATGGGGTTCGAAGCAGAGCCATCCAAGGATTTCACATATGTATTCAGGGAAAAAAGTAATCACTTCAAATTCTGAAAAGTTTTCAATTCGTTTTTTTAATATCTATTACCGTCCGCTTTAGCTGACGGAGAATAAAGGAACATTAGAAGTCAGTGGCTTTAGCCACATTTGATTTGTAAAACGATCTTTTTTACGAGGTAAACTTAATCCCTTTATACTGCTCCAGCCATTTTTTTCTAAAAACTCATCGACCTCCTCTTTGAAGGATACCTTCCTGAGATGCTCTTGCGGGGAGTAGATATATGTTCGTCCTATTTGAGGAGTTTTTTTACCCCTTCTTTTAGTCCGAATCTAATAATGCCTCTTCCAGTTTACATTAATTTTTGAATGACATGAGTCATGTGGCTAAAGCCACACCTGTTTAAGAATCTCCCTGTCCGTCAGCTAAAGCAGACGGTAATAAATACTTATTTCTCTTACCTGCGATTTTCTTGTAACCTCGCAACATCTCTTCCTGAAATATAGCGAGGAGACCTTCAGTTCCTCAAACCGCTAAACACAAGTACGGGTCAAACCCTTGGAAGGTTAAAGCACCTTCAGCAGTTTATTTTCAGGGTCCATTTCAACATGCTTCAAAGCAGGATTTTACTCTACGTCTAATTGATTAATCTCATCATACATCGTTTTAAATGTATTCCATTGGGTGCTGTCACCGCGCTCCTCATCCAGTCGTTCTTCGTAATATGCATCCATAAAATCACCCGCTCCCGACCAAATTGTCTGCATAACACCGTAATATCGATCTTTCATTTCATCTGTGGATTGATCTCTAAATCTCAGCATATCCTCCACCTGCTTCACAGCTACATCGGGAGTTCTCCAGGGGCATGATATCACCCGAAATCCCTTCATCGCAAAATAAGCTGCTGTGGGATAAGCGGTTTCATAGTGCCAGTCGTTAATCACCACATCTTTTGGAATCAGATCAACAGCACGATATGTATTATTCATACTCGCTTCCCACATACCAATACCCGTTGTTTTTCCATCGATAAGCCGGTCGCCCCAGATCCAAAGTTCTACTCCCTGGTCTGCAAGATGATTTCTGATTTTGGTCACCTCACCGGCGTACAACTCCGCTTTATCTCTGCCGTGGCAACGCGGACACTGCTCATGCCCAATGTAAAAAACCTCGTCCATGCCTGCGTGAAAGGCATCTGCTTCAAACACCTCCACAATCTCATCCACAATATCAAAAACCACATCGTGGACGTCGGGATGCAGCGGGCAGTAGCTTTTGCAGTACAATCCATCCTCATTCGGCCATTCGTACTCCTCCGGCATTTCGATGTCGGGTGTTTCGTCGAACTCCGGGTATTCCTCAAGCAGGTTTTCGAGATCTCCAGCCCAGGATTGATGACCCAACAAATTCACCTGTGGAATGAGCCGGATTCCATTTCTATTACCGGCAGCAACCAGTTTTTTTACATCCCGTTTAGAGAGAGCTATCGAATCTTGAAGCTCCGGACGGCTTTCATACTGATAGTTATAATCGACCCGTAATACCAATGTATTTACATTTCTGGGAGCCAATTCCTCGTCCATAAATTTTACAAACCGATCTACTTCATCAACTTGCGGAGCCGCAATGGCAAATCCGCGAACCGTCAGGAGGCTGTCCAGGGGTTGTTGGGCAAACAGATTGGTTGAAATTAACAGAAGTAACGGTATGAACAGGGAAACAAGTTTTTTCATCGATCAATAATTTTTGTTATAAATACGTAGATGAAAAATAACAGCCTGTTTCAATTATTCCAGTTTGATTCACTTTCAGTCATTTTTTGGAACTGGTTCCAATATATCGGATATTCATAGCCCTGAAATTTTGGCGCTGCTTCGCTTTGTATCAAATCTTTTTCTCATTTCCTTGTTCCGAAGGTCTCCTTCGGAACATTGCCCTTGGAAGCTCTGCTTCTGGTAAAATATCCATAGTGTTTAATTCCTTTTTATCTATTGGTGTGATAGTTGAGTAGAAGCGGAGTTTCGGGTTGGCGTTCCGAAGGAGGACCTTCGGAACGAGTGAAGTGAACGAAGAGCAACAATAATAGAACAGATAGGAATGAGGCAGTTGAAATGTACTTATCCTTCATGATAGAATCGGATCTTAAGCAATCGAATCTTTAGAAAACTCCCCATCCACCAGCCGCCAGATGCCTCTTGGATTCTCATCTTTCAGTTCATCCGGCAGGGTAATATTGGGAAAATCCTGGTAACAGACCGGGCGGGCAAATCGCCGGATTGCGGTAGTTCCGACGGATGTACTTCGGCTGTCGGTTGTGGCGGGAAACGGTCCGCCGTGAATCATGGCATGGCAGACACGGACACCTGTTGGGTAGCCGTTAAAAATAATTCGTCCCACTTTTTGCTCGAGGATTTCAATCAGTTCTGAATATTCGGCCAGATCTTCCTCTGTTCCATGAATAGTGGCCGTTAAGTGTCCCCGCAACCGCTGGGCTGCCTGGATCAACTCCTCTTTTCCTGAAGATGAAACCAGCACTGTGGACGGGCCAAATACTTCTTCCTCTACCTCCTGGTTCTTAAAATAAACGGATGCTGATGCCCGAAGTAATGCAGACGATCCCCTGTATCCATTTTCATCGTCATCGCCTTTTGCCAGAACTTCTATCCCTTCAATTTTGGAGAGTTTTTCAAGGCCGGATTGATAATTTTTCTGAATTCCTTCATTCAACATCACTCCTGCCGACACACGTTTCATCCGTTCTGTAAGTTCAGATTGAAAGGAATCAGCATCTTCGGTTTCCTGGTGAAACACGAGTCCGGGATTGGTACAAAACTGCCCAACTCCCAGCGAAACCGATCCGGTGAGTTCTTCAGCAAGAGATTCTTTTCGTTCTTTCAATGCACCGGGCAGAATAAAAACGGGATTTGTACTCCCCATTTCGGCATAGACGGGAATGGGTTCGGGGCGTTTATTGGCTTCCTCAAACAGAGCCGTTCCGCCTCCGTATGATCCGGTAAATCCAACAGCCTTAATTTTCGGATGACGCACAATGGCCAGTCCGGCCTCATGAGAAGTCCCGTGAACCATCGAAAAAACACCATCCGGCATTCCGGTTTTCTCAGCGGCCTTTAAAATAGCTTCAGCCACCAACTCACACGTTCCCGGGTGCGAGGGATGAGCTTTCACCACAATCGGGCATCCGGCAGCCAGCGCCGACGCTGTATCTCCGCCGGCAACTGAAAAGGCAAGCGGAAAATTGCTGGCACCAAATACACCAACAGGTCCGAGTGCTTTTCGCATGCTGCGAACGTCAGGTTCACCGGTATCAATTCGGGCATCCACCCATGAACCATCGCGAACCACATCAGCAAAAAGTTTGAGTTGATTCACGGTTCTGCCGCGCTCTCCGGTTAATCGCCCTTCCGAAAGGCCCGATTCTTTCATACACCGGTCGATCAGCTCATCACCCAGCGCCATGATCTCATCTCCAATGGCATCCAGGAAATCCGCTCTTTCTCCTGCACTCTTTTTGCTGTATTTGGGAAATGCATCTGCGGCCTTCTCCGCTGCATGATTCACTTCTCCCTCTGTAGCCTCATGAAAAGCCGGGTCTAATGAATCTTTTGTTGCGGGATTTACCGCCTGGAATGTGTCTTTGTTATCTGCTGATTTTTCGTTTCCAATAAAATTTTGTCCTGTAAGAGCCATATTACGATGCGACTTTGTTAATTAAGATTCCAATGGGTTGAATGGTAATTTGAATTTCGTCACCTGCCTGGAGTGTAAAATCTTTTCCGGGCACAATTCCGGTTCCGGTCATTAATAAACTTCCAAATGGAAATGAGCACTCCCGGTACAGATATCCTACCAATTCTTCAAATTCCCGTTTTATCTGGTCGATTCCAATTTCATCCGAAAATATATCTTCTCCATTCCGAATAATTTCTATTTCAACTTTTGTACTCTCCGGCAACGGTTCATCCGTCACATAAATACAGGGGCCAACAGCGGCTGAACCATCGTAAGATTTGGCCTGCGGCAGGTATAGCGGATTTTCTCCCTCGATACTTCGCGAACTCATATCATTGCCAATGGTGTATCCCACAATCTTCTGGTTTGATGTAATTACCAGTGTGAGTTCCGGTTCGGGGACATCCCAGGTGGAATCTTTTCGAATTCGAACTTCTTCTCCTGAACCCACACATCGGTGACGATTTGATTTAAAAAACAACTCGGGCCGATCAGCCACATACACCCGCGCATAAAAATCTCCGCCACCGGCCTCTTTCGATTCCTCCTGCCGGCCCAGCTTGCTGTTGTAGTAGGTTACCCCGCTGGCCCAGATCTCTTGATTCTGAATGGGTGGTTGCAATTCGTTCTCAATGAAACTCTTTGCATCTTCGATCGGATTTCGGGATCGAATTACCTTTTCTGCTTTCGCAAGCAGATCATCATCATTGACAAATGAATCCCAATCTTCATTCTCAAGAAGATAAAATGAATCATTTTTGTTGATAAGAATACCGCTATCGGTCTTGTAAATTTTCATCGGCTTTTATCTATTTCATCATTTAACTGTTTAACTCATAAGTGAGCTTTGAGGACTATATTCCGTCTTCGCTCCACTCAAAATGACGTCTGTTTGAGAGCCCCATTGGGATTCCTTCGGGCAATGAGGCTGTATACCGAATGAAGACGAAAACTATTGCTCAGATTCATAAACACCCATAAATAACTCCCATTTCTACTCAATTTCAATATCAAAAAATATTTGGGGATGTTCATCCGGAGCGGTCACTGCATTGAGGACTTCAAAAGGTAATTCGATGGAATCCACCCGATCCAGAGTTTTAATATTCAGGACTTTCACAGACATTGGTTCAATCGTCAGTACATCCGGCTGCTGATGCAATGTGTATTCACTCTGGTTTCGCAGGATATATTTAGAACTGGAGTGATTGGTAATCTTCACATTCAGGACAGATGTATCACCCAAATAACCAATTTCAGAAAGTTCAAGGGATTCCTCGATAAGCGGAACGAGAAACGGTTCGTGACCAATCAAAAAATCATTCGACCAAACAACGGTATTTCCATTCATCAGGCTCTCTTTCAGAGCTTCTTTCGTTCTCTCTTCAGAAAACACAAGTGTAACCGGACGATGTCCGCCGTGATGCACATCATACTCCCAATCGATCAACCCGTGAATATCAGACGTTCCCAGGATTGTTAAATCGTAATCCAATGCAATCTGCAGAGCTTCTTCTGAATAGGTAAACTCGTTCACAACTTCAATGCCGTGAAGCATCCCTCCTTCAATTAGCTCATTATGAACATCAGAAAGCCTGGCAACCCCGTCTTTTCTCTGGCTTATCCAATTCGGATGATTCCAAAAAATGAATGCATCCTGATTTTTTGCAGCCCGAAAAGCATCCATAAAATCATCCGTAAGAAGTTCATTGGCATCTTCTACAAAAATGGCATTGGAATGGCCGGGCGGCATATCTCGTGTAATTTCAGAACCGTTAATGACAATCAAATCGCTATTGGCGGGCCGTGATTCTTCTGCAACCTGGTAGGACCGGTTTCGATCGGGATGAGGGATATCATCCTCATGTGGCTGATATTCCAGGTGATCGGTTATGGCAATCACGTCGATATCATCTCGTAAGGCCTCTTCAGTTCGAATATTGGGCCACACACTTCCGTCTGAAAATACGGTATGCATGTGGAGATCAGCACTGAGAGTGTGATAACCCGGTATATCCGGAAATACGATTTTTCTGTAGTCGTGAGTATGTTCATGTGAATGCTGAGCCAATGCCGGCATGGCAAATATAACCATACACAGTGTTGCTAAAAGGCTTTTTTTGATCCGGTTTTGTTTTGATTTCATTTTTTTGATGTTTTGATTTTTGGCAGGTTTTATGTTCAAACTATGATATAACAATATTTCAGGGTTTTTTCTTAAAGCTTTCTTTACGAGTCCGTTAATTTTTTATTGATGGTTGATTATTCAGCCACTTTACTCGTTCCAAAGGTCGTACATGTTTAGCGGTTTAAGTCAAACAACCTGACAGAGCACCGTGCTTTTCGGTTCCTGTCAGGTACTGTGTTAAAAATCAATATATTTTTATAGTTTTTGAGTTCAAAGAACATCATGATGCTTTTGCATGTGATGTATCTACTGTAGCCTCTCCGTCAGCTGATGGAGGGGCTATCTTTGTTTGATGTTGGTTGCGTTGGTTTTGAATGACATCCGGATCAAATGTTTGTTGTTTATTCCACAATACATACATGTAGGTCAGTAGTTTTTTCTGAACAGCTACGTGGGCCTTCATCTTCACATTGTGGACCGAGAGCAGTCGCTGGTATAATTCATATACCGGACCCCGCTCACACCGCACAATGGTCGAGGCAGGCATATACATCGTCTTGCGGATATATTTGGAGCCTTTTTTGGAAATTTTCGGTTGTCCGGTCCATTTGCCGGATTGTTTGACCACCACATCATAACCGCTAAAGGAAATTAACTGAGAAATGCTGTGGAACTCAGCGAATCCGTTGGTCTCAGCCAGGATGCAGGCAATCGTCAGCATGCCGATCCCGGGAATACTTTTCAGACAAGCGACCGAGGTCTTCAGATCGTTGCGAGACTTCAGGTGTTTTTTGATAAGACGGGTCAGCTTGTCAATTTGCTCACTGAGTGTCTGAATACACTCCTGTAGAGCTCCGTCAACATAACGGGCTGGCTGCCCGCTGTGGGAAAGGGCGTGAAGTTGGTTACGCAACTGTGTGCGCTGCTCCAACAATTCCGAACGCGTACGGGTCATGGACCGCAATTCCCGCCAAAACGGATCGATTCCCTTCCACGCAGACAGCTTGCGTTCGGCTCCCATCAGCGAGAGTCCCTCAGCATCAATTTTATCGGTTTTACTGCGATATCCCTGAGATTCGATAAACTTTTTTGATTGACTGGGCAGGACCACGGCCAGATGAATCTCCGGGTGATGCTGGCCAATATGCAGGGCCAGTGGTTCATAATACACGCCGGTGGCTTCCATCGTCACACGAACCGGGGCTGGTTGTTTGTTGGTGTGTCTCCTCAACCAACGCATACAGGCTTTAAAACCAGAGAGTTTGTTTGCAAAAGTTTTGCGGGCAAGTAGATGGTAGGTTTGTTCGTAAAGATTGTAGCGTTGCAGACACGCACTGAACTCATCTTTGGACATATCGGTACCAAGGCTGTAAATCATGGGTATTATGAAGTTTTGGTTCACATTTAAACGCTAAACAGGATCCTGACGCACCCAGCATGTCTCATAAATTGGTGATATTGCTACGAGCCGACTCGAAAGCAATTACAATAGGTACTGTTGGAGGTCAACGACAGAAAAATGGGCCCGGATATACCTGACAGAGTACATCCAGCACAAGCGGTGCTCGAACTGGTGTTTAGAGTTGGGAAGGAAGTACCAGACCCATTCCTTGTTCAGCAATGTTCATAAAAACGTTTCAAATGGTTACATTTCCAAATCATATGGGAGATGTAACATATGAGAGTTGTGGGATAAGGTATTCCCCTCGAAAACCGATCCACGCGACTCTGGCAGGAGCTATCGCACTCTGCCAGGACGCTAAACAGATACCAAAGGTCTCCTTAGGAATGCCACAACTGAAGCTCTGCTTCTACATTTTAATGCGTAAACTCCTTTAAAATTCTTCCCAGATTCCCTTCGAATTGGTTTTTACTGCTCTTATCATTTCATTGTCAACTACTTCGAATCGGACAGAAGCCCCCTTCTGAACAGAACTCGGTAAGCCTCCACACAGTGGTTTGGGGCAACAGCCTTGAAAGCGTTTGTAACACAGCCCCTCGGGGTCGTGAGTCATTATCAAAAAATGTTTATCAGCTCGGGGCATCTGATTTTATGGTTCTACAACCCACGGCTGCAAACAGTTCGCATTGCTTCTGTTCTTACCGTGGGCTATTTACTTTTCACCCCTTTGGGGTGCGATTGTCCAAAGACAATTACTCGTTCCGTAGGTCTGCTGCGAAACAACCGGTCGACGCTCACAAACTCGTTCCAAAGAACTCCTTCGGAACGCCAAACCCGAAGCTCCGCTACGACATTCTTGAACGTATAACTTTTCAAAAATTCATTCCCACTACCCCTCGACTCCAACTTCAGCCTTTCCAATAATCTCGCCTCGGGGATTCATTATGCTTATTTATTCTACCCCGGGTTTCAATCGCTTTACTCTTTTCACCCGGGGCTATTGATTTTTAACTCCTTCGGAGTTGACTTTATAATCAATCTCTTATCATTGTTAACTGCTTACTGTTTTCTACTCGTGCCAATGATCTCCTTTGGGAATGTGCCGATCGAAGCTCCAAAGTTCATTGTCTACCGTCTACCGTCTACTAAAACTATCCTATTATCAAATACAATAAAAACAACGTACTCGCTGCAGTCACTCCCAAAACCATAGTCCCCAAACTGAACAACCGATATCCCATTTTAGTGTCCATTCCAGATAACTGAGTTACCACCCAGAAAAAGCTGTCGTTGGCATGGGCAAAAACGGATGATCCTGCTCCAATCGCTATCACCACCATCGCTTTTTCAAGTTCGGTTTCAAAACCGAGAGTTCCCATCATCGGCATAATGATAGACGCTGCTGTAATAAGGGCCACGGTAGATGAACCCTGTGCCGTTTTAATAGCTGCGGCAATTAAAAATGGCAGCCAGATACTTAAATTAATATCTGCAAGTGCCGATCCAAGAATTGCTGCAATTCCCGAATTCTGGAGAACTTTCCCAAAAATTCCGCCCGCACCGGTAATCAAAATAATAGATGCGGCATTTTTCAGGGCATCTCCCACCCAACCCTCGGTTGAGATCATATTCCACTCAAATTTTTTCGGCAATAAAAAGGAGAGAAACATTCCAATCAACAGGGCGATCATCGGCTCACCCAAAAACAACAGAATATTTACGAACAAATTACCCGGTGCAATCTCATACATGTTGATAATGGATTGCACTACAATCAAAAGAATCGGTACAAACACCGGAAGTGATGATTTAAATGCGGTCGGGGCTTTTTGCATTCGCTGTTTCATATCCTCGTCATCAACTTCGGGAATGGGATCGATGTAGGTTCTCGATACATATTTATTGGCAAAAATTAGTCCGGCAAATAACGCAATCGCACTAATGGGAACTCCTAACAGCATCACCAGGCCAATATCTGCGTCTAAGATTCCAGCCGCTGCAATCGGTCCGGGTGTTGGGGGAACAAGTGTATGGGATGCAGTCAATCCCAGAGCAAGAGCAACCGCCGATGCTGACAATGTAATCTTTGCTTTTTTCGAGAGGCTTTTGTTTAACGGTGAGAGAAGTATGAACCCGCTGTCGGCAAAAACGGGAATGGAGACAAACCACCCGATGATTCCCATTGCGGAAGGAACTCGCTTTCGGCCTGTCATCTGCAACACTTTCTCAGCAATTTTATAAGCGCCGCCTGAGTGCTCCAGAAATGCGCCAATAATCACACCAAAAACGATCAGCAATCCAATTCCGCCAAGTGTATTTCCAAATCCTTCATTGACAGAAGTGATGATTTCATCGAAGGGCATTCCCACACAAACTCCGTAAAACAGTGCCACCAAAAACAGCACAATGAAGGGATGCATTTTATATCGTGCTGTCAGTAAAATGATCAACGCGATACTGAGAATCAGGTAGACAACGGCCATAGTTTAAGCAGATATAGTGTGCATTTTTCTAAGAACAACACTCTTAATACTGAATTTTTTTGAATTTAGAAACCGGTTCCGGATGAAAAGTTACCCCGAAATTTTAAGTTTAAGTATGCTAAAATATTAAATAACAGTAGTTTAATACATTTAACAAGTGGAAATGGTGATTTTAGGAAAATAACCGACCTTGAATAGTTGGCGGGAAAAAGGACAACGAGAGAACCGTGAGAAGAATCCTTTCATACCGGTGAGAAGCGAAATTTAAGAGCTGGAAGCGTGATGGACCATTGAAAGGATTCCACGGTGAACTCGTGTCCGCCGCCAAGTATTCACAGTCTTGATTTTTTCGTTCTTTTGTATCAAGACAAAAGGACATACAACATGAAATATGTTTACACTTACAAAAATGGGGTAAGTCCTCGTTCCGGATTTCGTGTCATTTGTTTAAATACTCAACACAATTCATCAAAGATCTGACCGTATGATAATTTCCCTTCCAGATGTGTGCTTTCGGATCGGTTCTGTTACCAGGTTCTTTGTCCAGTCCGCTGTTGTACCACCCGCCGTGTTCAGAGTCGATCAGGTTTTTCTGAATGTACTCCCACTGTTTTGCAAATTTATTGAAGTAATTCTGCGGATCACCCGGGTATAGATTCGCCATAATCAACAGAGTATTCAATCCCTCTGCCTGTGCCCACCAGTTTTTGGTGTCTTCAATGATGGTAAGATCATCATCTCCCCGGAAATAATAACCAATATCATAGAATCCGCCTGCTTCATCATCCCAACCGGTATTGAGTGTATGATCCGTTAATTTTTTTGCGATTTGATGGGTGGTTTCATCCTCTTCCATTCCCAAAATATGAGCCGCCTCCAGCAACAGATAGGCTGTTTCAATATCATGCCCGGGAGTTACATGATCTGTGTTTAGATTTTCCAGTATCACAGAACGGCTTGAATCCTGATAGGATCGATGGGTCCAATCAGATTCAAAATAGAGATTCAGATACCCCTTTTCGGTCACCATTGTATCTCTGACGATGTAAAACATCTCTTCCAAACGCTCTCTCACCAGATCATCCGGCCAAACGGAGTAGAGTTCGGTAAGAGCTTCTAATATATGGATCCCGCTGTTGTAATCTTTCGGGGTTCCGGTTGTATCGGGAATTCCCTCTCTGCTCAGCGGTTGGAAATATCCTCCGTGAACCGGATCGTGAGAATGCTTTTCAAGCCAGTTGAATGTTTTTTTAGCAAGATTCAAAGCGGATCTGTCTTCAGAGAATTCATAAAAAGCTGAAAGACCATAGAGGGCAAAAGCATTGCCATAAAGTGTTTTGCTGATCTCATCTCCGTTGTTTTGAATTACTTCCCCCCGGCGATTTACAAGTTGATAAAATCCCCCGTACTCATCATCCCACATATGCTCCTTCAAAAAATCAAACCCGTGTGAAGCATATTCTCTGAAAGCCTGATCATCGGGAAAGTTGCCGCTCAGTTTTGAGAGCGTCCACAGGTGCCGGGATTGTGTTACAATCATCTTCTGCTGTGAACCCATTTGCTTCCAATCATATGAAAACCTGCTTAGGTAACCACCATGCTCTTTATCAATAGCACGCGGATACCAAACATCAATCAGATCTTCTAACTCATTTTGAATATCCCCCGCAATTTCTGACCGAACCTCTTCACGATCAATAACAGAGTTTTTGACTGTTTGATCAGAAGAACAGGTGATGAGAAAGGCCTGAATTGCAATCCAAAATAAACTATAAAGTGCGGCCTTTCTCATTTTATCAATTGGTTGAGGGATTAATCCTGAATCTCTTTACCCCAGATTGAGAACAGTTTTCGGGCAATTTCTGTATTGTCATACGCTCCCCTGAAGATTTCAGCAGACGGACCATAGCTAAAGAGTGGTACATGTTCGGCAGTATGTCCACCTGTAGAATAGTGATACCTTAATTCCCCCTCTTCGGCACTTGGCATCGTCAAGCCCCCTGTTTCGTGATCTGCAGTCACAATCACGAGGGTATTTCCATCTTGCTCAGCAAAATCTAATGCATGGCCAACTACCGTATCAAAATCCATCAGCTCTTCAATCATCAACTCGGCTTCATTGTCATGGCCCATCCAATCGATCTGTGAACCTTCGATCATCAGGAAAAAACCTTCTTCATTTTGTGAAAGCTGTTCAATGGCTGCATTCACCAACTGGCTGGCCTGGTCTCCCCTTTCTGCTGCCTGTGCCATGGCACCACTTTCAAGAAAAGCAACGACACGATTTTGTCCGGCTATATGTGAAATCTCTTCCTCAGCATCTATGTACAGGTACCCCTTTTCTTCCATTTCTGAAATCAAATTGCGATCGTCCGGTCGTGTACCTCCGGCACTTTCTGGCAAAAAGTATTCCCATCCAGCACCCAGGAGCATATCAATACCAGAATCCACAAATTTCTCAGCTATGATATATTCTTCTCCACGATCATCATGATGAATGGCATATGCCGCAGGAGTGGCATGTGTAATCTGGGACGTTGCCATCAGTGCCGTTGCTTTACCAAGTTCATTGGCATAGTGTGCAATACTTTGAACTGCTGTAGTTCCGTCCGGCAGAACACCCAACATACCGTTTATGGTTTTATACCCGGCTGCAAAAGCCGTTGCACTGGAGGCTGAGTCCGTCACTTTACTGTCATGTGAATGAGTATAAACGGTTCCGCTGTAGGGCATGGAGGTCATATTTAAATTTCCATGTGCATATTTTGCAGCCGTGATTTGGGGATACCCCATCCCATCTCCGAGCAGGAATATGATATTTTTTGGAGTGGATTCCTGAGCGGATTGATTTTGACTTTGCGAAGTTTGACAGGAAACAGATGACAGGATGAATATTAATGAAAAAAAACTGAGCAGTAGATTTCTAATGGTATGCATTCCTTTTGCGTTCTACGATTTATGTTGATTTGATGATTGTTTAATGTAACATTTACGATGTGACATTGTGGTAAAATTTTAAAGCTTAATCAATTCTTAACTCCTAAAAAATTGAAAAAACTTTCAACCCGGCAAATTTTAAAAAACAACCAACAGCGAACAGCTCCTCTGCGTGACCGGTTTCTGCTCTGGCTTCACGATATCAGAAGTCTTCATAACGTTGGAGCCGCTTTTCGAAATGCAGATGCATTCGGAATTCAGGAACTCTGGCTTTCAGGGTTTACCCCGACTCCGCCCCGCCCGGAAATCACAAAAACTGCCATTGGAGCTGAAGAACATGTAAAGTGGAAAAAAATTGAGAATGAAATTGAACAGATTCATCAACTCAAAAAAGAAGGATATAAAATTCTGGCACTGGAGCAAACCACCAACAGTATTCCTATTCATGACTATAAAATTTCCGGTGATCCTGTTTGTTTGATTCTGGGGAATGAAGTCACCGGTGTGGACGAACAACTACTCCCCGAAATTGATGCTGCCGTGGAAATACCCCAATTCGGGATGAAGCATTCGCTGAATGTATCCGTGGCCTCCGGTATTGCGTTATATGCGTTTTATGAGAAGTATTTGTGACCCACCACAAATCCCTCCCTATCAAGCAAAAGAGCGTAACAAGGAGGAACTTTAATTTAAGATTTTATAATCTGATAATGCATGAAGCCCTCCCTCCTTGTGGCGTGCATTTCGCCATAGGGAGGGAGCCGGAGGGTGGGTCTGAAACGCCGAATGCATGAACCTTAAACAATCCACTGCAACTTGTCTGTTGAATTGGTAATTTTGATGCCACAACCATAACTTCAGCCGCTCGATTAAACTGATCAAAAAATAATTTATGTCTAAACGAATTTTAGTTACGTCAGCTCTGCCCTATGCGAATGGCCCGATTCATCTTGGACATCTCGCAGGTGCGTATCTTCCCGCGGATCTTTACACCCGTTACAAGCGCCTGAAAGGAAAAGATATTATCCATATTTGTGGCTCGGATGAAAATGGAGTTCCCATCACCATCGCAGCTGAAAAAGAGGGCGTGGATCCACAGGAAATTGTGGATCGATATCATACCATGAATAAAGATGTTTTCAGAAAATTCGGTATCGATTTCGATTATTACGGACGTACCAGTTCGGAAACGCACAAGAAAACATCGCAGGATTTCTTTCTGAACCTGCATGAACAAGATATTTTCACGAAAAAGAAGCAGAAGCAGTTTTATGATGAAGACGCAGATATGTTTCTGCCCGACCGATATGTTAAAGGAACATGCCCGGTTTGTAACCACCCCGAGGCATTTGGAGATCAGTGTGAAAAATGCGGTTCATCGCTCTCCCCAACCGATTTAATTGATCCGGTCAGTGCTATTACCGGAAACAAGCCGATTATAAAAGAAACCGAACATTGGTTCATACCACTTGGCAATTACCAGGATTGGCTGGAGGAGTGGATAGGCTCGCGTAAAAACTGGAAACCTAATGTTGTGGGTCAATGTAAAAGCTGGCTGGATACCGGCCTGGGAGACCGCGCCGTAACCCGTGATCTGTCCTGGGGCGTTCCGGTTCCGCTGCCCGATGGCGAGAGAAAAGTTCTCTATGTTTGGTTTGATGCGCCCATCGGTTATATATCAGCTACTAAAGAGTGGGCCGAGATTCAGGGAGATCCCGATCTTTGGAAAACGTACTGGCAGGATGAGGATACAACACTCATCCATTTTATTGGAAAAGACAATATCGTTTTTCATTGCATTATGTTCCCGGCCATGCTCAAACAACACGGAGATTTTGTACTCCCGGAAAATGTACCGGCCAATGAATTTTTAAATCTTGAGGGACAAAAACTCTCGACCTCCAAAGGATGGGCAGTATGGCTGCATGAATACCTGGAAGATTTTGAGGGTGATCTGTTACGGTATGTTCTCGGAACCACCCTGCCGGAAACCAAAGATTCCGATTTTTCCTGGAAAGATTTTCAAAATCGTGTAAACAGTGAACTGGCGGATATTCTCGGGAATTTTGTTTTTCGCACGCACAGTTTCACTCACCGGTTTTTTGATGGAGCGATTCCCGAGCTGTCCAATCCAACAGACCTGGATATTGAGACGTTGAAAGAAATTTCAAACCAAAAGAATAAGATCGAAGAATCTTATGAATCATTCCGCTTCCGCGAGGCGATTTATGAAACCATGCAGTTAGCGCGAATTGGAAATCGTTATTTCACGGAAACAGAACCCTGGAAAACCCGCAAAGAAAATCCGGAGGCATGTGGAAATACTCTGTATGTATGCCTGCAGATCAGTGCGGCCCTTTCTGTTCTGTTTGAGCCGATTCTGCCAAACAAGATGCATCTTCTTAAGGAACAACTGGGAGTTCCAGAAACAATTGAGTGGGACCGGGTGGATGATCATATTCTTCCATCAGGACAGCTTATTCAAGAGGGTGATATTCTTTTTGAAAAAATTGAGGATGAAGAAGTTGAAGAACAGATCAACAAACTCAAAGAACGAGCTTCCAAAAATGAACCACCAGAAAAAGATTATCCTCCTTTAAAAGATGAAATTGATTTCGGTAATTTTGCCTCACTTGATTTACGGGCCGGTAAAATTATCGAAGCTCAAAAGGTAGAAAAATCGAATAAACTGATTCGAATTACAGTAGATATGGGATTTGAAGAGCGAACAATACTCTCTGGTATCGCAGAATTTTTTGATGCAGAGGAGATTGTTGGCCAATCTGTTTGTGTAGTTGCCAACCTTGCCCCAAAGAAAATGATGGGAATTGAAAGTAACGGTATGATATTAATGGGTGAAGACAGCGAAGGGACGCTACACTTCGTTGAAACTGAAGCCGAACCCGGAAGTCCTGTCACCTAATGATCTCAACAAAATTACCTGGTACCCGAACGTCGATTGGATGTACCCTTTCAGACGACTCAACAAGTTTTGCCTTTTATTGTCCGCGTGCTCAATCGGTCAGATGCATTATTTTTGACCATTCTGATGATGAAAAGGGTAAAGAATATCAAATGCAAAAAAGTAAAACCGGCATTTGGATGCTTACCATCGAACAAAATCTCGAAGGTAAGTGGTATGGCTACAAAGCTGACTTTAAGAAATCTGATCAACCTAAAACACCCTACACGAATGAACTCTTTGCCGATCCTTACAGCAAGCATGTGACGGTTCGGAATACCTATCAGCAGGATGCAAAAACTTATATTTTTGATGGGGATTTTAACTGGGAAGATACCGGGCACTGTTTCCCGGATGATATCAGAGACCTGATTATTTACGAAACTCATATAAAAGATCTTACAGCCCACCCAAGCAGTGGGGCTAAAGGTATGGGATCATTCAAAAAATTGATCGATCCAAACCAAACCGGGGGAATTCAACACCTGAAAAAGTTAGGTGTGAACTGTGTGGAGTTTCTGCCTCTCCAAAAATTTGCCCCTGTAGAACCCCCTTATGGCACAAAGACCAAAGAGGGATTTCACAATAGCTGGAATCCCTATGAGGCCAACTACTGGGGATATATGACCTCCTTCTTTTTTGCACCGGAATCAACTTTTGCATCGGACTGGAGTAACCGGCATTCCGGGCGTACAACAGCAGCAGTCACTGAATTTAAAGAAGCAATAAAATCACTCCACTCCGAAGGAATTACCGTGTTGATGGATGTGGTATACAATCATACCTCCCTTTTTGATAAAAATCCGCATACACATTTGGTACCAGATGTTTACCTGCGCAAAGACCATAATGGAAATTTGATGAACCGAAGCGGAACGGGAAATGAATTTAAATCAGAAGAACCGGCTGCACGACAACTGATCATCGACTCACTTTTGTACTGGATGGAAGAGTATAAAATTGACGGTTTCCGGTTTGACCTGGCTGCACTCCTTGACAATAAAACCTGGGATGTTATCAAAAAAGCCGTTCACGAAAAATACCCGAACGCAGTATTGATTGCTGAACCCTGGGGAGGACATTACTCGCCACATAAATTTTCGGATTACGGCTGGGCATCGTGGAATGATAGAATCAGAAACAGTTTTAAAGGCTCAGATCCGCAGCACGACCGTGGATTTATTTTTTCTGACTGGCAGCACGAAACCAAACGTGAACGATTGGAAAACATCCTTCAGGGAACTTTGAACCACGATGAGGGTGGCCTTTATCAAACCTCTGCTCACAGTGTAAATTACCTGGAAAGCCACGACGGATATACGCTTGGTGATTTCATCAGGATTGGGCTGAACCCCGAAATTCACGATCAAACTATTGAAAATCTTGAAGACCATACAAAGCTCAACGAACAGCAACTGACGATTTCAAAGCTGGCGGCTTTAAGCCTTTTTGTAACTCAAGGCATCACCATGATTCATGCCGGGCAGGAGTTTGCACGTTCAAAAGTGATTGCAAGAACTCCGGTGAAAGATCCTGATGAAGGGAAAATAGATCACAACAGCTACCAAAAAGATAATGAGACAAACTGGCTGAATTTTAATCATCTAAAACTCAATCGTGAGCTCTTTGATTATTATCGTGGATTGATTGACATCAGGAAAAAATCACCGGCACTGCGAAAGTGCCAGGCGGAAGAAATTGATTTCGATTATTATGGAAATCCACTTCTGTTGAGTTTTTATATCAGTGGAAATTCCACCGGTGATATGTATGATTATTATGTTTTATTAAATGGCAATTCATACCCAATCGAAAATCAAGAATTACCCCCGGGAGTGTGGGAAATTCTGGCAGATCATGAAATTGCATCCTCCCATATTTTGAACGTTGTGAGTGAAAGTGTGAAGATACCTTCTCAAAGCGGTATATTGCTTCGAAAGTTGCGTCATTAGATTTGTACGGACAGCGCCGAAGGCATCCCGTGCGGGGCTTGTCCGGCACCACCATACTTTAAATAAATTTTAAAATGAATACTCGGCTTGAAATCTCGAAACCAAATTTCCAAATCAGCAGTAGATAGATGGTTTGAGGAAACGGGCAAACTGCCCGTTATACCTATGTACGCCGGACAGCTTGTCCGGCACTCACAATTTTAAAATCAGTATGGAAATAAGATGTTTATTTGCTGAATTTTATTTTGAATCGAATCTTAATGAGTGTAGTTGAACCAAAACGGAAGTAACGGGCAGGCTGCCCGTTGTACATTGAATACCAAAATTGGATTTTTAGAGGTTCCAAAATATTTTAAGGGACAATAACTAACTTAAAACTTTTTTCGACTTGGCAACATCTTCCACTACAACCCGAGGCACCTGGAACTCAAAACTTGGCTTTATTCTTGCCGCCGCCGGGTCCGCTGTTGGGCTTGGTAATATATGGGCATTTCCCACCAAAGTAGCCACCGAGGGTGGTGCAGCTTACCTGCTCATCTACCTGTTATGTACATTTGCAATTGGGTTTCCCGTAATGGCTGCTGAGATTACCATCGGCCGAAGAGCAGGGAAAAACCCTGTGGGAGCATTTAAAGCTATAAGTACAAATAAATTCTTTCCTCTTGTTGGCATCTGGGGTGTTATTTGCGGTGTAATGATTCTCTCCTTCTATACAGTTATTGCCGGCTGGGCATTTGGTTTCGCCTTTGAAGAAATATTCTACTTCTTTGGATGGGCCGGGGCAGCAGATTGGCTCACTGACACCGGAAATGGATTCAAGAATGCATTGATTGCCTCTGTATTTATGTTTGGTACTATTAAAATTATAACCGGTGGAGTAAGCGACGGAATTGAACGTGCTACCAAAGCAATGATGCCCCTGCTGATTGGTATAATGGTTGTTATGATAATTTATGTTCTGTGGCAGCCCGGAAGCAACGCGGGAATCGAAGCGTATCTTCTGCCGGATTTCAGCAGAATTGATGCAGAGTTAATCTTTTCTGCCATGGGGCAGGCTTTTTTCTCACTTTCATTGGGTATGGGAGCCTTAATTACGTATGGTTCATACCTTAGCAAGCGCGAAAATATACCTCAGGCCGCTGCATTTGTAACTTTAGCCGATGTGGGCATCGCCTTTCTTGCCGGGCTCTTAATTGTACCGGCCATGTTTCTTGCACAAAGTCAGGGAATAAGCATTGATGCGGGTGGCTCTCTCGCATCAAGTACAGATCTTGTATTTCAGATCTTACCCGCACTGTTTCATACCATTGGCGGCGGCGTTGGGATGCTTCTCGGGGTTACATTCTTTCTGTTACTTAGTATAGCAGCCCTCACATCTACCATATCTCTTTTAGAGGTTCCCGTTTCCTATGTGATAGACGAATTTGAGGTTAAACGAAAAAAAGCAGCCTGGTCAGTTGGATTAGGTATATTGGCCGTTTCAATAACGGTAGCCTACTTTCCTGTACTTATTGGATGGTTTGATTATCTGTTCAGCAGCATTGGGTTACCATTGGGTGGTTTCTTAATTTGTATTTTTGTTGGCTACTTTTGGACAACCGACAAAGCCCTTACCGAGATGGAAAGTGGTTATGCGGGAGTTCACGAAAGCCTGTTTTCAAAAGCATGGCCCATATTTATTAAATTTATTTGCCCTGCAGCTATTCTGTACAATCTTATTTCCAATTTCGTGTAATCTTTTTGTTATCAAAGTAAGCAGGTAGTATTTTTCTACCGTTAAAAAGAACGAATAAAAATTTATGTCTAAAGTATCTACTTCAGATTTTCGCACAGGAATGAATATTCTTATAGATAGCGAAATCTATTCGATTGTTGATTTCCAGCATGTAAAACCGGGAAAAGGCGGAGCTTTTGTCCGCACGAAGCTAAAAGGAGTTGTCAATGAAAAAAATATTGAAAAAACATTCCGTTCTGGTGAAAGTGTAGAAGAAATTCGCGTAGAACGACAACCTTACCAGTTTTTGTATGCTGATGGTGACCTCTATTTCTTTATGCACCAGGAAACATACGAACAAATTCCTCTCGAACGCTCTCGGGTTGAAAAATCTGAATTTGTTTCCGATGGTATGATATGCACACTGGTGGTCGATGTAGACAATGAGAATATTCTGTATGCACAACCCCCGGATCATATCGACTCGGAAGTGGTTGAAACCGACCCCGGCCTAAAGGGCGATACTGCTCAGGGAGGAAATAAACCCGCGACCATAGCGGGAGGAGCCGTTGTTCAGGTTCCACTCTTTATAAATGAAGGAGATGTTATTCGTGTAGATACCCGTACAAGCGAGTATGTTGAACGAGTAAAATCTGATTAATTTCGATTTACGTATTCGCTTTAATCAACTTGTAAATTAAAAAGCCGGTTGCGCCTACATCAACAAAAATAAATGAAAATTTAACATAGAGTAATGGATTTAAAACTTGTTAAAAAACTACTGGATCTGATCTCTGAAAGTGAAGTCGATGAAGTCTCCATTGAAGAAGGAGAATTTAAAATAAAGGTCAAGAAAACCTCCGAAGCTTCTCAGCCAGCCATGCACTATCAAATACCACAACAGCCGCAAGCACCCCAGCAACCGGCTCAGACACAACAACCGGCACCGGCTGAATCAGCAGAAAAAAACACTGAAGAATCTAAACCGGAGCAACCGGATGGAGAAGTAGTAAAATCTCCAATTGTTGGTACATTTTATGAAGCTGCATCGCCTGACTCTGATCCGTTTGCAAAAGTTGGAGATCATATTGCAGCCGGAGAAACTCTCTGCATTGTGGAAGCGATGAAAATTATGAATGAAATTGAAGCAGAATTTTCAGGTACTGTACAGAAAATTCTGGTTGAAAATGGCTCTCCTGTAGAATTTGATCAGCCATTATTTATCATTAAAAAAGATTAAACCTCTGTATGTTTAACAAGATACTGATTGCGAACCGGGGTGAGATTGCTCTCAGAGTCATTCGTACTTGTAAGGAGATGGGAATTAAATCGGTTGCGGTTTACTCCACAGCTGATGAACACAGCTTGCATGTAAAGTTTGCTGATGAAGCTGTATGCATAGGTCCTCCTGCCAGTAAAGAAAGTTATCTGAAAATACCCTCCATTCTTGCTGCAGCCGAAATTACCAATGCCGAAGCGATCCATCCGGGTTATGGTTTTCTCTCGGAAAATGCTGAATTCAGCCGGATTTGCAGCGAACATGATATTAAGTTTATCGGCCCCTCTCCAGAGATGATAAGCACGATGGGCGATAAAGCCACTGCTAAAGCCACAATGATAAAAAATAATGTACCGGTTGTTCCCGGTTCCGAAGGTATTGTGGAAACCCTGGAGAAAGCAGAAAAATATGCCGAAGAGATCGGATTCCCCCTAATTGTGAAGGCAACAGCAGGCGGCGGCGGACGCGGAATGCGGGTTGTGAATAACCCCGACAATTTCAAAAATGCTTTTAATACCTGCCGAAATGAGGCTGAAGCTGCTTTTGGAAATCCGGAAGTTTACATAGAGAAATTTATTCAGGATCCACGCCACATTGAGATTCAGATTTTGGGAGATCAGCATGGAAATGTTGTTCATCTCGGTGAACGTGAATGTTCGCTCCAAAGGCGACATCAAAAAATAATGGAGGAAGCCCCCTCCCCTGTTATGACCCCGGAAGTACGCGAGAAGATGGGCAATGCAGCTGTAAATGCAGGCAAAGCCATCAATTATGAAGGCGCCGGAACGGTTGAGTTTATAGCCGACAAAGATCTCAATTTCTATTTCATGGAGATGAACACCCGAATACAGGTGGAGCATCCCATTACAGAAGAGATTACATTTACGGATTTGGTGCAGCAACAGATTCTTGCAGCAGCCGGTGAGAAATTGAGTTCAAAACCATTTAAATTTCGCGGACATGCCATTGAGTGCAGAATCAATGCGGAAGATCCGGAGCATAATTTTCGCCCCACTGCCGGTACTATTACCTCCTTTAACATCCCCGGGGGACGCAGCGTCAGGGTTGATACACATGCTTATGCAGGTTACAAAGTGCCGCCTCATTACGACTCTATGATTGCCAAATTGATTGTGAGTGCTGCAAACCGTAAAGAAGCAATAAGCAGAATGAAACGTGCCCTGGAAGAGTTTGTTATTGAAGGAATAAAAACGACTATTCCTTATCATTTGCAGCTGATGGATGATCCAAACTTTATCAGCGGTGATTTTAACACACAATATCTCGAAAAATCTTTTACATTTAATCCAGAAAAATCAAACTAATAACTATGAAATTTCCTGAAGATCTGAAATACACCAAAGAGCACGAATGGGTGCGAGATAACGGTGACGGTACAGCAACCATCGGAATTACAGATTTTGCCCAGGGCGAATTGGGTGATATTGTTTTTGTGGAGCTGGAACCGGAGGGATCTGAGTTTGATCAGGATGAAGTTCTTGGTACTGTGGAAGCTGTTAAAACTGTTTCAGAACTCTTTAGCCCTGTTTCAGGAGAAATCACAGAGATCAATGAGGCACTGGAAGATGAACCGGAATTGGTGAATGCAGATCCATACGGAAAAGGCTGGATGGTAAAAATGAAGGTAAGTGATTCTTCTGAATTGGACTCCCTCCTGTCTGTGGATGAGTACAAAGAAATTGTTGAATAGTAAGTAGTACGCCGGACAGCCTGTCCGGCTCACCAATCCGTAAAACTGCCTGAATATTGCAGAAGGTTTTCTCAGCCAAAGTATAGGAGATTATACTGAAACAGGGTTTTGAGATTTCGGGCAAGCTGCCCGATTTACATAAGATTGGAAGTCCAAATCTTTTTATATTCTCCCTTCATTAAATTCCCAAGAGCTTTTTCATAACGAAACCAACATGCATACATATCATGATGAGTGGATACTCATACTTGATTTTGGATCTCAATACACTCAGTTAATTGCCCGGCGGATTCGCGAACTGAATGTATACTGCGAAATCCATCCTTTTAACACCCCGCCTGAAGACTTTAGTCAGAATCCACCAAAAGGAATTATTCTCTCCGGAGGACCAAAAAGCGTTTACGATGAAGAGGCACCTATACTTAACCTTGATTATTTTAATTTTAACATACCTGTTTTAGGCATTTGCTATGGTTTGCAGTCCCTCGCCCACAGGTTGGTTCCGGGAAGTGTCGAAAAAGCCGAGAAGCGTGAGTTTGGGCGAGCAAAACTAATTGTAGATGATGACTCCGGACTTCTTAAAAATGTGCAAAATAACTCTGTTGTTTGGATGAGCCATGGTGATCACATTCATCAATTACCGGAACAGTATAAAGTGATCGCTCATACCTCTAATGCACCCGTTGCTGCAGTTCGGCATAAGGAAAAACAGATCTACGGCGTCCAGTTTCATCCCGAAGTTGCACACACGGAAAAAGGAAAAGAGATTCTTCAAAACTTTGTAATTAACATTTCTGAGTGTGAAGGCGATTGGACTGCATCCTCTTTTATCGAAACGGAGATTAAAAGCATCCGGGAACAGGTGGGTAACAGTAAAGTTATTTGCGGCCTTTCCGGTGGTGTGGATTCAACCGTAGTTGCCACACTTGTTCATAAAGCAATTGGCGATCAGCTACTCTGTATTTTTGTGGATAACGGCCTTCTCAGAAAGAATGAATTTAATGAGGTATTGGATACCTATAAGGAACACCTTCATTTACCTGTAAAAGGAATTGATGCATCCGATAAATTTTTGAAAAATCTTGAAGGTGTTGCAGATCCCGAACAGAAAAGAGTTATAATCGGGAATACATTTATTGAAGTATTTGATGAAGCTATAGCTCACGAAGAAGAATATAAATTTCTGGCCCAGGGCACACTTTACCCGGATGTAATTGAAAGCGTCTCTTTCAAAGGTCCTTCGGCTACAATCAAATCACACCATAATGTGGGTGGTTTGCCTGAAAAGATGAATCTCGATCTCATAGAACCGGTTCGGGAACTTTTTAAAGATGAAGTTCGGGGCGTTGGACGTGAGCTCGGAATTCCGGAATCTTTTATCGGCCGGCATCCATTTCCGGGGCCTGGACTTGGAATTCGGGTTTTGGGAGAACTATCAAAACAGAAACTCGATCTTCTCAGAGAAGCCGATTCAATCTTTATCCACTCACTCAGAGAATATGGATTGTATGATAATGTCTGGCAGGCGTTAGCAGTACTCTTACCTGTTCAATCCGTTGGTGTGATGGGCGATGAACGCACCTACGAATATACTATTGCACTGCGAGCCGTTACCAGCGTAGATGGCATGACGGCCGACTGGGCCCGGTTACCATACGAATTCCTGTCTGAAGTAAGCAATCGAATTATAAACGAAGTACGGGGAGTCAATCGTGTGGTCTATGATGTAAGCTCTAAACCACCGGCCACTATTGAGTGGGAATAAGAGGAACAAAGCTGTTTAAAATAGATATATGAACATGCATAATGGACACCATCTATTTATGAAAGCATTTCTGACATTAATTCTTTTAGTAACTTGTCTTCATTCTCAGGTATCTGCGCAATCATTTTCAGAAGCAATGGAGATGTACAGGGATGAAAATTATCAGCAGGCAGCTGAACTTTTTCTGAACTCTGATGATGATCGTTCTCTACTTTTTGCCGGCAAAAGTTTCCTTGCCCTTACTGAGTATTCAACCGCCATAAACCATTTGCAGACAGCATCTCAAAGTTCTCAGCAGAATATTCGTCAGGAAGCACTCTACTCACTTGCTATGGCTCAATTCATCCTTAAAAATTACGATGTAAGCCTTGAGCATCTTTATGAATTAGCTTCCAGCAATAACCAAACAGGCTTGAGATCGGATGCTCAACGCTTCTATAATCAGATTTTAAACTACCTGAGCGTCCAGGATCGCTATGAAATATTGTACAAGTTACAATCGCCGGGTATACAGTTCGATCTTGTACGAAGTTCAAAACCCTTTCTGAATGCAGATGCTTTTAGAATAATGGTCAGCGAACTGGTTAAAACAACGGGAGATGCCTTCAGCCGGCAAGAAATTGAACGAGAACTTCTGGCTGATTTGAGATCTCAAACCGGGCAAATTGAATACCCTGCCGCTCCTGAAGGGATGGTATATAATATCGGGGTAATTCTTCCTCTGTTTGGTGAAGAGGATCCTGATTTCACCATTCCAAGAAATCTATACTATGGCATGGTGCTGGCTGCCGATGATTTCAACGAACGAAACAGGAATCAGAAGGTAAATCTCATTTTCAAAAACTCTGCAGAGAATGCGGATACAACCGCAGCCGTTTTTTCAGAATTGGCATTGACAAAAAAGATAGATGCTGTTATTGGCCCGCTGTTTTCGGAACCGGCCTCGAGAATGGCTCGCCTGTCTGAAGAGTATCAAATACCGATGCTGGCACCACTTGCCAACTCCGACAGCCTGAACCTGGATTACAATTACACATACCAGATGAATCCCACATTTGAGATGCATGGCAAGAGAATGGCTCAGTTTGCCGTACAGGAATTACGGCTGGATACACTGGCTATTATTACAGAAGAGAACTCGTTAGGCCGAAATTCTGCACTCGCTTTTCGACACGAAGCAGAACGACTGGGGGCAAACATCTCTTACTACATTGAGGAAGATTTTGCATCCACCGGTTACGATTTTGGAGAGATCACGGATGTGTTTACGTCGGATGCAGCATTGATCGATTCGCTGAATATCCGCCCATCTGATGCTATCTTCGCTCCTTTTACCGGTGAGGCATCCACCACCATGATGAACTTGTTGATGAATAACCTGGAGGCAATGGACAGTGATCTGATTGTTCTGGGAACAGAACAATGGGAGTTTGCTCCGTTGACTGATTACCAAAGACAATTCTTTGATATCTATTACACACAGTCATTTGTTCAGAATCCTGATACTTCATCCATGCGTTTCTTTACAGACGATTACGAAACGAGATTTGGAACTGAACCAGATCGCTTCTCTCGTATAGGCTACGATACAGCCAATTACCTTTTCCGAAGTCTCGAAACAGCCGGAAATCCTGATTATCTCGGACGAGCCATTCGAAATGGGTCGATTTTCAACGGATTGGCATTTCAAATTTTCTTTGATGGCCGAAGGATAAATCAGCATATATTTATCCGGTCTCTGTCTGAGGAAAATTCAAGATTATGAACATTAGGAATCTGAGGAAGATTCTTGTTCCCTTTCTCTTTGAATTCTGTACTGCTCCCGAAGCCACTGTCTCCACTCCTCACTGGCTTGTTGATGCTCGCTATATGTTTCCGAAAAGCGGTGCGTTCCCTCCGGTGTGGCAACCATGTATAAATAGTCATGCTCTTCGGGAAAAAGAACTGCACGAATAGAGTTCAAATCGGGATTTGTGATCGGTCCGGGCGGTAATCCTCTAATACGATATGTATTGTAGGGATGATCATATTCGTAATCCCTGTATAATAACCTCCGCCGCTCTCCAAGTGCATATAACACTGTGGGATCAGCCTGAAGCCGCATATTTCTCTCCAGCCGGTTTAAATACAAACCACTGATCGTTGGCTTTTCTTCATTCAAACGAGCTTCCCATTCCACAATTGATGCCAGGGTAATTATTTCATTGAGGCTTAATGGGTTTTGTTCGATCTCATTCTCATACTGATCAATCACTAATCTTTTAAATTCAGAATAAATTCGGCGAACAACACTTTTTGGGGGTGAAGTCCAATACATTTCATACGTTTCAGGAAGCATTCTGGCCATTAGCTGTTCGCCTGTTAAACCGAACTCGAGGGCAATCTCTGAACTGTCTTGAAAAATTTGACGAAAAGAGAGACTGTCTGCTCTTAATTGGGTTGACAGATTTTTAGACAATCGGTCTGCATCAATACCGGGCACTATTGTAACCGGTCCCGGATCCTGGATACCTCTTCCAAGTTTCGACAGAAACTCTGAGTATGAATCTTCATTTGATAACAGATACCGCCCGGCTTGGTAATTTCTCCAGCCCAATGTATTTGCAGCCCAGACCAACTCATCTTGATTAAAATCAATTTCAAGTGTTTTAAGGCTTTCAACAAGTCCATCTACACGAGATGACTCCTCCAAATATATCTCGAAGGTACCCGGCGTTGTTGTGATGCTTTTAGTAAATAATCTTGTATTCCTGGAAAGCAGTGTGCTAAAAAGAATACCCACAAACAGCAGTAATAGTGTGGTTATCTCTTTCTTTGAAAAATGGTTCATGGAATAAAACTTTTTACACAAATGAAACGTGCACAATATAACATTTACTATAAATCTTTAGCACCCCATCAAGTAAGAAAATTGTAAGCATACAGTAAGAGGAGTTACCCCATTTTCTATTGCAAAACGATCTGCGATATATTCTCATCTCAGTGTTCTGCTCCGGGATGGTAGTCAGGACTGCTCTGTTACATGTATTTAGCCAATATACGGCGGAGCAGAGCAACGCCTGCATTCTGTTTCACAGCAGAGCGGTGAATCAAGGGAAAAATGCTTTACTCTTCGCATGCCCTACGTAGCTTTAGCGAAGTTGGGCCTTGTGCACAACCAAATTTCCTGGTGCATAATCCCAGTTAAAAAAATGGGTTATCGAAACAATTCTGAGAAACCGACGTATATTTTCAAGACACAATTTTTGGCAACCGAAAGGTGCCAAATGCCCTAAAAAACAGTCTCAGGCTTTGACCGGTCTGAGGCTCTTTTTTTTGCTCGCAATTGTGTTGATCTCTCCTAACGTGAATTTTTTACCCGGTCATTGGATTGCAGGCAATACAGACTAAAAGGTAGGATTAAACCGAATCCACAATGTAGGCGATTTGTCGAATGTTTTGAGCGGCCAGGCCATCTCAAGACGGAATGCCCCTGAACCAATTCCAAATCCGGCATCATGTTGCATATCAGAAACAGAGAATGAATCAAATCCGGTAAAAGGTGTATTTGAGTTCAGTAGTTCGGGTGATTGCTGCGTCCAGCCTGAATCGAGAAATAACAGGAGGTGCAGGTTATAATCTTCTATCCATTCTCCGGAATACCCTGATGGTCTTCCAAACTGAACTTCCAGATTACTCAAAATCATCTGGTTCCCCTGGAAAATCTTATAGGGCGATCCCCTGAGTGTACCAATACCCCCCAGGTAAAAATCCTTAAAATCGGGAGCATTTCCTGTGATCCCACCGGCCTGAACTCTCCACCGGAAAATTGAACCGGGCTCAAAATTGTAATACAATCTGAATTCCGATAAATATTTATTGAATCGGTAATTTTCGTCACTTGCATGATTATCAGCCAGTTCCGCTTTAACAGATGCTGCCATCGTAAATTTGTTGGCAATTAAAATATTTCGCGGATTTATAGAGAGGGATAAACCATAGATATCCAGATCTAACTGATCGGCATTTGCATCAACAGGGCGATTTATTCGGTATGTACTGGATTTGCCGAATAACGAAAATTTGGTGTTTCGCTCAAGGCTTGAAAATGTATCGCGGTTATAAGAAAAACCCGCTTCCAGCCAACGTTGTGTTCGGAAAATTCCATAAAACCCAAAACCCTCCATGTTGTAGTAATCAGGATAATCATACCCTGCAAAAAAAGATGTCAGGGATGATTCAACAAGTCCAACTCGTTTATAGTCTTCTGTGTATGTAGCATCATGGAATTCGCCCCCAATCAACACTCTCCTGTTTTCGCCAATCACTTTCTCAAGGCCAATAGCATATTCCCATTCTTTGGAAGCCGTTCCCCACCCAATAAGTCCATGAGGTTGAATTTGCGGAATATCAAGAAATGAGCCGTAACGGTGCCATTGCATTCGTTCTTTTCGATAGCCAATAAACAAACCATTTACCCGATTGAAATGAATTGTAGGAAGATTGGGATACAAGCTGTAAAGATCACTGCTGTAATAGGGCCCCGCTTCAATACTGCCTCCAAGATCTACACCGGTTCTTGATAATTGCTGTACTGCTGAGTCAACCTCATCTCTATCTTTCTGTTGCCCCTTCTGTTCACTGGTGGTATCCTTCCGCCCAAAAAGTTCATCGAGAGATTTATTAAAGATAGGATCCCTCTCAAAAGGATTATCCTGATTTTGGCTTTGAGCAAACAAGCCCGTTTGAGCAACCAAAAAAACGATAAGTATTACCAGATATCTACTCATTCCATTCAATTTTTATTCCCTACGATAAGAAAATGATTGTGTTACATTCAGATCCATTAAAAATTAATTCTGCATCTTTAAAACCATGATCGTGATATCATCATGAGGTTCTCTGCCGCCAGACCAGGTGTTTATCAATTGTGTGAGTTGATTTACGATATCGTTTGCGCTCATTCCATCAGAATTACAAAGAAGATTTTCTATCTTATTCAAACCAAGCATTTCCCGTTTGGGGTCAAACAACTCCGTCAGGCCGTCACTCATCATCAACAGGATATCCCCGGTATCCATAGTAAACTTCTCATTTTCGTATGGGTACTTTACAGTTCCTCCCAGAGGTAATCCTTTGAGTGTAATTCTATCCACACAGTTTGTATTTCTCTTAAAATGTAATGCAGGCGGCATACCCGCTGTTGCAATCTCAATCTCATTTCCTTTGCACCGGGCCAACATCAGCCCCATATACATCATTTTCATATTCATATTACGCAAGCCTGAAGATATTCTCCCTAACATGGTTAGATTATTCATCTCATGGACGAGTGTATGAAAATAGCTCTTTGCAGCCGCCACCATAATTCCGGCTTTCATTCCGTGTCCCGTTGCATCGCCTAATGCAAGCACTAATGTACCGTCCGGGGCTACGCTATAATCGTAGTAATCGCCTCCTACTTCTGTTGCTGTCTCCATAAACACGGCCAAATCATATCCGGGCAGAGATGGCATTTTTTTCGGTAACATGGAAAGTTGCAGAGCCCGTGCTTCTTCAAGTTCAGTCGTTTTGCGTTTGTTTTCTGCCTCCAGCAGTCGTTTCTCAATTTCCCGCTCCTTATTAATGCGCTCCTGTTCTAATGAACGCTTCGACAGATGTCTCACTTCAATTAGTTTCTGTTCGAGCCTTCTTTGCGTAATTGCAAAATCGCGAGACAAAAATACCGACATCGACATAACCAGGACTCCCGAACCAACCATATTTCCAAGTTGTACGCTTCCTGATAGAATCTCAAAATTTACCATCACATTGTAGATAAGAGAAAAAACATAAACTAAAACGCCAACTCCCAACAACCATACACCACCCCGATTTCTATAGAACATTACGATAACGGTTCGGAGTATCTCTGCTACAAAAACTAAAATGGCTAACTCTCTGAGCCAAACCGTTTGCATGGGATAATACCATATCAACAAACTCACTATTATACCCGCCGCCACCAGGAAATTGGAATAGAATGGTGTAATCTTCTTGTCGATACTGTGTGTAAAACGGGTTGCAAAGGTGAGTACCAGCACTTCTATAACAAATATAAATTTAATGAATTGAAGTGTGCCTGTTGTGTTTTCAAGTAGTTCTACTTTGTAGATCAGGTAGGATAGAATGGCTAAAAAACCGACAAAAATCGAAAAATAGAGATTCCTCTTTTCCGACGGATAAAACACAAAAAGCAGAAAGTGGATAACCCCAAAAGCCAGCAAGGCGCCAATGTAAAATAGATTTCTGCCCGTCCATTGAGATATGAATGAAAATGTCTCCTCCTGGTGATGTTCCCAATCTCCCAACAGAAACCGAAACCCGTTATAGCCCATCATCAACTCCGTTTCAGAATAATTTGGATTGATAAAGCGGACAGCTAAGGTTTGAAATTCCTGGTCAGAAAATACTATGGCAAGAGGATTGTTGCTGTTGTACGAAGCAACTGATTCCGGATCGGTCGAAAATTCTCCCAGTTCTTTTACTTTCTCACCATTCAGATAGATTTCTGATGCACCAAGATGGCGTTCAACAATCAGTGCAACCGGTTTTCCCCTTAAACTTTCATCAACCCGAAACTGTTTTCGGAACCATCCGATTCCCGACCAATCCATAAATGACAGATCGGCCTGAGACAAGTTCGTACTTAAATAATCCCACCCCGAGTCATCATAATTGGGATCGGCCCATGCCAGGCTGTCTCCCACTCTGAATTTCCACAGATCCTGAATGTAGATAATTTTGTTCTCATTCTGCATCATATCCGCAGAAATCTCTTCGATTTCCGCTTCGGGAAATTGGAAAATATCTTCATCCTGGGCAGATAAAGAATCACCCCAGAGGAGAATGATGCCCCAAAAAACAATATTAAATATACCCAGTTTATACACCTTTGAATTCACTTTTGAGATTCAGATACTTGAATTCTTCCCGACATTGTTGACACGCGAACCGGTAAACCACCCTCTCTAATGACGACATTGAGGTCTCGTTGGTTTTGATCACTTTCGGTGATACTTGATTCTCTCAATCCTCTTAAATCATAACTCATTGCACTACCTTCAATGTCAAAACCACTCGTTTCCGGCAGAAACAGTTCAATATCTCCGCTAATTGTTTCTAAATAAATTCCTTTTGATACATCCGTAAAATCAGCATAAATATTCCCGCTTGTTGTTGCGGAAACCAGCGTACCTCTCATCTTTGATGCATGAATATCTCCCGAAACCGAACGGACTCGTGCCTCACCGGAGTTCGAAACAATGTTCACACTCCCGTTCACGGTCTTAGCGTACACATTGCCTTTTACGTTTGCCAAATCAATATTTCCCGTGGTGGAAACAACCCGAATCTCTCCCTTTGTATGACTTATACTAATATCTCCTGTCTGATTCTGTATAAAGTGATCTCCTTCCACATCATCAAGAAAAATATTTCCATTAAAAGCACGCAGATTTGTAGTTACGTTTTTCGGGGTTTGTACTAAAAAATGAAATTTAATATCGCTGTCTCTTGGAACTTGACCCGATTTTTTATCCTCCACAGATGCAATTATACGATCACCCTGCTGCTGTAGAATTATCCGGAAATTATCGAGACTTCTTCGCCCCGACCACAGCGAAAAACTTCTCTCCAGAAACAGATCAACTTTAACGCCGTTAATATCCGGGTTTTGAAAAACTTCAATATTCCCGGTGGTTGTATGAACCGTTACTTTTGGGATTCCGCGTACCCTGAAAAATTCGGATTTATAGGGCTTTTCCTGTAAATCACCGAAAGAAGTGGTTTCTGTAAAGTTCTCGCTATAGTTATGGTAAGCAACCTGTTGAGCAGATGAGCTATCAGGAATAACTGAGAACAAGATCAGAGCAATATGGAGAAAGATTGATTTCAAAAACGTCATATGCAGCAAATGGTAGTGATGTATCATCCAAAAAATATCGACATCAGCATAACGGAACAGTTCCGCCATCTATCTTCATTACGCCATCTTTCCATAGTGTGTTGCAGACTCTAATAAGATTTTGTTTTAAAAACTCCAATCAAAAAAAGGATATGATCATTTAACTGTTTTTCAATGAGTTCCGCTCCTTTTCGGATATCATCCCGCGATACATTTGCCGCAAATCGTTTATCCTTCAGCTTTTTTGTAACGGATTTTACTTTCATATCTGAGAATCCATTTGGCCTCATCAATGCAACAGCATTCATAAATCCCGAAAGTTCATCACAGGCAAAAAGGTATCGTTCTATCTCCGTTTCCGGCTGTTTTCCGGTTCGCCCGGGCGCATGTGCTTCGATAGCTGATAATATTTCTGACGGATATTTAAAGGGAGGTAAAATTTCATTTAAAGCTTTTTGAGGATGTTCATCCGGATATTTTTCCCAATCCAGATCGTGTAATAAACCTGCTGTCCACCAATTTTCTTTTTCCTGATCCGGTAATCCCAGTTTATCTGCATAACCTTCCATAGCATCCGCTACCATATGGGAATGGAGAATTAAACTATCGGATTCTATATACGTTTCCAGCAATTCTTCAGATTGCTCTCGTGTTCTATCTATTGTATTCATCAGTCAAACTCTCTCAACAGATCTTTTGCAACTTTCCGGTTATACTCAAATGCAAAATTCTTGTAATTAATCATATCAACAATTGTACCGATAAAACAAAGCCCTACAGTTAGTAAGTAGAGAATTCCCATTCCTATATGTCCTACAAAAAACCGATGGATTCCGGCAACACCCGGAACCAGGCCCAATACGGCTAATGCCATAAATAATATCGGATCTTTCCGCCGGGATCGATAAATATTTGAGAACATTTTTGCCTTCTCATCCGGCATGTCCTCAATAATATGGCCGATATATTCAGACTCATCTCCTTCAAGTTCAGGCAAGTATTCAAATATCTTTTTCATAGTTCTTTTCTTTTTTAAGGTTATTATTACGCTGAAATATAGAACCTATTCTCGCAATGATTACTAAGATTGAAATGATACCCAAAGGATGGGTCTGCACGGATGCTGTCAGATTTCCGCGCGCTGCAAATGCTACAGATTTGCCTAATCCACAACCGGGACAGAATTCGAATCCCAGGCGATCAATCAGGCAAAAAGATGGTGCCTGGCTGAACGGATCCAAAAGTGCCATCAGTAGAAGACCTGAAAGCAGGGCTATCCACTCAAAATGCAAAAAAAAGTAATATCTGAATGGTTCTCTGTCAGACATAATTATATCTTATAGTAATCCATATTTAATAAAATAACACAGATTTAATGCACTCAACAATACGAAAAGAGCTTCAAAAAGTTTATTTAATTTTGTTCCTGCTGGTTTTGGTTACAGTTCCCTATACTCATGCCCAGGTTATTTCTGATGATACACTTTCCGTAGAACTCGATGAAATTCAAGTTAAAGCAACGCACTCTTCTATTACCGTAGGAGAAGCACCGATGTCTTTAACCTATATGTTGCGAAACTCCGCTGATTTGGCATCAAAACCATCAGCTACAATGGATGAACTGACCTATACCATGCCGGGTATTTTTATAAGTAATCGGGAAAATTATGCATTGGGCGAACGCCTTACCATCCGGGGATTAGGGTGGAGAACACAGTTTGGAGTGAGAGGCACACAGGTTATTCTTGATAACATGCCCCTTACTGTTGCTGATGGTCAAACCATTATGAACATGATAGATCCTGCTGCTGTGAAACGAATTGAACTTTTACGAGGCCCGGCAGGTACCTTTTGGGGAAACTCCAGTGGAGGTGTACTGTTTCTTTCAACTGAACCTCAACCTGATGCACCTGCACTAAAATATCGAGGATATGGCGGATCATTCAGTACTGTTAAACAAGAACTGGAATTAAACTCAACCATTGGTAAAACCCGCCTCTACGGATATGGAACCTATTTTGAGACAAATGGATATCGAAACCACAGTGCTGCAAGATTATACCGCGGAAGCCTTGGTTTGGAACGGCCTGTTTCCGACAATGGAAATTTTAGCGTCAGAGTGGCGTACACAGGAATGCCTAAAGCGCAACATCCGGGTTCATTAACCAAAGAAGATTCGCAAGATACACCCCAGAACGCAACTCCAAGTTTTGTAGAAAACCAGGCGGGAAAAACTATAGATCAGGCGATGATCGGTTCATCTTACATTCATCAATTTAGTTCGGGAATACTGGATATTTCTGCACATGGTACATACAGAGATGTCCAAAATCCTTTGACATTTGGAGTGATAAACCTTGAACGATATGCAGGCGGAGTTCGCTCAACCTACCAGTTCAATGAGCTTTCCTTTGATCTGCAAGTTGGCGGAGAGTTAAAAATCCAGGATGATGACCGACTCGAAACCAATAATGTTAATGGCGAACCTGGTAATGACATTAGCCTGGAGCAAGAAGAGCGGGTAACCAACCAGGCAATTTTTTCAAGAATTTCTGTGCCGGTTACCGAACGATTTTCAGTCAGTGCCGGAGCCAGGGCAGACTGGTTGAATTATGAAACTCCGAACTCTTTGAATAATGAAGCTGAAGGCTCACGTTCTTTTTTCTCAGTTAACCCGAGTTTTGGGCTGATGTATGATCTGAATACCTCCTCTGTCTTTGCAAACTTCAGTACCTCTTTTGAATCGCCAACCACTACAGAACTGGTAAACAGGCCTTCGGGAGGAGCCGGATTTAACCAATCAATAGAACCTGAAAAAACGATTAGCCTCGAAACCGGAATTCGTGGAAGAAACAATAGCCTAAGCTACGATTTTGCAGTTTACGGAATGAAAGTTGAAGATATCTTGGTCCCAATTGAGCTTGAAGACGGGCCGGTTTATTTTCAAAATGAAGGACAAACCAATCACTATGGTGTAGAACTTGGCCTGGCTTACAATACCGGAACAAATATCGATTTTCGCTTGATGCTCAATTATCTCCAAGCCAAATTCAATGGTGGAAATTATGATGGAAATGATCTTCCCGGAGTTGCCCCTTTCAGAGCTGGTGCTTCAGTGAATTTCACTCCCGGAAACCACCAGTTCAGTCTCGACAGCGAGTGGATTAGCAGTTACTATGCAGATAGTGAAAACTCTGCCAAAAACAGCTCCTATGGTCTCCTTCATTTTCGCTGGACAGTTCAGGTTCCGCAACTATTTGAGGAAGGAACTTTTCGACCATTCGTAGCTGTAAATAATATTCTTGATACCCGTTACAATTCGTCAGTTTTTGTAAATGCTTTTGGAAATCGATACTTCGAACCGGGTAGCAGCCGAAATTTCAGAGCAGGAATTCAAGTAAGTTTATTTTAGACGTACTCACAGAAAAGAGTAAAATTATTACATCACTTTATTTACATATCGGTATTTCTGACTTAAAATATAGCTGTAATTTTAACTCTATTTACCATTTTTAACACCTCATTTACAATATTTCAGCCTTTTTCCTATTGGTTTTTTTGAACTTACAGTGATTATTGCTTAAAAGGTTCGAACCAAGTATTTTAGCAAATGATGGTTTTGGTTTTGTTATACAAGATCAGGCTGTTATAACTATCAATGGGAACTTAGTTAGATGGGATTTATTTATGGAAAACCGTGAAGTAGGAACTGTTAAATGGTTTCATAATGGTAAAGGGTATGGATTCATTACCCGCGAAGATGGTGACGATGTATTTGTACATTACTCAGAAATTCAAAGTGATGGATTTAAAAAACTGAGCGAAGGAGAAAAAGTTGAATTTACAATTGCTGATGGTGAGAAAGGCTTACAGGCAAAAGAAGTTATTCAGCTCCAATAAGTTTTTTACATTCACAGGCATTTTTTATTCTCTCCCGATTTAGATGCAGTGGCTAAAACATATCACCGTAGATTTGATAGCCACTATCGTAATCGCGATTGTTGTCTTTTTTGATACAACAGTTGTATTGGAATATGTAGTTTATATATATACCGGTTTGATGGTATTGGCTCGCCTGTTTACGCTACTTAATCAAAACTTCAGGTCCATTACCAAAAGAAAAACCAAAAGCGCACCAAACTGGATGTACCATATTCTCTATTTTCTAAATGTAGCTTTTCTTGCGTATGGAATACACTATATCACCGCTGCCGGCTGGGTTTTTATTTGGGGTGTAGCTTATTACGTTCACAGCCAATCAGGATAAATTCTCTTCCTTACCTTCGTTTTAGACAAACCTTAACAATTTTCTAACATTTTCAATTTTAGGGTACGAAACGAATCAAAATAAAGTTGTCTATTCATACAATCTGATGACCATTGTCGTAGAAAGTCATTAAAAAGCGAATGTAAATACGATTGGAATTGTTCCGAATATGAAATAAGACAATTATGAAAAAATTTACCCTATATATAACTGCATATCTTCTCATTGCAATTACAATATCCTGTAACTCTTTTGCGCAGAATCAGGAAGTGACCGAGGAAGATCACCAACATTTTTTGAACAATATTACATATACCGAAGCTATGAGCGACTCACAAAACAAAGAAAAAGTAGTTCGAACTGAAGAAGAATGGAAAAACCGACTTTCCTCAGAAGAGTTTAGAGTTCTACGAAAGAAAGGTACAGAGATACCTTTTATCAACGAATACAATAGCAATGAAGAAACAGGAGTGTATCTCTGCAAAGCATGCGGACAACCACTTTTCCATTCTGATACCAAATATAAAAGCGGAACCGGCTGGCCGAGTTTCTACAAGCCAATCGATGAAGATGCTGTTGAAGAAAAAGAAGACAATAGCTTTTTCATGACCCGAACAGAAATTGTATGCAGCCGTTGTGATTCCCATATCGGCCATGTATTTGATGACGGGCCACAACCAACCGGACTCCGGTATTGCATGAATTCAGCCGCGCTTCATTTTGTGCCTAAAGATTCTGAGCAGACAACACAATCAAACGAATAATGATTACTTGAACAAACAAAATGTTCGGTTGATGATTTAGTTGATTGAGTCTCAAATTTAATCTTTTCTTTATAAATCAGTATTTGGAATATTCCAGATGCTGATTTTTTTATTGTACTTGTCATCAGGATTCAATTCATTACTTGGGAATCGAATATTTATTGCAATAATATGGATACACAAAGTTCAAGCAGAAAAGCACAAACACTTGTTGAGGCATCATTCAACCCAAAAATAAAAACTTATATAAATGCCACAGTTATTTTGATCTGCTGCATTACTATTTTTGGAATTGTGTTAATCCCTTTTTGGCTGATCTTCGGGCGAATGTATCTGAACAGATATTTCGACAGTCTTTTTTGTGAACTCACCTCCCGGGCGCTAAAATTCAGAAAGGGAGTCCTTTTCCAGGTAGAACGAACCATTCCATTGGACAAGATCCAGGATCTAACTTTTCGGGAGGGACCTCTTCTCAGGTATTTTGGATTAAGCATTTTAAAAATAGAAACAGCCGGACAAAGTAACCAGACAGGTACGGATATGTCTCTGATAGGAATTGTTGATGCGAGAGAGTTCAGAGAGAAAGTAATTGACCAAAGAGATAAAATTACCGACCTGGGATCATCATCCTCCCCTACTCAATCTTCATCAGGTGATAGCAAATCAAAGGAAACACTTCAATCTATTCTTGAAACCCTTCAGCGAATTGAGAAGAAGATTTAGCTGCTATCCAAAATTGTTTGGTGATAAATCCGCGAAGTTTCACTTATGTAAAGATGGAAATAGAAATAGTTTTTGATGTATTAAGACGAAAAACTTCGCGGATTTCTTAAAGACTCAATTCAAAATCGTTTTATCAGCAATTTTCCTATTGTAGATCTTGAACAAGATCATCATCACTCCCCACTGCAGGAACACTGTTGCTACAGAAAATGAACTAAGTGGGTTGTACCAGGTATCGGGAGCAAAACTTGTGGCGCTTAAATAGATCCACCATACCAGAAGTGTTATCACTTCAACCGGTATTACATATTTGATGATAATTGACCACCAGTATCCAAGTTTAATCCGGCTCTCATCTGTATTAACCAAAGTATCTCTGAATTTATCAGCTCCAAATCGAATTACAGCAAATGAGATGAATCCGCCGGATACCATCAGCCCAATCCCCCACACAAAATCCTGGTTGGCGAGAAAATCAACAGAAATAGCAGATGGCATTCCAAATAAAAATCCCACAATACAAACACCAATAGTTGCATTTTTGCGTGCAACTCCCATATCAACAAATACCTTTGTAGCCAATTCTATCATAGAGATGAGTGAACTGAAAGCTGCAAAGGTAAGCCCGAGGAAAAAGAGAATTGCAAAAATTCGACCCCCCGTCATCTCATTAAAAAGTTGTGGCATCCACATAAATGTAAGCCCCGTTGATGCCGGACCGGATGTGCGCATCACCTCTAAAATCTCTCCGTCAGTCATGGATGAGCCCAAAGTTCCAAAAACAGTTGAAAAGATAATGACAGCCGCCATCAATGAAACCAGGTTATTTCCAATACCGGTTTGAAAAGCGCTGATTGTGATGTCATCGCTGGAGCGCATATAAGCCCCATATGTTAAGATTAATCCCCATGCAGCTCCCGTATCCCAGGCATTTTGAGTGAGCGCTTCGAGCCATAATCCGGGCTCTTTCAAAGTAGACCAATCTGGTGTGAAAAGATAAGCGACTCCTGCACCACTACCGGTAAGTGAGAGTGCCTTTATCAACGAAATTACAAGAACTAAAAGTAGCGAGGGGATCAAAATCAGGTTAATCCGTTCGATACTTTTAACTCCTTTTAGTATCACAAGTGCCCCGAGAAAGATCATTAACGCATGAAAAATAGAGGGTAACGTAGAACTTTGGAAACCGGCCCATACCATCTCGGCATGATCCAAACTTTCGGGAAGTACAGAAAAAACGGACTCAATCAGATAATATGCACACCAACCGGCCACTACACTGTAGTAAAACATGATAGCCGTAGCCACAAATCCTATAAAACTCCCCATCCAGGCGGAATTTTTTCCAACCATTTTTATGTATGAGCCGACCACACCTTTCCGGCCATTCCGGCCAATTCCATATTCAGCAATAATGAGCGGAATAGACCAGATAAACAGAAAAGTAACCCACGCAATCAGAAAAGCACCAGCACCTGTTTCCCCTCCATTTTGTGCTGCGATTCGGGGAAAGCGCCAGATATTTCCCGTACCTACGGCAATCCCCAAAACACTTAGAATAAGTCCCCACTTTGTGCTAAACCGCTCTTTGGGCCGTTTACTGCCTTTTAAATGTGAATCCATTTTTTGGAATTGATGATCTTTTCGGACACAATTCAGTTGATAACCATCTTTCCAGTCATTTGCAAGCACTTCATATCTTGTTTATACAATTCAGTCATAATATTTGAACTACAAAATTTTTCAATTGTGCTTTCAAAGTCTGATTCGGTATCTTTGCCCATTCAATGAATATGTTGAACTATAATCCATGATAACAGAAATATCATGGAGACCGTCTCGTTATGAACTGTTCAAAAGTGCAGATCAAACATTAGATAACTTTAAATCGATTTTATGGATTTATCGTCAATTTTCGCTAACCACCGGAAGCGAAACTTTTTCTTTGCTACAATTAGCTTCATATATGCTTTTGTAATCTACACGATGACAGTTGCTCCTACCACCTCTTTTTGGGATGCAGCTGAATATATTGCTATATCTCATACACTGCAGATTGCCCATCCACCTGGATCACCGTTTTTTGCCCTTATTGGCAGGGTAGTATCTATGTTTATACCTACAGAATATGTGGCTTTGAGCATCAATATGATTAGTGTTACTGTCTCGTCATTTACAATCATGTTATTATATCTGATTATTGTGAGACTGATTGAAGAGTGGCGCGGACCTGCTGACGAGATGGATTTTATGGATAAGATTGGTTTGTATGCCGGCGGACTCTTCGGGGCGTTCACTTTTACAGTTACACACACACAGTGGTTTAATGCGGTTGAGGCAGAAATGTACGCGTCTTCTATGTTCCTGACGGCACTTGTTGTTTGGCTCTCCTTAAAATGGTCGGCGAATCACAAAAAACCTTATGCCGAGCGATGGTTAATCGTTATTGCCTACCTGTTTGGTATAGGCATTGGCGTTCACCTTCTTAATTTACTGGCAATCTTTTTCGTAGCCATGATTATCTACTTTAAGAAAGTAGAACTTTCCGCCTCCTCATTTTTACTAATGGCTGGTATTGCCGTCCTCGGGTTCTTTTCTGTTTATCCTGTAACAGTTATTTGGCTGCCGGATATTGCCGGGCAGATCGGGTCCTACACATACGGCTTAATAGGCCCAATGACATTCGTTATTCTTGTCATTGCAGCATTAAGTTACGGAATATACTATACGCATAAGCACAACCACAGAATTGCCAATATTATATTACTTGCATATGCAATGATAATGATCGGGTATTCAAGTTATGCATTAATTATGATTCGCTCTCAGGCAGAACCGCCAATCGATGAGAATGACCCATCTACTGTTCAGGATTTTGTGAGCTATCTCAGCCGGGATCAATATGGAAAATCTCCCCTTCTGATGGGAAATACATACGATAATTCCATCGGAGCAATTGATCGTGAAGAGGAGGTTCTTTTCCCGCGACGCCACTCTGCACAACCCCGGCATATGCAGTATTATTCACAATTCGATTCCGATCTATCCTATTTCCTGAACTACCAGGTCAATCACATGTATCTGCGTTATTTTAACTGGAATTTTATTGGCCGCGATGCAGATGTACAGGATGCAGGGTGGTATGCCGGATTTTCAGAGACCCGCCACTCTAATAATCCTGCCCATTCGGGATATTTTTACTTGCCGCTGCTCATTGGTTTGTTCGGGTTTCTCTACCATTTCAAGAATGACTGGAAAAGGGGTCTCTCTATTTTAGCATTGTTTTTACTAACAGGCCTTGCCATCATTTTCTATCTCAATCAAACACCGTTTGAACCGCGCGAGCGGGACTATGCCTACGTGGGATCGTTTTTTGCCTTTACCATCTGGATTGGTTTAGGCGCAACCGGTATCGTTGAAATGATTAAAGACGCCACCGGAAAAAGTAAGCAGGTGGTTTTTGCGTCCCTAACATTAATGTTTTTAGCTGTTCCCGGCTGGATGCTCACTGAAAACTGGCACAGCCACGATCGCAGTGAACGATACGTAGCCAGAGATTATGCTTACAATCTTCTTCAATCGCTCGAGGAAAATGCCATTGTCTTTACAAATGGTGATAATGACACATTCCCACTTTGGTATATCCAGGAGGTTGAAGGCGTAAGGACGGATGTTCGGGTTGTAAATCTTAGTTTGTTAAATACGGACTGGTATATCAAACAGCTTCGCGACAGAACCACTCACGAATCCCTGCCTCTCCCGATTACTCTTACCGATGAGGAGATCGACGAGATGACGTCTCAACTTGAATTACATGAACCAGAACAAATTACCATTCCGGTTGATAAGGATCTTTTAACATCTGTATTCGAGGCCACCCCCTCGCAACTCGAAGATTCTACCAGCCAGTTTTTCAGACAAGGCGGTTTGCCCGAAGATGTTCAATTGACACCAATGCTTTACAATCAGCTTCAAATGGCTGAACCATTTTCTATACCTGTTGAGGAACTGGACGACGAAGTGAGTTGGTATCTCGAAGGCCGGCCGGCAGGAAGAGACAGAGCCGGAAATGATCGTTTTTATTTACAAACCCAGGATAAATTAATTCTCCACATGCTGCGGAATAACCGATGGCTGAGGCCGATTTACTTTGCAAATACAGTTTCTAATTCGGGTCAGCTTGGCTTGCATGACTTTTTCCAGTTTGAAGGCAAAGCGTTCAGAGTGGTACCGAAAAAAAGGCAAACCGGACCATTTGGATATGTTGATCCCGAGGTGCATGCACAACGCCTTGAAAATTTCCGTTTCGAAAATTGGAACTCTCCCGATGTCTACTTTGATGAAAACATTCGCCGAATGCTTGGCAACTACCGGTACAGTTTTTCTCAACTGGCAGATGCCTACATGGAACGGGGAGATTCAACAAACGCCGCTAAATGGCTGGCCTATGGAGAAGACAACATTCCATTCCGGCATATTGAACACGACTGGACTGTGGCAACCCTTTACGCATATAAATATTTGCAGTCAGGCGAAACAGAAAGAGCTAAAGAGCTTGCTTCTTTTGTAGCCAACCAACTTAAGCGTGAACTACGGTACGACATGAAAGATCTGAATGAATTAGAGAGCGAGCTGCAAACTCTTCAACAAGATATCCAGATGGCACGCTCCCGGGCTCAAACACAAGAAGCCCGGACTTTGCAAAATCGTCAGCAGCAGTTGTCTGACAGAAGAGAATCAATTGTTCAGAATATTAGTTTTTCGGTAAGCCGCCTAACAATTTTACAAAATATTTTTTACGAAAATGACGATATTGAATCTGCTGAGCAACTTCGTTTCGAAGTGAATTCAATTACTGACGGGCGGTTAGCACTGCCCGATTCCATAGAGGAGAGCAGGCAGCGAGTCAGTCAATTTGGTCTTGGTAACTGATAATATTTAATATGATTCTTTCAGATCGTATATTACAGGTTCAGAAGCTTATGGAATATTCCGTCTGACCGCAAAATCAGTGTGCGGACGGGGTGGTTTAGCACAGGCTTCATCAAATAAAGTTTCAATTGAGTACTCTATGATACACGAATTTACGGAAGAGAACATTCTGTCCATTGGAAAAGTGTTGGAATCTACACCCAAAAAACTGGGTAACGATGTTTACCGCCTGGAAATGACAAACCAGGAAGACGGAAGTAAACTTGCATTCGAAATCCATCTGGGGCTTGAGGTTAATGGAAAACGCATGAACCTGATATCCGTTTATTCCGGAAATACCTTTTTACAACTTCACAACTGTACAGCTTTCATTGCCAGCGAAATGCTGAAACAGGTTACATTTTTCGGTAAGCAGAATGGAATGACTTCCGGCCTGATTATTGAACAGGGGGCCGGGTGCAGCTTGTATTCTAATGTAGATGATTCCGTACTGACAGGTGATTTCACACAACTTCCTGAAGATATGATGATGTGTGGTGTAGCTCTCTCGCTGACTGATACACTCGATATCGATGACTTTTCTTTCGACGATGACAACGTTTCCTGAATTTCCGGATCTACCTGAAGAAACTGTACTTTCCGTAAATAATCCCTCCCATTTTGATCTCCCCGTAAATCAAAAAACTCTTGAGACGATTCTGCAGCTTATCCAGAAAGGCGAGAATGTGACATTTCAACTCGTGGAACTTGTGTATGTAGATGAGAAAGAGATTGTTGAGATCAATAAAAAATACCTGCAGAGAGATTACGTAACCGATATTATATCGTTTAATTATAATGATGATGCTGAACCATCGGATTCCTCAAAAAAAAGCATCGAAGGTACCCTTTATTGTTGTGCCCCTCGAATAGAGGAACAAAGCTATGAGATGGACTCTGACCCTGAACAGGAATTTTATCGTATATTTGTGCATGGTTTGCTCCATCTTGCGGGATATGAAGATTCATCAGCGGACGAAAAAGAGACCATGACAAAACTCGAAAACCACTACCTGGAACAGATGGACAACTGATTATGAACACGTCCGTCTATACTCTCCTCATAGTAGAATCTCCAACTATTGCCGGAATTATTCAGAAAATATGTCCGCCATCGGTATATGTTCTTTCCACCGATGGATTCTGCTGGCGTCCCAAATACGATTCAGGTACTCATCAAATAAAAGCGATTGCTGATCCTGAAAAACGAGAGATCCGAAAGGAGATAAAAGAACAGTCAAAAATTGCCAATACCATTGTGGTAGCTGTTGATTCTGATGCTTCGGGTGATTTTATAGCATGGTCTATAAATCGGTTTATCAAATCATCTAATGTAAAAAGAGCACAACTTCAGGGGTTGAGCCGAACGGGGATCTACTCCATGCTGAGTAACACCGCAGAACTGGATGAATCTCATCTCGAAACCCGTTTGAAAAACAGATTTCTGATACAACATCTCTGGTCTAAATATTCAGATACTCCTGATCTTCAATTTGCAGGTTTAATCTCCGTGTTTGGTGCAAATAAATGGTTTCAAACCTTTTTAGACCAAAATGATTCTGTTTATGAAAGCTCAGCCCATGTACAATGTGATTTTGACGAATGGATTAGCGTAAGAACAGAGCACAGCAACAATCATTATCGATCATCAAAACCTCTCTCTACATTTGATGTTTTAGAGTATTTAATCCATCAACAGAAAGTTCCTTCAGGATATGATTCTCAACTTCTCCTCAATCAGCTCTTTCAAACAATTTTACCTTTTTCTGAAGAGTCACTGATCAGTTATCCGCGTACATCTGCGCAGGCATTTTACAGTGATACCTGGACAGATCTTCGAAAACAGTATCTAAAAAGAGGATCTGTTAACGACTTAAAAACGACCTATTTGCAGGAAATTGCGGATTCAGAAAGTCCGCATGAAAGCATTCATCCCATTGATCTTTCACTGGCACCTGATTCCGTTTCAGGAGAACTACCAAGTAACACGGGGCAATTGTACCGATGGATTTATGATCAAACAATTAAAAGCTTATCAATGCCGAAACCGGTAGATCAAATTTTGGTAAGCGATCTGAACCCGGATATAGTGTTTTTTCAAGATTCAGAGAAGAGTGTAACATCTGCTGAGTCACTTCGTCCATGTGTAACTCTTAGCGATTTTGGAATTCAACTTCATGAACTGGGAGTGATGAAACCATCCGGTTTTGGAAAAACTGTTGATGAATGGATCTCAAAAGGATGGATAGAACTAAATGGCAGAATTGTTACTCCGGGTAATCAAATCTTGGGAAAACTGGATCAGGCACATTCTTTACGTAAAAAACTAATGGAACTGAAACGATTAAAAGAGGAACCCACACTGAAACGTGAAACTGTTGTCAATATCATAACGTCTTAAAGAGTACTTTCCCCTTTTAAGGAGGAAGTGAGCGGAGTAAACTGGTGGATAACAAAAGAACATTACTCTTTTTGACTTTAAGTAGATTTGTACGAATCATCCTCCTTTGTCCCCTTCAAAGAGCAATTCACATTAGAAGTAAAACAACATATGGAAGCAGAAGAAAAAAAATCTGTATCTCCTGAATCAGCCGGGGAGAAGAGCCATTTCAAAAATCTTGGCCAAATACTGTCCAAATACCTGGAGTTTGATTCAGATACAAACATAAGGGACGCCCAGATTCACTCCTCTCCTGACACTGCAAAGCTTCCGATTTTAAAGTTTCTAAAGCCGATCCCCTGGATTCTTTGCGGACTGTTTTTAGGATCCTTTCTTTGGGATTTTCCCGGCGTCTCAGCCGAAATTTTTGCACTCTCTCTTCAATTTGAAGGAATCATACGTATTATCTCCGTCAGTGGTATGATCGGTTATCTAACCAACTGGATTGCCATCACCATGCTTTTTAAACCGGTTAAAAAACGGCCCCTGCTGGGGCAAGGACTGGTTCCTGCCCATAAAGACAGAATTGCGCATCGTCTCTCGCATGCAGTTTCGGAGGATCTCATCAATCCGGAGCTGATTAAACAGAAAATCCGTGAATCAAAAGCGATCAGCCGCTACCGGTTGCAAGCAATTGAACATATTGAACAGATCACCCAGCGGGATGATTTCCGGGAAGATCTAAAAACCTGGCTCCTTGAATATGTTGACTCGATGGTTCAGAATCCTGAATTCAGGAAGAAGGTATCCGATCACATCTTACTGGAAATTGAGGATGCACTTCAAAACCGGGCGCTGGAGAAAGCCGCATTAAAAACCTATTCTTTTCTCAGCGGCCAAACTCTGCAACAGTTTATCGAAAATCTACTGGAGCGCCTGCCGGTAACAGCAGAACGAAACATTGGGTACATAGAAGAGTACCTGGACGAATTCCCTGACAAAATCCACCGCAACAGCGATAAGATAGATGAGGTGATTACCCTGCTCCTCTATAAACTGATCAACCAGTTAAACGTTCAGAAATTAGTGGAGGAAAATCTTAAAACATATGATGAGCAGCGACTGGAAACAATGATTCGAAATGCTACAAATGAACAGCTTAAAACCATTCAGTATCTTGGTGCAGTTTTAGGAACCATCGGCGGATTTGTAATCTGGGAGCCGATTCTCAGCCTGGTGGTGTTGAGTGTTATATTTGGAACTGTTTACCTGATCGACTGGCGGTTGTATCAATAAGAGTATCAGTCAACAATCTCAATCTCCTCAATCCGATCTCCCTGCTCAATCTCATCAATCACATCCAGGCCTTCCACAACTTTTCCAAAAACTGTGTGATTTCCATCAAGATGAGCAGTATTTTTTCGATTAAAACAGATAAAGAATTGAGAACCTCCCGTGTTACGACCGGCATGAGCCATTGATAACACTCCACGCTCATGATGTTGGTTGTCACCATCCAGTTCACAATCGATCGTATATCCGGGACCGCCAGAGCCGTCCCCTTTCGGGCATCCACCCTGAATCACAAAATCCTGGATCACACGGTGAAAAGTAAGCCCATCGTAAAATCCTTTTTTCGAGAGCGTTACAAAATTATCAACTGTGTTGGGAGCGTCTTCAGAAAAAAAGTTGACTTCCATATCCCCTTTTTCAGTTTTTATGATTGCTTTCGGCATAATAGTATCTTCTGTTTGATTTCGTATTTGTTTGGCTGCAAATATACGCTATTCAATGGAATGATAAAGGTTTTAAAGTTTAACACGTTTACCAATTAAAAGACCTTCAAGCGTCCGTAGGTCCTTGAAGCGTCCTTTTTGGTGATTTACTATAAGAATACGTGACGCTTTCCCGACAGCTGTCGGGACGCTCTGCTTGTCTGCCGAAGCTCACGTCCAACGAAGCTTTGTGCATAGTTGGATTAGCGTAGGCAGGCTGCAGACGCTTCAAGGTCACTTTTTAGACTAAGCGGTAAACACGTAATGTTTAGTATTTCCAATGGAACTGATCTACCTTCTCGTTGTATACATCATTTGCGGACCCGCTTTTTCTAACGAATCCATATTCCAAGTTTGGCAAAAAAACAGATCAAATTCAGTAAAACCACAAAACGCCTCCTGATTGGTGTTTGCGCTCTTCCTTTTGTTATCGCATTCATCTTTATCTCTATGGTTTACGGAGGCTTCTTTGGTCCCGTACCAGGATCGGATGAACTCTCATCTATCCAAAACTATGAAGCCTCTCAGGTATATTCGTCCGATGGAAAACTCCTTGGAACATATTACCTTCAAAATCGAACGGAAGTATCTCTCGGGGAGATCAATCCTCTGATGACCCGGGCGTTGATAGCAGTTGAAGACGCACGATTCTACGAACACAATGGAATTGATGAACGGGCATTAGCGCGGGTTCTTTTTAAAACTATACTTTTAGGACAGGAAACCGGGGGTGGAAGTACCATTACCCAGCAGCTTGCAAAGAATCTATATCCAAGAGAGGAGAGCGGGTGGTTTCACCTTGTGGGTGATAAATTCCGGGAGATGATCATCGCTCAAAGGCTGGAACGTGTCTATTCAAAAGAGAAAATCCTCTCTCTTTACCTGAACAGCGTTTCCTTTGGTGAGGAGATCTACGGAGTTGAAATGGCCGCCCGTCGGTTTTTCAGTAAAGATGCCGGCGATCTGAATCTGCAGGAGGCCGCTACCTTGACCGGAATGCTAAAAGGGACTTCCTGGTACAATCCAAAAAATCACCCGGAGAGGGCCAAAGAGAGAAGAGATATTGTTCTCGCACAGATGGTACGGTATGGATCTCTCTCACCCGAAATTGCCGATTCCGTTAAAGCTCTTCCCATGCAGGTCAATTACACACGAATCACTTCAAGTGAGGGACCAGCTCCCTATTTCCGCGAGCATATTCGCCAAAAAGTATCAAAAATTCTGGAATCTACTACAGCGCCGGGTGGAAAAAAATACAATATCTATACGGACGGACTGGAAATTCAGACCACAATTGATTCACGCGTACAAGAGGCGGCCGAAAAAGCAGTAGCCGTTCAAATGGAAGAGTTACAGGGACTGCTGAATCGTCAGATTGAAAGAGAGCCCATTTTTGAATCACAAGGCGATTCAACCATCCATTACGCCTGGCGGCAATCCGATCAATACCAGCAACTTAAAAATGCCGGCCGAACCCAAACTGAGCTTGACAGCATACTGTATACTCCGGAAAAAATGGATCTGTTCACCTGGGATGGATATGAAACTAAATCAGTAACACCATACGATTCTCTGCGGCACTATTTATCTTTTTTGAACTCCGGTTTTTTGGCAATGAATCCTCAAAACGGACAGGTATTGGCTTGGGTTGGCGGAATCAACCATAAGCATTTTAAGTACGATCATGTAAAATCAAAACGGCAGGTGGGCTCGGCTTTTAAACCAATTGTATATGCCGCGGCTCTCGAATCAGGTCTCAGGCCGTGTGAATATCGCAGGAATGTTCTTACTACCTACGAAGAGTATGAAGAGTGGACACCCCGAAACCATGCCGATGAGTATGGCGGACGATATTCTATCTCGGCTGCTTTGGCCCACTCCTATAATACCATTGCTGTAGATCTTCTCATGGAAACCGGTATTTCTGAAGTTCAAACCACAGCACAAAAAATGGGAATCCATTCCTACATCCCGCCAGAACCCTCTATTGCTCTTGGAACAGCCGAAGTTTCCCTGATGGAATTAGTTACTTCCTATACAACTTTTTTAAATGGAGGAAATCCATCTGCTCCCATTCTAATCACATCAATCAAAAACGCGCAGGGTGATGTTATATATCAGCCGGAAAGTGAAATTCCCGGTTATAATGAACAGATAGCTTCAGCTTTAAATAAAAAAGAATCAATTTCTCCGCGTACAGCCGCTACGATGGTTAAAATGCTTGAGAAAGCGGTAAACGAAGGAACCGGATACAGACTACGCTCTCGGTTTGGGATTAATCATGCACTTGCCGGAAAAACCGGGACCACCCAAAATTACACCGACGGTTGGTTTGTGGGTATGACTCCCGAAATGGTTTTTGGTACATGGGTAGGCGGCTGGAACTACCGGGTTCGATTTGATGGAGCGATGGGCTATGCTTCCCAAACTGCTCTTCCAATTTCAGGTTATTTTCTTCAAAATCTTCAAACGTATCCCGATTTTGAACAACCCAATCAATTCTATGCTGAACAGACTCAGCTTTCCTACCGGTTGAGTTGTCCCGACTTCAGGCCTGATAAATTTAGTGATCGTCTAAAAGACTTCTTCAAAGGCCGGGATGATGATGAAGCTGTTGTTGAAGATGGCGAGGAGAAAAAATCAATATTTGGCAGAATTCAAAATCTATTTACAAAAGATGACAAAGACGAGAAAGACAGTGAAGACAACTAAAAATCCAACATCTTCATGTCTTGTCAACACCGGAATAACTGATAGAAGGCTTTGCAAAACTCTGACCGTCATCCTGAACCTGTCTGCCGAAGCTTAGCGCAGGCAGGCTTGATTCAGGATCTCCAGATACTGGCTATAAAGACGAATGGAGAATCTGAATCGAGTTCAGATTGACCGATAACCACGGTTTTGCAAAGCCTTCTGATACTCACAGACTTCCGAAGTCTCTCGAACCATTATTAAAGTTAACATGTCGAACCAATAACGTGAGTTTTGGATGTTGTTCTGAAAGAGTTCGGATGTCATATTCACCCAAATTCTTATTCCTGACACAACATCTTATTTAGTTGCAATTTATGAATCAAATCTTAATTTGGTAGGAGTTACTTTCTTCAATATCAACTGCAATTTTTTTTGACCATGCACTCATTCAGATCTTTTGTACCTCTTTTAATCATTACTTTGATCACCGTTCTTTCCTGCACGTCAGATTCAATGGAAGAAAGCCGCACTATCATGACAGTGAATGGACCCATTCAGGCTTCCGAAATGGATACCACTCTTGTCCATGAACATGTAATGGTCGACTGGATCGGTGCGGACAGTACCGGGTATCACCGCTGGAACAGGGATGATGTTGTTGAAAGAGTTTTGCCCTTTTTCCTTGAGGCCAAAGAGAAGGGAGTGAATACCTTTTTTGATTTGACTCCCGCCTATCTCGGCCGCGATCCATTTATCCTGGCAGAATTAGCCGAACAATCCGGACTAAACGTGATTACCAACACGGGTTTTTACGGGGCTGTTGATAATACCTATATGCCTCAACTTGCTTATGAACGATCTGCCGAAGAAATTTCGAACATCTGGATTGATGAATTTGAAAACGGAATTGATGGAAGCGAAATCCGACCGGGATTTATAAAAATGTCCGTTGGATCTGAACAACCATTGTCTGAATTGCATCAAAAAATTGTGGATGCTGCCATCATAACTCATCTTGAAACAGGGCTGACTATCACCTCACACACCGTTGGCAACATTCCTGCACATGAACAGATTGAACGACTTAAAAATAACGGAGTCTCTCCCACTGCCTGGGTCTGGACGCATGCACAATCGGGTACTCTTGAAGGAAATCTTGAAGCTGCAAAAGAAGGAGCATGGATCTCGCTTGATAACGTAAATGATGAAGGCGACGGCACCGGAAATATTGAGAGGATTGCAGATCGAATCGGTAAACTGAAAGAAGCCGGTTTTCTGAACCAGATATTGATCTCTCACGATGCCGGTTATTATGAAGCAGATACCGAAAACGGTGGTGATTTCAGAGGATATACCGACATATTCGATTATCTGGTTCCTGAGTTGGAAGAGAGAGGTTTTTCGGATGAAGATATCGGTCAGTTACTTCTTCAAAATCCCCAAAATGCATATGGGATTAGGATACGCAAGACAGAATAAACCTGGCTGTGGTTAACACTTCAGTAGATATTTGTATAGATTGTTTACTCAAAGAGACGCCATGCATTTTTGCTATATCATTGGAGCGTAAGGCGATGTGCTTACTTTGATATCAACTCCGATTTTTTTCATCTTATCCTGATTATTTTAAGAATAATATGAATAAAACTTGCATACGAAGTAGGGATAACCTCAATAGCGTTGGTGATATGCCAATGTTAGCGGGCATTGTAGAAAAACCGAAACGACAGAACAAAATATTAATATGATAACAATTCAAGAATTACTTTTTAATAGACAGCTCGACAGAAAATCCAAGATTAAACTTGTAAGACACAAAGACAGCCGACAAGATTTATACAATCTATACAAAACGAATAGAGAAGAATTTTTAGCATATCAAAACTCTCAATCAAAAGACGTTTTTAATGATGTTGATTTTATTGTTTCATTTATCGGAGAAGAAGGCTTGCAATCTCGTTTTATAGGTGTTTACAGAATTAAGGATAGACAAAAATTAGCTGAAGACCACTTTGAATATAAAATGGAAGAAGTCACAGAGTTGTTTGATGACTTAAAAGAACGTGTAATAATTCAATGGAGAAACGCTATTTCTTGGAATCAATGGATTAAAAATGAAATGGAAGTAATTCAAATCCATCCTGGACTACATTACAAACAATTCACGGACTATTCAGACTTCATATTAAATTTTGACGAACTAAAAGAAATCATAAAAAATCAATACAGCGACTGGAAAAAAATGCTTTCAGCAACAAAAGGTGTTTACCTAATAAACGACACAAAAACAGGTAAACTTTATGTTGGTTCTGCATATGGAGAAGACTGAATTTGGGGACGCTGGTCAAAATACGTTTCAACAAATGGTCACGGAAACAATAAAACACTTAAAGAACTTATTGCAAATGACTCAAACTACGGACAAAATTTTCAGTTTTCAATTCTAATGCTTTTACCAAAAACAATAACAGCGGACGAAGCGATTAAAAAGGAAAGACTTTTTAAAAACAAATTAGGAACAAATTCTTTCGGACTTAACAACAATTAAATATGAATTCACAAAGAGTAGTTACGCACGGTGGTGTAACATTAAATTTAGCTACGGTTAAATGTTTCAAGTTACAGACAAACATAGACTTAGGGAAAACTAATGTGATGGTGGTTGAACACAAAAAACGTTAAGATTTTATTCAACACCCAAATACTGAAAAATATAAAAAACAAGAATATAATGAAGTGACAGAAGTTGAATATCCAAATTACGAATCAGCAGAAGCACACAGAAATAAATGAGAAGAAATCTGGCAAGAATTTTTAGATGACCAATCGTGAAATAAACAACGACCCGCTAACAGCGTTAGAAACAAGCCTCCTTTAACTACATCTACTGAATTTTCGTATATTTAAATTATGGAAAATCTAAAACATAGAGAAGAATTAATCAGAAGGATCAAAAATATTGAGGACAAAGATGTTCTTGATGAGATTTATCGTCTTCTGGATATAGATTTGGATGAATCGGTTTATGAATTAAATGAACTTCAAAAATACGAGATAGAGCAAGCCCGCAAGGAACTTAAAAATGGCAAAGGTATTCCTTCCAATCAGGTGAACAAAGAAATCGATGAATGGCTAAAGAAGTAATTTGGTCGCCGTTAGCCAAACGAAAACGTAAAGAAATTCTCGAGTATTGGATAGAACACAATAAATCCAATACTTATAGTCTTAAGCTAAACGAATTATTCAAACAAGCCGAGCATTTAATTTCCGAGCGTCCGAACATTGGCAAACCAACAAGCGACAAGTATGTCAGATTCAAAATTGTACGTGACTACTTAATATTTTATGAGCAGGTTGACGAAAAAGTATATATTCTGACGATTTGGGACAGTCGGCAGAATCCCGATAAATTAGTTCTCCAGTAGAAATTAGAACACCAGAGAACTTTTGGACTATGAAAATTAAAATAGAAAAGAAGAAAGATTTTGATGCAGTCGAATTGATGCAAAACAGGCGAACTCAGATCAGTAAAGATATTCAAGGTATGACCTTTGAGGAAGAGAAGAAATATTTTCAGGAATCAGCCGAAAAGCTCAAAAAGTTCAAGCCGGTAGGTAGCAATCGTTAAAAAATTGATAGATCATTAACTGTTATTGCCCGACCGATTGATCACATTCCCGTCCTCATCCCACTCAGCTAAGATATATCGCTCCTCTCGTTTGATATATTTGTCCATCATCTCATCATCATAAGAGAAGCCGTGTTCTTCAAGAACATCCTGCGGCACACCGTCCCAAAATCCGGGAGTGTTCCCCTTATAGTCCATGTACTCAACGCCCATTTCTGAGGTAAAAAACCCGGTCGACACCAAATCTCGCATTCGGTTGAAGAATCGCACTCCATACATCATTTCAGGCTCGGCTTCATCCGGCCAGGCGATCATATCAACCATCTCCATCTGTTCCTCTTCGGAACAATCAACAAATCTCTTACCGAACCGTTTATTGCATTCGCTGTCCAGCCACATCAACCCGCCGCGTGTTGGGTCCTGGAAAGGAGGGTAATCCTTCATCATAAATTCAATAAAATCGGGAACTCCGGCATCCGTGGCACTACCGGATTCCTCGTCAGCCGGAATAATGATATCCGCCAACACAGCTACTGTTGCCAATTCATGTTCTGTAAAAAAAGTTTGAGAACGGAATCGTGCATCACGCTTTTCTTCTTCTTCTGTTCGTCCGTAACCGGGACCGCCGCCATTCTCAGCAATTATTTCTTCACTTCTTCGGCGATCCTCTTCCGTACAGGAAGACGACATAAAAAGGGCCGCTCCCGCACCGCCTGCTAACAATAACTTTAGATGTTCTCGTCTGTCCATAATTATAATGTATTAATCTTTGAATTGAATTTAGTATTCGTAAATGCTGAATGGAACAGATCATCCCCCTGCGCCCCCTTCAAAGGGGGATAACAAAAGTTTTAGAGATTTCCTTTTTCCATTTGATCGACGATATAATCTGATGTCCTCCACGACAAAGCCATAATCGTCCATGTGGGGTTTTTATCAGCCTGAGACACAAAACTACCGGCATCTACAACGAACAGGTTCTCACATTCGTGAGCCTGGGCGTACTTGTTCAAAACGGATGTTGAGGGATCATCGCCCATTCTTGTCGTTCCCACTTCGTGAATAATCCGTCCGGGGGCTGCAAGGTTATAATCCGTTTCGGGGCCGGGTTTATCCCCCAAAAGAATTCCGCCCATATTGGTAAGAATCTCTTCAAACGTATCATGCATATGTTTGGCTTGCTTCACCTCATGCTCACTCCACGTGTAGTTGAAGCGAAGCACCGGAATGCCATATTTATCCACAGTGTCGGGATCGATTTCGCAGTAATTATCGTAACGAGCGATACTCTCACCCCGGCCGGAAATTCCAACCGTAGAACCATATAGTTTTCGAATATCCTGCTTCAATGCTGTACCGTATCCGCCGTTGGGTGATGGGTTTCCAAATTCATCTTTTATGTACTGCCGGGCCGAGTCCATACCAAATCCCGTACCGTAAAGCGGCATCCCCATACCTCCGTAATACTCAAGGTGGTACCCGCGCGGGAAATCAAGTTTGGAGTTATCCCCCCACCAGGGTGTATAGACATGCATTCCGCCCACACCATCTTCATTATATCGCTTGCGATCAATCAGTTCCGGAATAATCGCCGATCGTGAAGTGCCCGTGGAATCATGGAGATATCGGCCTACCACGCCACTGCCGTTTGCCAGGCCATTGGGATGTTGTGCCGACTTGGAGTTCAACATTATTCGTGCAGTTTCACAAGCGGAAGCTCCCAATACTACTGTCCGGGCTTTTACCTGGTACTCCTTCATATCTTCCTTGTTGATATAGAGAACTCCGGTAGCCAGGCCATCTCCGTTGGTTGTTACTTCACGGACCATGGCGTTGGTGTAAAGATCAACAGTGCCGCGCTCCATGGCAGGTTGCACAAGACATGTTCCGGCTGAAAAATCAGCATACGCATTACAGGCCCGATTACACTGTCTGCAATAGAAACAGGCTCCTCTTCGATCACTTACGCGCCGGGTCAAAATTGAAAGCCGTGATGGAATTACCGGTACTCCCGCCTGTTCTGCTGCTTTTTGAATATAGAGTTCATGAAGTCTCGGTTTTGGCGGAGGCAAAAAATATCCATCAGGATCATTGGGTAACCCTTCATTCGTTCCAAAAACGCCAATCAGTTTATCAACACGATCGTAGTATGGGCTGATATCATTGTAGCTGATCGGCCAGTTCTCACCCAATCCGTCAATATCTTTCTTCTTAAAATCCTGCGGACCAAACCGTAGTGAAATTCGTCCCCAGTGATTCGTTCGTCCGCCAAGCATTCGGGATCTGAACCAATCAAACTCCGTTCCATCATTCCGGGTGTAGGGTTCACCATCTATTTCCCAGCCACCCCACGCGGCATCGAAATCACCGAAATCCCGAACAGTACTGGCTCCTCTTCGGGGAGATTCCCACGGCCAGCGCAATTGGGTTCTGTATTCTTCCTGGGCAGGATCGAAATAGCCGCCGGCTTCCAAAACTGCAACAGAGAGTCCTGCTTCAGCAAGGATTCTGGCAGCCATCCCGCCACCGGCTCCGGATCCAACAATTGCAACATCATATTTATCACCGGAAGATAGAATTTGAAAACTCATATATACTGTGTTGAATTAATTTCTGAGTACAACGTCTTATTCGTCGCACACATTACAATTTTTTCATTAAAAATTGAAACCGTTTATTTCAAATTTGGCTTGTTTCTGTTTGTGATTGGAAGTTTTACAAATTGAAACATGTCAATCTCTGGATTGACAACAAAGCAAGCAACAAGTTTACTTTATAAATTATATCCTATCAACTATTGACAACGGGCTGAATCCATTTTATATTCATCGTAAAATTACGATATACGATTATGGCAATAACAAAAGCGAAATTATTTGAAGAAAACCAGGTTAAAACAGCCGAGTTTGCAAAAGCTTTAGGACACCCCGCCAGAATAGCCATTTTGGAAATACTGGCTCAGCGAGATACATGCATCTGTGGTGACATTACCGACCAGCTTCCATTGGCTCAATCCACAGTTTCACAACATCTAAAAGCGCTGAAGTCAGCCGGAATTATTAAAGGTGAAATTGACGGTGTGAGAACCTGCTACTGCCTGGATGAAGAAAACCTGGCCGAATTAAAGGCCATCATGGAAACCTTTTTAACAACTCTTTCAACTGAAAATTCAACATGCTGCTAATATGAAAACAACACAAAAATCTCCTGAAGAGCTCAAAGAAACAGTTCGTCAAAAATACAGCCAAATCAGTGAACAGGATTCTGGTCAAAATAATAGTTCCTGCTGTGGAGGAGGTGGAGAATCCACAGAAGTGTATAATGTTATGACGGATGATTACAGCGAGGTGAAGGGGTATAATCCCGATGCAGATCTTGGACTTGGATGCGGCCTCCCTACTCAATTCGCCAAAATCAAAAAGGGTGATACTGTTATTGATCTCGGTTCGGGCGCCGGAAATGATTGTTTTGTTGCCCGACATGAAACTGGTGCACAAGGCAAGGTAATAGGAATTGACTTTGCCGAACCGATGATACAGAAAGCCCGAAAAAATGCCGAAAAATTAGGCTTTAATAATGTTGAATTTCGATCTGGTGATATCGAAGAGATGCCCGTTTCTGATAATATTGCTGATGTAATTGTTAGTAATTGCGTGTTGAACCTTGTTCCCAATAAAACGAAAGTGTTTGCTGAGATTCACCGTGTTTTAAAACCGGGAGGCCATTTCAGTATCTCTGATATTGTACTGGAAGGGGATCTGCCAAATGCGCTGCAAAGTGATGCCGAAATGTATGCAGGTTGTGTAGCCGGGGCGATTCAAAAAGAGGATTATCTCGGTCAAATTCGAAATAGAGGTTTTGAAAACATCACTATTCAAAAAGAAAAACCGATAGAACTCCCGGATGAGATTCTCAGACAGTATCTGAATGATAAAGAGATCGCAGAGTTCAACACAGGCGGAGCCGGCATTTACAGTATTACGGTATTTGCACAAAAGTCCGCCGATGCAGAATCATCTGACAAAATTGAATTAAAAACAGATCTGCTGCATTCCGATATCGCTTGTAGTCCGGGTTCCGGTTGCTGTTGAAAAATTGTCATATACAGAAATCTAAATCATAAGGACTGTCCAAAAAAATCTGAGCTAAGCTAAATAAATCAATGTTGTCATACAGGTCCCCGACCTAACTACGCCAAGCCTGCTCTACAAAGCTTTACGCGTAGTTAAGGCTGCAAAAGACAGACCCGGTATCTCCGGGCTTGATGAATGAATGGAGGTTCTGAATCCCAAAAAAATGCAAGTGGCAACGTTCAGAATGACATTTTTTAGACTCCTTTTAAAATGAACTACCTCGGGGCAGAGCCCACGAGGAATCAACTTATAATCCAAATTTTTAACAATCTATGCACTTATTGTCAAGTGTCCCCCTTCGAAGAGGGCAATGGGGGATGATCAATCTCCCCTCGAGGGGAGTACGGCTTTAGCCGGGAGGGGTGTAATACTTCAGAATCAAGATATGGTCAATTCAGAACTTAAAAAGTCATCCCCCCTGCTCACTCCGCTCGCTTTCCCCCTTCAAAGGGGGACTTAAATCTTTTCCGACCCAGAGGGTCGGGAAATTAAACCACTTAGGATTAAACATTCCAAAAAATCTATGTACCCCAAATTAAACTCCTACATTTCAAAACTGGAATCTGATTTAGATTCCATTCCCTCAGACAGAAAAGATAAACTTGGTGAAGTAGCTGAATATATTCAGTCGAAATTAAATACTTCGGAGACAGCAAAGCTGAATTTTATCTGTACTCATAACAGCCGGCGGAGTCATCTCGCTCAGATCTGGACAGCGATAGCTGCCAACCACTATGGCGTGGAAAATATAGAAACGTATTCGGGTGGAACGGAAGCTACAGCTTTCAATCCCAGGGCGGTTGCAGCGTTAGAACGCGCCGGATTTGAGATTAAAAATCCGGGGGGAGAAAATCCGAAATATGAGATTCGATTTGATGAAAAAGAAGAACCGATGATCTGCTTCTCAAAAACATTCGACGATCCTGCAAATCCTGATAAAGAATTTGCAGCGATTATGACCTGTTCAGACGCTGACGAAAATTGTCCGTTTGTACCAGGTGCCGAGTTTCGAAAGCCGATCACCTACCGTGATCCAAAAGAATCGGATGGGACAGACCGGGAGAAAGAGGTGTATGATGAACGCTGCCATCAAATTGGTACAGAAATGTTTTATATGATGAGCTGTTTATCGGAGTGACTTTAACTTTTTATGATTTTTGCCTTCTTCCAGAGATGATTGAGGTTCCAATTATGATGTCTCTTGTAAAATTTGCCAACAGCCGCAGAAGCACGCATGGCTAAAAAAGAAGGTACAACCCGGCAGCAATAGCGGCACCCACAAGCGGTGCTATGACGGGCACCCATGAATAGGCCCAATCGCTGCTGCCTTTATTAGAAAAAGGAAGTACGGCATGGGCAATTCTCGGCCCAAGATCCCGTGCAGGATTGATAGCATATCCCGTGGGGCCACCCAACGCCAGGCCTATCCCCAAAACCAGAAGCCCAACCGGCAGTGCTGAAAGAGCTCCCAAACCAAATCCTACTTCTTGTCCTTCAATCACAATCGTTGTAAGCAGTTCGCCATTCGCACCGATAAAGCCAGGCGACGGCAAAAGAAGAACACCATAAACCAGAATAAATGTCCCAATTACCTCTGTCAAAAAATTAGCAGGGTAATCTCTGATCTCAGGGGCGGTGGAAAAAATAGCCAGTTTAGTTGGCCCATCTTCCGTTGCTTCAAAATGATCTTTATAGGCAAGCCAAACCAGCACCCCACCTAAAAAACCACCGATTGTTTGTGCTATGATGTAGGGAATTACCAGTGCCCATTCAAACAAACCTGCTATGGCCAAACCAACCGTAACAGCCGGATTGATATGTGCCCCACTGAACTGGCCCATTGTAAAAACGGCAATAAATACTCCCATTCCCCATCCCCAGGTGATAACAATCCAGCCACTGCTATTTCCTTTTGTATTATTTAAAACAACATTAGCAACTACCCCGCCACCAAATAAGATTAATATTGCGGTACCAATAATTTCTGCAATGATAGGAGACATAATTGACCTTTTTTGTTGTTTTAATTTTTAATTGGATTCTCAAAATGCATTTCTAAACAGTTAGGCTGTAATTACTGTTTAGGAATTAGATTTAATCTGAATTAAAAAAACAGAAAAATGAATGAATAGCAATAGAAGTACAGTGAAGACTTACCCTATTTTCTAATGAAAAATGAACTGTAATATATTCTCGTCTCAGTACTCTGCTCCGGGATGGTGTTCAGGGCTGCTCTGCTGCCTGTATTTAGCCAAGAGACGGTGGGCATAGCACCGCCTGCATCCTGTTTACAGCCGAGCGGTGAAACAAGGGAATAAGGTTTTCCACTTCATTAAAGCGTTATCTATAAATTTTTATATCATTGATAGTTCAAATAAAATAATTTTCTGGGTAACTTCTCAAGCACAGTCAGTTGTCTTTGGTTTGTTGTTGATTGCTATTACATCGGGTCATTAAATCATCAAGCTCACCTTGTTCAATCAAATGAGATTCTTTGTTTTTCTTTAATTCTCTCATGATTCGATAGCGAAGTAAAGTTTTTTGGAAGTAGATTTCCAGAATTTCAATATTCTCATCAACAAAATTTTTTGTAAATGTTGTCATACTTCTTCGTTGAACCTTCTCCTTCAGATGATCAAGGAGATTCGTCGAGTTCCCCAATAACCAGTTGTCTAACATGATTTCCAGTGATTCTAATTCGGTTTCATTTTGATGTTGCATGGGAAGTTGAAATCTCATTGGAGTCAGGTTTCGGCTGAGCTGAACCGGTAAAAAGTGTGGCGACAGAGATCCAAATTGATCCATCCAGATAAGTTGAAGAAGTGATCCAAGAGATATTCGAACCGTTCTGTGCCCTTTAAAACAACCATATGTTTTTGAGCAAATATGGTTGTTAAATGAATGAGGAAATTTATGATAGAGAGGCTTGTCTTTCTCGGGTAATAGTTGTCCTGATGGATTCATAGAAAGTCCAAAAATAAATGAGGTTTCGGACCTCTGAACCGTAATAAAATAGTAGGTCTCGGTATACTTATTTGCGTGATTAAACTCGGGTCGATATTTACGAATCCAGCGATTCTCCTGCAGGATGGCTTCCTTTTCTGATTCAAAAAGATCAAACTCAATCCGGTTGATTCGGCTAATCAATTTCGATTCTTTTCGGGACGTTTTGCCGGGTTTGGCTCGTTTATAGGTGAAGAGCCGGCGCCTCAGGTTTTTGGCTTTCCCTACATAAAGCAGAAGATCGTCTTCATCATAAAACCGGTAAATACCAGGCGATTTCGGTACATCATCAAATACCTCCGTACCAAGTCGTTTTTCCAGGAATGGAGGGGTTTCAAAGAGTTCACAGGTTTTCACATTGCTAATTTTGATTGAGTGTTTTGAAAAGTATATAAGTTTGGGCTGACAACATTGTGTCATTGGACCCACCTTAAATTCCTCATTATCCAGAAAGGAATTGGATAAAGAATGGCTATACTTTTTACCAGAAGTGGAGATTCCTATCGCAGTGTTCCGAAGGAGAGTATCTGTTTAGCGGGTCGATCAAACAACCTGACTGCACCAACCGCCCCGAAGAGATCCCAATGTTCACATTACCCATATAATCTTAAACCCTTGAAGATTCCGGGTATGGGTGGACCAGACATTGAGTTCATCTAATTTTTTGATCAAAAGATTTTAAAACATCCTATGGAGTCATGAAAGGCAGACATCCGACTCTGAAAGAGTCCAAAGAGCACAGCCCCAGGCAGAGTGAGGAGATATTCCGAACGCCGCCTGGGGGTAGGAGGCAGCAAATCCCAAACCCGAGCCGCCGGATGTTGAAAAGCTTCGTACGAGTTCGAGGGTTGGATTGACCGGCGTATCCGGGATTCGGAGGGTATCGTCTTTACCATGGTATTTCCGAAAGCCCCTCGATAATAAGTGTTGCCCGTACGCGGTCCACCGCCTCGGGGTCTCTTCTCATGCTTCTTTATCCCCGGGCGTCGTTCGTAAGCTCACTCTGCCCGGGGCTATGTTCTTGCGCTCTTTTAGAGCTTTTTGTATTGGCTCCAAATCAACAGATCTCTATTTGTAAAATCGCATCAAGACAACATAAAAACCTAAAGGCCTTATATAATGGCCAGCAATAGCTTATATCAAAAAAAATTACATGGGTAATGTCAGCCCTATGGGGGGTCTGTCAGCGTTGTGGACCAAAGGCAATTCCCTTCGACGCTGACAGGAGATCCGAAAAAGCACCGGACCACGCTGTCAGGTCGCTAAACACGTACGAAGGAGGACCTTCAGAACAAGTAAAATGCTCCCCTTCCTTGTGCCGTACTTTTCCGGTATAGGAAAGCGGCCGGGGGATGAGTCACTCACTAACGTGCGCAACAATCCGCAACGGAGCGCCACTGCCATCTTTAATTTTCATCGGTAGTGCAATCACATATGCGCCGGTTATTGGCAGTTTGATCGAGGTTCGCTACATTTTCGAAACCGGCAATATTATGCTCAAATAGTATTTGATGCGCTTCATACAGTTCTGACTGACCATAATCCAGGCTCGGAGTGTCCAGGCCAACCGCCTTTACATTCCTGTTATCAACAATCCATTGAGCCGCATCGGGATGAATACCCGGAAAGCTGAGTTCAGACAGTGCCTCCTCTCCCCTGTTGGCCGTTCCCAGGTACTCTTCGGCATCCGGCCAATATGCTCCCATGCCGGTGTAAAAGAGCACAATTGAACCCTCAGGAATCGCCCCATGCTCTTCTTCCCAAAACTCAATATCTGAAGGTTGTATTTGGTAATCCCGGTTTTCTGCAACCGGCTCACTGACATCTATTACAACCGCAGAACCGGTCAGTTGATTGATCTCGATCTCTTCCACAGATTTTCCTCCTTCATAAAAATGGATGGGAGCATCCAGGTGGGTTCCGCCATGCTCTGCTGAGGAAAATGAATAGGCTTCATAATAATATCCGCCCTCGGCTTCCCCCGAAAAAACCGTATCAAGCTGAAATGTATCAGAGGTTGGCCAGTAGATCGTTTCTTCAGAAAATTCATGGGTCAGATCGATCCAGATTCCATCTTCCCAATCTACTTGCTCAACGCGGGTACAAGATGCAGTAAACAGTAAGCAGAAAAGCAGTAAAATATTTGATAATTTCATAGGAGTAGATTTAAAGTTAACGGGATTATAAAAAAAGCAGAAAACCAATTCTTTGCATAGTTTCAACCAAAGTAGATTCTTTTGCCTTAACAAGAAAAAAAGTTCAGATAATCTTCCAACATTTGATTAAAATCCAACCAATTGATTACTACTACTCTTTGTGAGAATTAATCACCAACCATAACAGATCAAACATTATGATATATAGAAATTTTTATCCTGCACTGCTCGGTGCAATACTGACTGCTGCCATTTTCTTCCTGAATGGAGAGTTTACGAATACAATCAAACCGGCAGAGTTTACGCAGGATCAACAGAAAGTTTTTGAGCTCAGAACCTACACAACCCATGATGGCAAACTGGATGACCTCCATGCCCGTTTTGCCAATCACACCATGGAGCTTTTTGAAAAACACGGAATGGAAAACATCGCATATTGGACCCCGATGGATATGGAAAATACGCTGATCTACATCATAGCTCACGACAGCCGGGAAGCCGCTGAGGAAAGCTGGGAAGCGTTTCGCAATGATTCCAATTGGCAGGAAGTCTACCAGGCATCACGCGAAGATGGCCCAATCGTAGAGAACGTTGAATCTGTGTTTATGACGAGTACAGAATTCTCCCCGATGAAATAAATTTATTTAACCGCTGAGGCCGCAGGGTTGCGCAGAGAATATAAAACACTTTTTACTCGTACCGAAGTTCGTACCTGAAGAAGTCCAGCGACTCTGGCAGAGTACCGCCGGCCTGCGAAGCTTCGTAGCCTGACGAAAGCTCCGCTTCTACACACAAAAGTGACAATGCAATATCTAAAATTACTCTCCCATCCCTTGTAAGAGATTTCCGGTTTTCCCGAACTTTTTATTAATCCTCCCGAACACGATTCGCCAATCCCTTCAAAAAATATCGAAGAACCTGGTCTCCTGCCTCCATGTAGTTGGAGTGTTTCTCCTTTTGAAACAGCGCATTTACTTCTGATTTTGAAATTGAAAAACCGGTCGATTTCAGAATATTCAAGGATATCATCATCCCGCAGTTTAAACGCCACCCGGAGTTTCTTCATGACCATATTATTAGTGACCGGCGTTTTGATGGGACGCGGCGGATGTTTATCACTCTTGCCCCGTTTGTAGTAGATCAACCCATCCAGAAAATAAGCGGTAAGTTCGTGCGTCGTATCTACCTTTCGGTCTTCCGGGATCGTATCGTCAAAGATATATTCGATCTCCTTTCGTTTCGGTTTATAGTCGGTTAGCTTTAGAATGTTGGCAATTTCGCCCTCGCCAACGTCTAAAATATATCGGATACTTTGAATGATGTCGTCGTTTCTCATGAAGAGATGTTAAGCTATTGAGTTTTGATTTTTGATCGATAGAAAGGTACGGGAAAGGAAAGAGAATGTTGAATGGGGATTTGGGGGAATTTTGATTGATGAATGTTGAATGATGAACACAAATCTCAAATCTCAAATCTCAAATCTCAAATCTCAAAAAAGCTTCCAATTTTATGTCAAAAATCAAACTTCCTATTCACTCAATGTCCCTAATCGGAGTCAATTCCACTTTTCGGAATTCCACTTCGGCACCTTCCGCCTGGAGGGCAATGTGCCCCTTTTCGGCTGTGGAGTTGTATCCAAAGTTGACCAGGTCGCCGTTCACCCAAACTTTCAGAGAATCGCCCAGTGTTTCGATGGTCATTTGATTCCATTCTCCCAGCGGATTTTCAGATCCGTCCGTCAGGTTTAGAATGCGCCTGTTCTCTCCCTCGCGGATTCCCCAATCCTCTTCCGGTCCGCGTCGCTCCACCATATCCGGCACCGTAATATCCTCCACAATCACCCAAAAATCGCCGGCATTTTCATGCATCATCTGTACCTCGATGGACTGCGGAAACATCTCATACAATGCTCTTGGCTCAGAAGCATGAACCAACACGCCACAGTTGCCCGGCTCTCCCGGAAAACGATACTCCACCTCGAGTCGGTAATCGCTATACTCCTCATCTGTGATCAGGTGGCCGCGCGGATCGCCCAGGCTGACCAGCATCCCGTCCCGCACGATAAACGGTTTTGTGGTATCTGGATTTTCATCCATCGCCGGAACGTCCATATGCCATCCGGTCAGATCTTCACCATTGAAAAGGGAAATGGTTGGTGAGTCTTGCTCTGATTGATCCTGAGATTGGGATTTGGGTTGGCAGGCAGAAAAGATCAGAAATAAAAATAAAAGAAATAACAGGTGATTTTTCATTGTATTTATGAGTGATAGTTTTAAAGGAAAATTTAGCTTTCTTTAAGTTTTTTAACATCCAACATATCCTGCTCTCTGCCGGATGTCTTCTTATTTTTAATCAAATCTGATTTACTGATTACGTATATCGTCTGATCACCATACCTCGATTCTTCTTTGTTATCCCAGGCATCTCTAAATGTAAGTCCATCAATCTCATTGATCAGATCTATCCGAAGGGGCTCATAGCCTATTTGAATAATTTGTCCCTGGGTTGTAAAATCATCGACCGTTAAACTCAGCGATTCCATTCCAAACTGCTGTAGAGTTTGTAGTAACCGGCCAGCATTTGTTTGACTCGGTTCATAAAAAATATCCAGATCCTTCGTATATCTTGGTTCCGCATGAATTGCATAAGCGTATCCACCAACAATCAAATAACGAACCTTATTCTCGTTCAATAATTTTATAAACTCTTCGAAGTCTTTGTTCGTCTCCATTCTGTTTTATTCCGAGTTTATCCCCTGCATGTCTAATTATTTCAAGAGCGTGCAATTTCTCTTCCGGAGTTTTGTTTTGCCAATACTCTTTGTCATCTTCATATTGTTGAGGATCGTGCACGTCATATATTTTTATATCTCTGTCCATATTCACGTATTGTTTGATCTGCCCGACTACATAAACAATATAAAATTTTCTCTATGAAGTATGAAAGGATATCAGAGGCGGGAGTGAATTTGTCGCTTTAGAAAGGCTTTTGTTTCATGCAACTCTTATTAAGATAGCGGGGTTTGCCTCTCTTTACCAAATTGATATTGGGATACTTAAGTAATGTTAGATAATAGTAGTTAAAAGCACTCCAAACCTTTCTAGATAATACATTAATGACAGCTAACTGAGTCCATCATGATCAACAAATAATGGGTCAAATATCACTTTACTTGTAAAACTGTGGAATGAACCCGTCATGATTCTCAAGAGAAGGCTTTGCAAAACTCTGCCCGTCATCCTGAACTTGATTCAGGATCTCCAGATACTGGCTATAAAGACGAATGGAGAATCTGAATCGAGTTCAGATTGACCAATAACCACGGTTTTGCAAAGCCCTTCAAGAATGATTCCAGGTTTCATCAGGTTGATCCCCTTCGCCTGTTTCCAAAAATTGCCTATTTTAACCTGAAACAGGAACTCCATCCGGTATCTATGAATGTTCGAATTACACCCATCTGCCTCCTTTTCTCTTTTTTTCTCATTCCAATATCTCTCACTGCACAGAATCCATACTACCCGCCCGCCGGACCGGAGTGGAAACAACGGTCACCTGAAGCTCTCGGCTTTAATAAAGCAACTCTTGATGAGGCGGTGGATTTTGCCGTTGAAAACGAAAACAGCGTTGAGCGGGATCTGCGGATTGCTATTCTGAAGGGGTTCAGTCATGAGCCGTATCATGAACTCCTGGGGCCGGTCAAAGAACGAGGCGGTCCCGCCGGAATCATCATCAAAGACGGGTATATTGCCGCAAGCTGGGGTGATCTCGAACGCGTGGATATGACCTTCAGCGTTACCAAAAGCTATCTTTCTACAGTGGCTGGCCTGGCGTGGGACCGCGGATTGATCCGTTCTCTGGACGATAGCATGACGAACTATGTATGGGACCGAACCTTCGACGGCGAACACAACTCCAAAATCACCTGGGAACATCTGCTGACCCAGTCATCGGACTGGCGCGGAACCCTGTTCGGACTGGAAGACTGGGGCGATCGTCCGCCGCAAGACGGAGATATCGACGATTGGCGGGACCGCGAACTCCACGAGCCCGGCACCCACTTTAAATACAACGATGTACGAGTAAATCTCCTCGCCTATTCCCTCCTGCAAGTGTGGCGCGAACCGCTGCCGGTGGTGTTACGAAATGAAATTATGGATCCCATCGGTGCCTCCAGAACATGGAGATGGCATGGATATGATCAGTCGTGGACGGAGGTTGACGGACGAAAAATTCAAAGCGTAAGCGGCGGCGGACACAACGGTGGGCGGAATGTTTATCAATACGCTGGACCAGGCACGGTTTGGACTGCTTTTTGCCCGGGAGGGAATATGGGACGGAGAGCAGCTCATCTCAAAAGAGTGGATTGACCGGGCCCAAACCCCCTCCGAAGCCAATCCCGAATACGGCTACATGTGGTGGCTGGTGAATGACGATTCCGGCTGGACTGGCGTCCCCAACCATCTCTATTACGCCGCAGGATTTGGCGGTAATTTTATTATCGCAGACCAGGAAAACGATCTTGTGATCGTCACCCGCTGGCTCGACAGCTCCAAACTGGGCGAGTTTGTCGAAAAAGTGTATGAGGCGATGAATTAAATGGCGTGTTTTTGATATACGATATTTGATATGCGATATGCGATCTATGATTTTAGCCGGAGTCATCGGATGAGTATAGGCAGCAGAAAATAAAAGAGCAGCCCAAATCACTTATCTGATGACTGACCAATAAAGTTTGCAGATCTATATATTAAACCAAATAAGTTAAATTTTGATATTTATAACTATATTGGTTAATTATTAGTCAATTAAACCATTATGGTTCGTGATGAATACATATATCGTTATAATCGGAGATATTGAACAATCTAAACAGTTGAGTCCGAATGACCGAAGACAGGTACAGAATGAACTCGAATCTGTTTTTGAGGAACTAAACCGGTCATCAGCCAATATCGTTTCTCCATACACTATTACTTTGGGAGATGAATTTCAGGTAGTGTATGATTCTGCCGGAGAGATATTTAAACATATCTGGACAATCATGGCCGCTGTTCATCCTGTTTTTGTACGATTCTCAATTGGAGTGGGTAAGATCACAACGGGGGTCAACAAAAGGAACTCCCTTGGAATGGATGGTCCGGCATTTTACAAAGCCCGCGAATGTATAGAGCAGATGAAAAAACAAAAAATCCTGTTATCTGTTTCTACTGAAAAAGCAAAGTTTAACCGGCTGGTTAATAGCGCCTTTCTCATACTTGAGGCCGATCTGCGAAGCTGGAAAAAAAACAGATTCCTGATACTGCAAAAAATGTATGAAGAAAAAGAAGTTAAACAGATCGCAAAAGAGATCGGACTGTCCGATGTAGCCATATATAAAAATATAAATGCTGGTACACTGAAAGCCCTCCGGGAGCTTACGGAATCAATCTCTGAAACAATTGAGGAGATGCTTTAAATGGACTACATTATCTTTTTTTCTATCGTAAACCTGATTCTTATTTCAAGGCTTCGTCTTACCATGCGGGATGATGGAATCTCCGGCCGAAAAGATCTTTTTTGGCTGACGATAATACCACTGTTGATTCTTCCATTTCTTAGCGTCAATCTAAGTTGGTTTTTACTTGCACTTTATCTTCTGATCCGACCACTCGTCTTAACGTTTCTTGAAAGATCAAATAACAGGCTTAACCGGAACCGTATTTTTACGTTATCTGCAAATATTTTGGTGATTGGTTTGTTGGCAAGCCCTCTTTTTGAAATGCGGTTTGCATATTGGTCTGAAACCGCAAGTGAATGGCTTATTGATATTTTTTTGATGGAAGAATCTTTCGTCGACTGGCTATATTTCAATGCAGTTTTATTCGGTTTATTGATGGTACTGAATGAGAGTAATATTGCGATCCGCTTTACTCTTGAAAAACTGAATTTAGCACCTTTGAGCAACGATCATCACAAAATTGATGACGAGCAATTCCAAACAGGGCGTGTAATCGGTTTTCTTGAACGAATATTTGTATTCCTCTTTATTCTGCTAAATCAATATACCGCCATTGGCTTTATCATTGCCGCAAAAGGAATTGTGCGCTATCCTGATTTTGGAAAGAAAAGCTTTAATGAATATATCCTTATCGGAACACTGATTTCTGTTCTTTTTGCGATGTTTTCCGCATACGCTACTAAAATTTTCCTTTGAATCCGAAAACCACTGAATGAGTGTTCAATAACGTCTGCCGATCTCACTTCCGCTGCCGATTTTTGGCATTAATTTTCCACCGTTTTGAGGTTGTCTGGATTCTTGGCATTATTTCGCAATTCGTGCTTTTTGATAAGCGATTTCTCATCCCAACATTTCCTATCGTGTGGACACATCTTATAAATCATTCAGTACATATTAAGATCTAAATGTAGTCGCGCAATAGCGCTTATAGCTTTTATTATTGAGATCTCTCCGTGCGTTCGCTGCGCCTGGCCTGTGCTAAAGCTTTGGCAGGCAGGCTCACATGGCAGGAATGACAGGGCAGAAGTCAAAAAGCGGCGGGCCTGTCCTTCATTAACGAGATTCTTCGTTCCGCCTCTCTATCGGTCGGCTGCACTCTGAATGACAGGTGGGCCGGGGTATTATCGACGGCGTATAACGCACCTGCCAGATTCACACTTATCACCACGCCGTCTGTGGTAGCAAACAGCCATAGCGGCGTAAGACAAAATGGGATTATGCTTCTTTACCTGAAACGCCTGTCTCGACACACTTGTCGGTGGCCGCGGTTGATTCACCACTTCACTGTCAACCCGACCAGAAATCCGTTCTTTTTTAATTGTAGTGGAGGGATCTCCAGAAAACCATTGATCATTCATTTGGGTAGATTTTTTTTTAAATAAACTTGTGTTCCATACGATAAGACGGTTCAGGTGGCAGTCGCTGATCGATAAGCCAAACTCATCGGATGAGTATAGACAACAAAAAATAAAAGAGCAGTCCAAATCACTTATCCGATGACTGATATGTTTTACTTCGCATATCTGAGATCGAATATCTCCAATCGCATATCATCTTTTACACTCTTTCTCCTTTCACAAACCAAGAATATTTAAATTTATATTTTAATATTTCATGTTAAAAAATATATATTACCCATGAAATCCTTAAATACAAGTTGCAATTTTCATGGAAACATTCATTGACAGGATCAAACAAAATGCCATCATTGATCTGCTTCAGGATTATCCCGTTGTGGCACTTACCGGTGCCCGGCAGGTGGGTAAAACTACACTTGCAAGGCGAATAGCAGATAGAATAGATGGCAAGACTCTACACCTTGATCTTGAATCACCACGGGATGACGGTAAGCTTTCTGAACCGGAACTTTTTTTTGAGCGATTTTATGATCATTTGATCATCATTGATGAGGTACAGCGAAGACCCGATCTGTTTCCTGTTCTTCGGTCTGTGATCGACCGGAACCGCCGGTCCGGAAGGTTTTTGCTTTTAGGATCCGCCTCGCCGGTACTTATACGCGAGTCATCCGAATCTCTTGCCGGACGGATTACCTATGAGGAGCTGCAACCACTTACCTGGCCTGAAATCTCAAACCATTATGAGATCTCCCGGCTGTGGATCAGGGGAGGATTTCCGGAACCTTTTCTAAGCGGGAAAAAACAACACACCTTTCGCTGGCTCGGCGATTATACACGTACACTCATCGAGCGGGATCTTCCATTACTCGGTTTGAACACGGATCTTTCGAAGCTGAAAAACTTCCTGAAAATGCTGGCCCATCAAAACGGTCAGCTACTGAACCAGGAGAACCTTGCACGATCGGTGGGCGTAACCTCACCAACAATTTCAAAATATCTCGACTACCTGGAGCATGCCTACATCATCCGGAGACTGCACCCGTGGCACAGAAATGTAAAAAAAAGGCTTGTCAAATCTCCTAAAGTCTACATCCGCGATACCGGCGTGCTGCACTCCCTGTTGGATATTCACAGCGAAGATGCACTGCGGTCAACCCCGGCTGCGGGCGGATCCTGGGAGGGATTTGTTCTGCAGCAGTTACTCGCAACTGCACCCAATAACTACTCCTTCTATTTTTACCGAACTCACCAGGGCGCCGAGGCCGACCTTGTTGTGGTTAAAAATGAAAAACCTCTGTTCTGTATCGATTTTAAGCTCAATCGGTCCCCCAAACCTACGAAAGGGTTTCATAACGTAATTGAAGACAACCAGACGGCCCGTAACTTTATCATTACTCCGGGACATGACCGGTACCCGGTTCACAAACAAATTGACGTGGTTGGGCTGGAAGAGTTTTTGAAAGAGTGGAGTGCGATTTAAAATCCCCAAGACCTGGTAGAGTTCTCGCGTAGTTTGCGGGATCCTCCCAGAGCCTGATTCCCGGGCTCAGGACACGAGGTTCAGGGTTCAGATTTAACAAATGATTGGTTTTTTGATATGCGATTTCTAGATATGCGACTCTGATCGACTTCTGCATCTGCTGATCGGACTTGTCCTGCGACATATCTGACGATCGGCACGATCTCCAATCGCATATCATCTTTTAATTTGCGAACTCAGTATGATAAGATCTCCACCAAAGCCGGGTTGATGTAATAGTGCCTTCCTTTGATCTCCCGTTTTTCCAGGACCTGCAATTCCGCCAGTTCATTCAGGTAGTTTCGGGCGGTGTTTTCAGCGTACAGGCCGCGGTCAACCAAATGGTTTACTTTCGTGTAGGGCTGGGTAAAAATCGCTTCGGCCAGGTTTTCGGGCCGGCGAATATCCGTCTGATCCCGGATCACCTGCAAAATCTCCTCTTTGTTTTCGATGATGTCGTTTACTTTCCGCAGGGTCAGCCTTGCTGTCCACTCTACCGCTTTCAGCATATAGAGAATCCAGCTTTTCCAGTCGCCCCGCTGCGAAACTCCGGCAAGCCTCTCATAATAATCGGTTTTGTGTTCCAGGATGTAACGGCTCAGGTAGAGGATGGGCAGGCCGAGCTGGTGATTTTGTGTGATAATGTGCAGATTCATGATTCGTCCCACCCTTCCGTTGCCATCGCGAAACGGGTGAATGGCTTCAAACTGAAAGTGTGCGATACTCATCTTCAGCAGAACATCTTTAGGTTCCGAATTTTTATCATTCAGATATCTGATCAGATTGTCCAGCCTGGCTTCTACAACTCCATTCCCGCGTGGCGGAGTATATGCCGGCTTGCCCGCATTCGGCCCGGTTCCGCCCATCCGGATATATGTGCGTGCAAACGGCGGACGAATACCATCTCCGCTTTCCATAATGGTGCGGTAGAGCCGAATAAAATAGTCGCGGTCGAACTGTCCGTGTTTTTCCAGGTAGTGATGGCCTTCCCACAACGCCTCGCGGTAGCGCAGCACCTCTTTGACCGGAGCAGGCGTTTCGCTCTCTGTCCTGGAATCACTCACCGCCTTGTAGAGTTCATCATTGGTGGTGAACACATTTTCTATTTCGCTTGATACTTTCGCTTCCTGTAAGGTAATGGAGTTGATCAGCACCGACGGATTGGGGATAGCAATGCTGCGGCCCGCCAGCAAAGCAAGCGCCTCTTTTGCATGGCCAAGCTGCTCATAAATCTCCACGTCCCGATAGAGCGAGGAATCCACCGGAAGCTCCGGAAGTTCGTTCCATGGACGATTACGGTCGGGGTTTACCGGATAAACCTGTTTATTTGGCATTAATATTCCATCGTTTTAAGGGTTGATAGGAAATCTAACCTTAAAATAAAGCATACAATCGAAACAAACATTAAAAATTCCGTTTTTTAATGTTTGGCAGGATTTATGGCCTTAATACGTATTGATCTTTTTTGATATGCGATATCTGATCTATTCCCACTTCGCATATCTGCGATCGAATATCTCCAATCGAATATCGGTTTTGACTCGTTAAGAAGTCGTAATTATGTATTTTTGACTTGTGTATAGGTCAATAATTATTAATATTGATGTGTACTCAAGTCAACTATCATGGAAAAACTATTTGAATACCAAGAAGAGGTACTGGAATCGATAACCGACCACTATTTTCGCAGCCTTTTTCATCGGCTCAACTGGAATCAACGGATGTTCGGGATCATCGGTTTGCGCGGCACCGGAAAAACGACAATGTTGCTGCAACACCTGAAGTTCTCCGCACCCGACAAAGACCAGGTGCTTTATGTTACTGCCGATCATACATGGTTTTACGAACATTCGCTGTATGATCTTGCCCGCCAATTTGTAAAGTATGGAGGCAAACTACTGCTGATTGACGAGATCCATAAATACCCTCATTGGTCTCGAGAGTTAAAAAACATCTACGACGGGTTGCCGGATCTAAATGTAGTATTCACAGCTTCCTCGGCATTGGAGCTGGTAAAAGGAGAAGCCGACCTTAGCCGCAGAGCGCTAACCTACGAACTTACGGGCCTTTCATTCCGTGAGTATTTAGAATTTGTATATCAGAAATCGTTTCACCCCGTACAACTGGAACAGATAACGGGGAATCCAAAAGAGATTGCGGAACCCATTCTCGATAACATCAAACACCCCCTCCCCCTCTTTGAAAAATATATTCAGCACGGATACTTTCCATTTTCGATAACCGAACAACAATCCACGTTTCGGCAAAAGCTTAATCAAGTGATCAATACCGTCATCGAGGTAGATCTTCAGTTGATTGAAGGGTATTCGGCGGCCAATACCATTAAAATAAAGAAATTGTTGGGAGTAATTGCAGAATCCGCTCCTTTTGAGCCCAATATTTCTAAAATTGCGGGCAGATTGGAGATGGGACGAGATACCGTAAAAACATATCTGAAGAATCTTGAAGATGCCCGGATGCTGAATTTGCTGACGCGTTCATCCAAAGGAATTGCATCCCTGCAAAAGCCGGATAAGATATTTATGGAAAACACAAACTTTAGCTATGCCCTGAAAAATGATCCCGAGGTCGGCACACTTCGTGAAACGTTTTTCATTAATCAATTGCGAAATGCAGGTTATACTATAGAGCTGGCCGGTGATGGAGATTTTTTGGTAGATGGAAAATGGACATTTGAAATCGGCGGGCCTTCCAAAAGCGACAGGCAGATTCAACAGACCGAAAACGCGTTCCTGGCTCTGGATGGACTTGAACATCCCTATCTGAATCGAATTCCTCTTTGGTTATTTGGTTTTCTCTACTGATGTCAGGATTGATCTTTGATCTAAGCCGAAGACATCGGATGAGTTTTGAGAATCTTATTAAAACTCTAGCGTTGAGCCTACTCCGAAAAGTCTATTTTAAAAAAAGAAGCCTTTAAAGCCAATGAAAGGGGGTATAATTCCCCAATATCGCCTTTTCGGAGTGGGATCAGCGTTATAATCTTTAAAAAAAGTATAGAAGGCTTTGCAAAACAATGACCGTCATCCTGAACACGATTCAGGATCTCCAAATACTGGCTATAAAGACGAATGGAGAATCTGAATCGAGTTCAGATTGACGTATACCAACGGTTTTGCAAAGCCTTCGTATAGTCAATCAGATAGCCACAAAAACACAAAATATTTAGTGTTTTTGTGCTTTTGTGGCCACTTTCCAAGTTGACTATTAAATTGATGGATTGATCTAACACTATATTAATTTACTGGTTGCTATAATAGCCCAAATCACTCAACCGATGACTAATATGTGTTTTACTTCGCATATCTGCGATCGCATATCTCCAATCGTATATCGTCTTTTAAAACACAACATTTTTTTGATGACATTTCAGCCAATAAAACAATCCGTTTCCTAAACAATGATTTCTCTTTTTTGATATGCGATATTTGATATACGATATGCGATCTCTGATTTAAAACCCTTTTCATATCAACGAAGCTTCTTTTTAGCTGTTTGTATGCTTTTAACAAAAATTGAAACCAATTCGTCGCACTCCTTTGTTGCAGCAATCATCTCCGAATTCGTCTTATATTTTTTTGATCTCTGAATGATGATCAGACACATCAGAGTCTCTCGCAGTTCTTTTAGTGAAATGCTCATCTTATGAATAAAATCTTTTCTGGACTCTGCACTTTGAGATTCTGCATAATTTAGAGCCGGAGATGTACCAGATCGGGCAAGTTGGCCTATCAGATGATTTCTGCCTTTCGATTTTGGAATTTCATCTACGAGATCCACAATTATCACTGCAAAATCGATAAGTCGGTTTTCAAGGTCTTTTCGGTTCATTTTCATAGGTTTTTATCTGTATGAACCAAAAATCACAGATCCCTTACAGTATTTTTTTCGATATATGATCTCTGATCTGTTTTAACTTCGCATATCTGAGATCGAATATCTGCGATCGTATATCATCTTTCGACACACCAGCATTTTTAATAGCAATTCAGTTAATAAAGTATCTTAGTCTTTATCATGTTAAGTTCTGCCCTTTTGATATGCGATTTCAGATATGCGATATGCGATCTCTGATCTATTCTTACTTCGCATATCTCACGTACTTCGCATATCATCTTTTACCCGGATTCTTACCTCAAATATGGCGCCTTATTTTCCCGAATTGCATCCCAGAGATCATCCGGCAGCCGCCATTGAAGTTTTGACATGTAAACCTGCGGCGGACCGGCAATCCAGTCGGTTCCCCATAACACGCGATCTGTTCCCAATTCCCGGATCAGGTCCGCCAGCTCCCGGTTCGCCTGTTCTCTGCGTTGGCGTTCCTGTTCATCCGATGCCCGTTCCGGCCTTTCGGGAACCTCGGCGAGATCAAAATAGAGATTACTGCCGTTTACCTCTCCGTTTTGGATCGCCTTGCTAAAGGTGCCGGCTACCTCGCGGGTTACCTCCGAATAGGTTCCGGGACCTCCCAAGTGAGCAATTTGAACCGTCACATCTCCGGCTTCGGGCAGAATTTCCTGTATAAAAATCTCTGTATCCTTCGCTCCAAAATCCGGGTGGCGCGTCCAGAGATGCACAATCAGTGCCAGGTCCAGTTCCCCGGCTCGTTTAAAGACCTCCTGCAGTGCCTTTACATGTTGTTCATTTCGAAAGTCCAGATCAGAATTGGCGAGGTGCAGCTTCAGCCCTGCAAACCGTTCATCCTCTCCGCACCAGGTAATCTCCTCCAGTGCGTACTCGCTGAGGGGATTCACGGCACAAAAGGGAATCAGCCGGTCGGGGTTGTGTCCGGCCTGCTCCGCCACATACTCATTTTCCCGGCGGAGCCGCTCCCGTTCGTTTTCAAACTCCAGGTCGGGCATTGCAAAAAAGTAGGCGGTGGAGAGAAGAACCGCTTTCTCCGTACCGGTTGAATCCAGCAGAGCCACCACATCTCCGGCTTCCACTGACGGCTGCAGCTTCACTCCTTGCTGGCCTTGCACTTCATCCAGGATTCGAACCAGCGCCTGGGTCCCGTCTTCACTGCGGATATGTAAATGGTGATCCACCGTTGGCGGCTGGGCGATGAGAGTGAAAAATGGAGAAAAAAGAAGAGCAGAAATGAGAAGTAACAAAATTCGAAATCTTTTCATGATCATAGAGTTCAGATGAAAATGAGTTCTCTTAAGATTACGATCATACCGTTTTGGTGTTACGCACAACAGATCTTTGATTGAAGGAGTTTGATCTTTGATCTGTTCCTTACTTCGCATATCTGAGATCGGATATCTCCAATCGCATATCATCTTTTGACACAAAACCATTTTTAGAGGGCTTTGCATTACTGCCCGTCTGCACGCTGTATGTGCGGGCTGACGGGTTGGGGACACCCATCAGCCGGTAAAAACAACCGACAGATGGGTATTTCAAAGCCTCCTTTTAATGACAATTCAGCCAAGAAAGAATCTCGCCTATCTCAACATGATTTCTCTTTTTGATATGCGATATTTGATATGCTCCGACTATGCATATCTGAGATCAGATACTTGTCCGACCACCGCTAATCTCCAATCGCATATCATCGAGATCAAATTACATGCATGATACCGACAACCTCAGTGTCGATTCTCACAATCGCATATCAGAGGCTCCCCTCCTTGCGCAAAAGGACCATTGGGTGATCTATGAGACTTTGACAGATTAAAATCGACCAGGTTTACATCAAACAAAATAAATCCCTCAACCTAAACCTCTCAGTAATGAAACCAACAAAACGGGACTGGAAAACCTTCTGTGATATGCTGCCGGAGCTGCGCGAACGATATCTCGCCGAACGCAATCCAACATTTATCAAACTTCTGAACAGCGATAAACGAACACCAACGGAGCAATTTTGGGATACGCTGGATGCTATGAAGGAAGAGGCAAAAATCCTGCGCGACTGCCTGGATGGATACACAAAATCTAATATGGATATGCATATCCTGATGATGCTGCGCCACGGCCTCATGAAAGAGGAAGATCTTGATTCATTTAGTGAAGAACTGCGCGAATGGGTACATCGGGTAAGGGAGTAAAGAAAAAATGAAATTTGTGAAGATATGCGATATGCAATTTCTGATCTGTCCCGCCCTTCGCATATCTGAAATCAAATATCTCCAATCGAATATCAGTCTTTTTACATAAAACCATTTTTAGGGACATTTCAACCAAGAAAAAATCTCGCCTGCCACACCATGATTTCTCTTTTTGATATGCGATTTCTGATATGCGATATCCGATCTCTGATCTGAAAATCCCCTTATCCCACCCCGGAGGCAATTTTGCAGATTCAACAGAAACGCCATGAACATAAAAACCATGAGTCTTGTGAAAAGCAGACATTTCTCCCAAAGCACCATCTATTTTGTCGACGTTTCCGGGCTTGTTTTTAGGAACCATATCCACTTCAATCGACCTTCTTAACCTGGAATCGGCCTCGGGGAACATGCCCAAAATAGCTTGTGATCCAAAGACAATCATTTCATTGTCGTTTGCCACATTACAAGCGGCCCGAATGGCGTGTTTCAGTTGTTCAATATTCATTTTGTACTAATTTGGACAGGATTTTCTCATATTCCTCTTTTTCTTCATCTGATACCACCAGCCAAAAAGGATTTGATTGCCGCATTTGTGTTGCCCGCTCAGATTCAGACTCCAGGAACTTCGCAAGCCGCTGAACAGATGTTGATTCCAGAAAGTCTTTCCATTCTTTTAATTCATTTTTTGTATGGCTGTCTCCTTCCTCTATTCTTTTTTCTAAAGATTGAATGGTTCTTGAGATCAATTCAGGATGTTGGTGCACAAACAGTACCCCAGGCCTTTCCTGCAAGTTGCGAGCGCTTATCTAAATTTTGATGATTTTCTGCTTTTTCTGTAAAAAAACCACGCCCCTCCGCATAGATAATGGGATCCATTCCATAGAGATGAATGATTCTCCCTGTCAGAGTTTTTTTACTCACTTCAAGATCCGCTGGCGTCATTCCGTTAAGTTCAATCGTAACATCAAAGTCTGCTTCAATATCACTTTTGAACAGGTAATTTCGAAGTTCTTCTGCAGCACGATCAACCGTATCTGCCTTTCCAAGAACGGCAATTTGTAACGGATCGCCATACTCATCACACCCGTCTGCAACTTTACCATAGATCCATGCTGCAAATATTTCAACCTGTAATCTGTCTATCTGGTTTTTGATGCTTTTTTTGAGCTTCTTAAAATACTCATCTTCCTTTTTGAACAACTCAGTGATGATTCCCGACAACGGGTGTTCGGTTCGCAGAGTAATCAATTGCTGTTTCCCGCTGCCGGCATAGACGATAATTCCCGTTTCTATCAGTCTTTTCACGGTTTTGTGAATTCCCGGAAGAGTGATGCCTGTCTGCTTTGCCAGTTCGCTATAACTCACAGATGCAGGATGTATCGTCAAATACCTGAGCACACGAATATTGGCCTGGTATCCCAGGATATCATTCAGCGGAACCTTTAATGAACTATTTGATTTTGCTACAGATCTCATAAACAGTAGTTAATATTAGTAAACAATTGTTAATTTATAACAACTACTGTTTATATGCAAAAGTGTGGAATGTATCTGAGAATGGTCGAGATGAAATGATCCCTGACTTCGCCTCTGCCGGGAGCCAGGCTGGTGCCAGCAATCGTATTTCAATTTTAATGACGTACCTCGGGGCAGAGCCTACGAGGTATCAACTTATAATCCAAATTTTTTTAACAATGGTTGCACTTATTGTAAAGTGTCCCCCTTTGAAGCTGACAATACCCATGTAATTTTAAATATGGCCAATTTAGGCTATGTAAAGGGTTGGTAATTCTTGACTTAAAGCTGTTATGTATACTTTTTAAATATATCCGATTAACATTTTAAAAATAGATCTACAATAAGCTTTTTGAAAGAGGAATAATAGTTATTTCAACATCCATTTATCGCCGTTTTAGAGTTGATTTATTTTAGGGTAAGAACAACTCCGGCCTCGAAAGAATTGGCGGATTGAGGAAGCCTGAAGATCTGCGGGGACCTTTTATCATACCGGCTCTGAACTAATTTAACGAGCTATAAACGAGGCGGACCATTGATAAAAGGTAGCAGAGATTCAGTGACCGCCGCCAATTCTTTCACCGCCTTGAATTTTTGGTTCTTTTGTTTCAAGACAAAATGAACAAGGTAAACGATAAGGTTGATAAACTATTTTTATAAATGATACTCAACCTTTCCAATAAACCTTAATAAAGAGATCATCTCAAAAATTGAGGTTTTATGGGTAATGTCAACCCTTTGAAGGGGGCAATGGGGGATGATCAATCTCCCCTTGAGGGGAGTACGGCTTTAGCCGGGAGGGGTGTAATGCTTCAGAACCAAGACTTTGTCAATTCAAAACTCAGATAGTCATCCCCCTGCTCACTCCGCTCGCTTTCCCCCTTCTCCCGAAGGGATCACTTCGTGGGAAGGGGGACTTTAATCTTTTCCGACTCAGAGGGTCGGGGAATTAAACCACTTAAGATTAAAAAGGCAGCCTTCATCCGGCTGCCACTAATTTAGCATTCACTTTATAATTTTAGATTTATCAGGACTCCTGATAGATCTTCAGCAACTCTTTGCGTTTATAAAGCCGTTCACCAATGTGAACTTTTGAACTCCCAAACGTTGCAGATGCTTGTGCAAGAAGCGTTTTCTCTTTTTCTGAGAGGTTATTTTCCAGGCGTACTGAACCTGCAGATCCCTGATCCTTATACATAAGTAAAAGAATCTGTCGCACGTCATCTATAAAATTAAAGGCACGGCAGTGCAAGAAAATTTTAAGGACCAGGTCGGGTTCCGGAGAGTCACTGCTTCGCTTTGGAAATGTGGCCAAAATGGTGACCTGTCCGTTTTTAACCTCTGCCACTTCAGCCCAAATCCCTTTAAACATGGCAATCCATTTTATACCCGCCTGTGTAAAGGAATGATTGAGATCTTTAAGCTCTTCGGCATTGAGCGTTCTATTGTATTGGTTTTTTTGATCGTTGTTTGATTGCATAAGATGTAACGTTTTATGAAGGTTTTGGTTCGTTACATCAAGACCGATAAGATGGGACTCGTATCATTGGATATCGTATCTGCCTATCCCACATCGCTGAAACCACCGTGCCCGAGAAGGCCGGTTGGTAATCCGTCGATTGACGAATTTCTTGATGCAATTCAATTATAGAGATATTGAGACAGTTAGTCAAAATGCTCTTTTGGAAGTGGATGATCTGGTTCCCAAAAGAAGCTGAGGAACAGACGGACTGCAAGAGTTCGAATGATGATATGATGTTTGGGGTGGTGAAAAAAACAAAGATTAAAGAGGATATGCGATTTCTGATATGCGATATTCGATTTCTGATATCTGAGTTACCTACTATCGCATATCTGACGCACCGGCATGATCTCCAATCGTATATCATTTTTGCAAAGTCCTTGTACTTTGGCGCAAGCCAGGCATTCAGGTCGGTAAGTTATTGCTGGACTTTTCCAGCGAGCCTTTGAGCTGGTAGAATTTCGGGAGCTTTTCCGAATTAAGCCTGCCGGAATTTTCCATATCTCCAATCAAGCCTATCACGATCTGGCCATGAACTTTTTGATTTAGGCAGGATGAGTTTTTGGTCATGGAGTTTTTGAAAACCATAAGTGAGCATTGGACCGTCAATTTCATTTAAAATATCATTTCGAATTTTAATTTGATAATCAGGTGTGACGCCAATAATGTATTGATCAAATGCTGAGTGATGAATTTTACAAAGTGCGAGACCGTTATCAACTGTTGGTGTGCCATCGGGTTCTCCATCGGGAACAATATGGGCGGCATCTGAAAGTCTGCACCATGTTTCATTGACGGGCAATGCACACTGTGAGCGGTATGCTGCAATAACTCTCTCTTCGAAATCCATGCTGATGGACCTCTTGTTTAACTTGCCTTGTGATGTAAGACCTTACAGACCTTCATTCTTTCACTGCTACAAAATCAGAAGTCTTCAACGTATCTGGATTAATGACTTTTTCATCGGCAACTATGGTAAAAAAGAAAGGTCATTTGGGTTCTGCTGCTCGATTATATATACCGGAAATATCGGCAAATATCGGCCAGGTATAATTCCGTGAAAATATATGAGTGGGAGTTCTCGCTTCATGACCTCTCTCAGACCTACATTATCTCTATGTTTCGGATCAGTGCCCCGATATTTGTAGAGAAGCTGATCTTTATAGTTGAAACTATCTTCGTACGGACCTTGGGACGTGTCGTAATCGCTAAGGGATAATCCATCTTCTTTTGGCTTGAAGGTTCCTTGTGGAGAAACCAAAGGAATTCGCAAACCTTTGAATTCAAACCCTTTTCGAAGTAAATCTCTTGACAAACATCTTCCACGTGATTAATCAGTTTATTTAACCAGCTTGAAAGCGGCTGTTCTGATTCTAATGAATCTGTTGACATATAGTAATGATAAGCAATATTTAATCATTAGCAACCAGGACTTACCACTATCGAGAATGACATCGGTTTTTGTGGTGAAGAAGTGTGGGTCAGGTGCACAACAGATGTTTAATCTAAATCTACAATCTTTATCCTTTGTGAATGACGAGGCCTATCTATTTGAAACTTATCTCCCCCTAACTCTTCAATCCACTTGTAGAGTACCTTTACTTTTTCAGTTAATTCTCTCCTTTTAGGAACTGGCACAATCTAAGACATCATTTTGAATCCAATTGCTTTGACAGCTTCACTAAACACATGAAGCGCGATCAATGTATTGACTTCTTCAATCATATCTATTTAATAAAAGGATGACTAAAAAAAGCATGAGACAAAGCATCTGAGAACATTCATCAATTTAATTTCTCGAGAATTTCATAAATTGATACAGTCGTGAATTGCACAATTTATTAATCTTCATCAGTAAATTTCATGAAAGATGCAGCTAGCTACTAGAAGCTATAAAGTCCTTGTAGAAGATGTTTGAGGAAGTTGTGAAATATAAAATGCTTTATCTGTCATGAAATCAAATTCTTTAGGTTCAGTAACTTCATAAGAATCCAATTCTACTAAACTTTTTTTAATCTCTCACATCTACCGTTTCATTTCACCATCAATTTGAATCCTGTACAATCCTTTCAAAATATCTTAAAATCTTGGATGCTACTTGTTCTGAGGATTCCAGATAATTCATAGTTGTATACGTTCAGGAGAGTCTATATTTAAACCTCTTCCTGTTAGATTTGCTGTGAAGAGAATGAATAACATTCGACTTCATATTTTTAATGGTAGCTTTCAGATGAACTCTTGGATTTAAATATAAATCAATCCCATGTAGAGAACATAAGTCATATATCCTTATATCTGCATATCCATTTCTAAAATCAGATAATCTCCATCTCGTTATAACCCTTGTTGTCCTCTCTGTCTTATTGATTATTTTCTTAAAAACTTCAAAAAGATATGACTGGACAAAAAATTTCAATTAATCCTCTTATCAATGAACTTTAGATACTCATTTTTTATAATTTCCGAAGTGATCAAAGGAATTATTGTAAAAGATTAAATTTTACTTACTAGATATTGCTGACCATTCATTTATATACAAATTCAAATTATATCCCAATTAATTGAGATCTGAAAGTATTTGAAGGACCTTGTCTAGATTCTGGACAAATGCCAATTCTGATTGTACCATAGCACCAAAAAGACTTAACAAAAGGATCTATTTTACTATAATCCTCACTATTAAAAATTGGCACAATAAATCTATTGGCAAAATTCGTGGTTGCGATTTACCGCAATAATCGTTTTGATCTCCTAATTTTTGTATAGCTTAAGTAAGTCATTATCGCCTAGTTGCCTAAACACGATAAACTGTTCAAAAGGATTTTTATTGAAGAACCAGTCTAAAGCAAGCATTTAACTTCTGCGGTTCACTGCTGTGACTAGGATACCGATTTAAAATCCATTCTTTGGCTTCTTTTATATCCTTCATTGCAGTTACCTCTTTATCTCGCTTTCCATCCGTTGGTGGAATTCTAATCGGTTCTAACTTCATCCTCAAGTTCACCTGCATCTTCAGTCTCTTTTTCCTGTTTTGATCTACTCCCTTTCTTCATCTCATCAATATCTTTTTTCATTTCTTTGATATTGGGATTGATGAGTTTGGCAAGTTCATGCATCAACTTAAAAGCAGTTGGGCTATCCTCATCATTAAGAACATCAATTGCATCATCGTTGAGTACATTTTTAAAGTTGAATACGTTTTGCTTACTGTTATCAAGACCAAACAAGTGATCTAGAAATCGGCTCAAATCTAACTTCAAACTCCCCACCATCTATTTTTGGGATCACTTACATCTGTGCATAAACCCAAAGTCAGTCTAAATGCAATTTCTCGCCCAGCTCTTACAACTGAAACTCCCTGCATTTCTCTATAAATCTCACCGAGTTCAGAACCACCATGAATATTTTCTCTGTTTTCAACTCTACTAAATTTAACGTTTACTTTATGTTCTATTTCCCCATTATCAGTTTCTTCTCTCACCTTAACTGTGAAATATTCATTACTCGCCATTCCTTGCGGATGAACAATATCTGTCGCTTCATTGCCATAGGGATCAGGTAACTGTGTACCAGTCATCAAAAACATAGGGTCCAACGGTTTAACTTTACTTATACATCTCCTTTTTCTTAGCTAATTTTATCACCGTTATCTTGATAAACATCTATTTTAATGTTTATTAAACCATCGTTAATAAAATGTCTGAAAATTCTACCAACAGGTTTTTCTATATGTTTAGCTAAACGTCCTCCAGTTTTAAAAGACAAACGATCGCAATCAATCCATCTTATCACAGTATTATTTTTATTTACATCTATACCCAAGTGACTAAATGAACCAGGTAAACTATTACTTTCTTCTACTTCAGGAAGAAATTCAGTTTTTTCTTTATAGATTTCATTAAAATCAAAATAATTGCGGTAGATTACTGACGGATTTTGCCATGTATAAACTTCAAACCTTGGGCATTGTGATGCTGAAGAGTTAGGAAGACCAAAACCAAATTTCCCAAGACCTTTTTTAGCTCCATGTCTCGTACCTCCACCGAATCTTAAACAGCGCATGGTCTCATCTTTGCTCATACCATGCCCATCATCCACGATTAGTATTTCATCAACATTCCATGTTCTTCTCTTACCCTCTCTAATTCTCTCTATGAGAATGATTCTAATATTTTCAGAATCAGCCTGAATTGAGTTATCAATTAATTCAGCCAAAGCCATCGTATCTCGATATCCATTTTTCTTAATGATAAAATACCTTCTGGATCAAAAAAGTGTACTCCTTGTGCCATAATATTTTATATGATTAATTCCAAATCTTATTGAAAAATGAGAACATTTTGCCTGTGGTCCCTTTATCAAAATTATCTTTTATATCCACGACAGTATTTTGGTAGTTACCACCATTTCTTGGACCCGTAAAGCTCTACCTAACATCTGACTATAAAGAACAATTGAGGTAGTCGGTCGAGTAATAATAACTGTATTTAAATTAGGAGCGTCAAAACCTGTCGTAAGTACCCCATAAATTAATTAATACACTAAGCTTATTTCTTTGAAATCAGTAATAATTTTATTCCTTTCTGATTTACTTGTCTGACCCAATACACTTTTTGCCTCAATATTGATTTGAGCTAAAAGTGATTCCAAAATAATACAATGATCAACACTACAACCAAAAACTAAAATGAGACTCACCACTATTTACTGATTGTTCAATTCGAGTGATAATTTTTTGATTCCTTCCCGGATGGACAGCTAAAGCATTTAAAATTTTACCCAGTTTTTCATCACCATATAGTTTCAGTTGTCTGAGCTCCTCTTCCGTAAATTTTATTTCAATATTGGAATAAAGCTTCTACGATTAAGCTTTGCCAGAATTTCAATATCCTGTAAATACTTAATTGGATTCTCAACCTCTATTCCAAACTCATCTGTTAAAGTTATTTTATTGGATCTAAAAAAATTGGCAAGCATTTTATTTTCAATATCATCATCAGCAGTTCTTCCTGGCGTTGCCGTTAATCCAATTAATTGTTGATCTACATTCGCTTTAGTTAAATAATTAATTGACTCACTATATGTAGTTGCAAGAGATTTATGTGCTCTCATCCACAATGACTAAGTTTGTGTCATTCCTTAGCTTTCTTTTAATCTTTTTTTGTAAATCTTTATTAGAATTTCTTAGAGCATGCATCTTTTGAAAACCAGCAAAAACAATGAATTTTTCGGAATCTAATAACTTTTCAGGATATTCATTATCTCCATATAAATCATAAACATCGATAGCAGTATCTCCTCTTAAATCCCATGTTAATCTAAAGCTTTCAGAGGATTGCTGACAAAGTTCTTTTGTATGTGCTAACCAAACTATACCAGTTTTCTTCTCAAACCCCGTATTAATTGAACGGCATCTGAGATAATCTGATATAATTTCCATTGTTGTTTTAGTCTTTCCGGAACCGGTTGGCATATGAATTGAAAAGTCTTTGAGAAGTTTGTGGATCTAATAAATATTTAATTGCTTCATCCTTTACATTCTTTTGATACTGATGTAATGGAAATTGCGGATCTTTTAACATCTTCAAAACTTTTTTCTACCGTTTCACGTGGTGGGAAATATTTATCAACATCGAGATTTAAAGCTCTAAGAACAGATTGAGAAAATTTATGGCTCCCGTATCCAAATCGTTTTATTAGATAGCTTTTTTCTTAGCTTTTCAATACTTTGGTCTTTATTCCAATTCAAAAAATCTCTAATAGCACGTAATTTCAGAATCACTTAGAAACCAAACTAAGTTTTGGAATACATCCTTTCGGAATAAGATTTTACGACCATATTTAATTAAAAAGTATTTTTGCATAGTCAGGCTTTTTTCTTATCCGGTTCATTGACATAATAATGATTCAATAGCCCTATGTACATCTTCACCAATTAATTCATAATAGAGTTCCATCTGGTATTTTATTTATATAATAATAAGCCTCTTTCATACTAATGGTTTGTTATTGTAAAGTGTTGCTGATATAGCTTAAATAAATTCCAAAAATGGTTCACGTGTTTATTATTTGTGTACTCAAACTTTGTCGATATGAGCGTTATTATAAAAAATTCAATTACTTCAACCTGTTTGTTGTTCTGTATGAAGAGAGGATGGTCAATATTTATCTGTATAATTACTTCATCTCCTTTTACCTTATGAGTAAATAATTCATTGGAGTTCATAGATTTATAGTTAAGCTGGTATAAAAAACCTTTAAACTCTTTAGTAGAACTCGTGTATCTTTTTCTGAAAATCTTCTAATGTCCTCCCTTCAATATTTGATTTGTATCTTTTTATAGCTTCATCTCTCGATAGGGTATTTAATCCTAAATTTCTTAAGAATACATTCACATTATTTATTTTAATATCAGTATTCAGATAAGTACAGAGCGACTTCTCGATGGCTTACAATACATCCCCATGAATGGCTTCGAATTGAAGAACTTGTAACACTGTCAACGTTGAATATTTTTTCAGTTAAATTTTCATCAACTATATTTTTGCCAATTGATTTCTCAACAAATCTAAGCACAAAAAAAGAAACTATATACAGATAAAAATCTTCATCTACAGATTTCTCTTTTAGAATCTTTACCTTTGCTAATCCCTTTTTTAATAATTTAGAGACTATTTCTTGGGTACATTGTATTGATCTGCTTTTTCTAATACAAAGGAGTGTTCTCGATCTGTTATAATACCATCTTCACAAACTTGATCTACTAAAATTCTAAAAGTTTTAATAACCAATGAATCTTTTATTTTGTAGATGGTCAATTTTCTCGACAGGTAAGCCTAATTCATTAGCCCGTTCAATTAATAGTTCTTTTTCATTTTCAGTAACTACGTTATCTCTGCTAACCTCATCCAACAATTCAGGAAATTCTTCCAATAACTCGTTTTCCACTATATCCCCTTCATGATCATGCTTCATCAGAAAATAATGGAAGGGATTCTCTAATAGTCACAAAGCTGCTTAAATTGTTCTTTGAATAAATTTTTGATGTCTTTTTTGAATAGAAACTTTTAATTGAGCCGAATAAAATGAACGTAGCTCTTGATGTGTGAACTTACTCCCCTTTAAATAAGATAATTTGCTCAAGATCCTGGTTATCATCATTGAATAATCTAACTTGTTCAAAATCTGATAATCAGTATGGTAGGCTCACCTGAGAGAACACTCATATTGGAAAGACGAGTGGAAAGAGAATAGGATTACAGTCTTCATAATTGAACAAGTTCACTGTATCTATTTCTTCTATTGATGAGTTCACTCATAATTTATTTAGAAACAAACCGTACACCCAGCATAATCCTCATCCTCTTTATCGAAATTATTTCTCCTTTTTCTTCATCCTCTAAAGATTATTCAACAGAGTTTTAGATTTTTTGCTGGACCCGTTCTGTTTCTTTTTTAAGTGTTGTCGTTTTATTTCGTCTCGTCGCTCAGGTGTTGGCTAACTCAAGTAGAGGATTCATCTTCCAGGCAGGTAAATCCATCCTTTTCATACTTTACCGCCTGATCAAACTTTTCGCGGTTGTTTTCAGTACGAGCCACACCCACTCAATTTTTTGCTGGTAGAAACAGTAAGAAGCACCCTGAACGTGTTCGGGAACAGGTTCGCGTTTGCCCGTCCACCTCGTGTTCTAATCTTCTTGAGGATCTCTGCGAAACCCTGATCGGTTCGTTCCAACATTTTAACACTACGTGACTCGTACAATCACCTGTTCATCCGGCATCAGATGGCTTTTGTCCAGCAATGGAAAATCATCTAATCGACCCAAGGGATAATCGGTTTTTTTTAAGAAATGAAAACGGGCATAGTTGAAACGCCGTCTTGGCATCTAAATCGATGAGTGTTTTCGTTTTTCGGTTTAAATTGTGTTCAACCGAAATCGGGACGTTCAACCTCTTCCTGAATCCGGTTCAAGTTGGTGTGGCTTAACTTTCTTCTCATAAATTTCTTTTAACTGACCAATATTGTGCTGGTCCAGTACTAATGAGATCACGTCAAAACTCCAGATGTTCTTTTTGAAAGGAAAAATAGTTTGAACGTTTTGTTGCGTTGAGACATACGCCTCTCGTTCTTCATCTCCACGAATTGCTACATACGATGTGGTCGGGTCGTCTCCGATATGTACTCTTCAAACGGTTTCAACTTCAGATTTTTTGTGTACGCCACCGAGCATAGGATGAGGGAAGGGACCCCATCATAGTCTTTTAGATAATAATCAAACGGGGAGATCTCTTCCTCTTCTTCAAAATTTGGTTTGGCCATGTTATCGGTATCAACTGCCTTAAGCCGTTTTACTTCTTTACCCTAAGTGAGCCTCTTTAATTTTTCAAATTAGCTCATAGGTTTCTATCAGTTCGCGTCCCGTATCACAGCAATAAAGCTCTAAGTCAGAGAGATCGGAAAATGCTCTTGAAGATAGATTGATGAGCGCTGCACCATCTTTGCCGCCGCTAATACCAATAACTTGTCGTACATCACTGATTTATTTTTCTTACGTCCTCAATCAGTTTTAGCAATAATGCCATATTCGTTTTTTTGTCGTCAGTTAATAGACGTTTCAACTCTTTAATGTCGATTTGTCTCTTGAAAGTTTCGGCTTCATCGATAATGAGATTCGCTAATCAATCGGCGTCCTGTCAAAACCTTGAAGTGTAACCCTGTGCATTCATTCTTTCTAAAATCAGATATTCAAACTACTTAAATCACGCAAATTGTCAAGTTCTTCAATTCGGGTGTATAATCTGTCAAGGAGGAGTGGTTCTTCCGTCAGTCCTCCAGTTTTGTGAGTGGTTTGTCGAGGATAGCAAACGCAACCGAACTCACCCATTTTTCACGATCCGAAAGTGCGTACAATAACCGTCCCAGTAACTTCTTTTGAGATGAGTGCCAGCTTGTAGGTTTTCTTGTCAGTCATATCGAGATCTAATTTTCTCTTGGTATGTTTCAAAATCTATATCTTGGCTAAAGTCTAAAGCATCTAAAAGACATCGCTCCACTCGATCAATTAAATGCGTGTAGGAATGTTTGATCTCTTCGATCGACTTATGTAAATCATCTACAAACTGTTTCAAGCTTTTATCGGATCGAAGAGCTTCTAAGTTTGTATATCCAAGCGCTAATGGAAAATCTTCGAAGAACGCTTTTTCTGGTTCTGTCGCTGTTTTACACCGTGCTCCCGTAATTTCTGTGCCGCCTGGCTTATTTTTGTGGTCCGGCGGCCAATATCCAGGTCAGTGAATTATAGAGCTAGCAACAAACGGACGGATTGTTTCGACAAAGCTTTGATTCGAAAAATCCGTCGTCTCGTCATGATCATGATAGGCTCGATATTTCGCGTAATACTTTTTTCTTTACATCACATGAATTTGATAGGATTTAATTTCAAAAAGCTTTGGATTTCTGTAGACCAGATTTACGATGTCATAGGTCAATTCGGGTATATACGCCTCTTCTTGAAAAAGTGCATAATCATTTTCTTTGATGACTCTAGAAAAACGGGCACCCACAGCTTCGATAGATCCATTCTATTAAACCAAGGGGCGGCTTCTTCAAAATGGACACCTGATATCGTTATGGGCTTCTTGCCTGTTTTTGTGCTTCAAAAAACTTCTTCACAAACATCCCAAAGCTGATTGAATCCGACTGATCCTCATCAGCGTAGCTCCTAATCTCCCAGGTTTCACCATCTCCAGCATGAACGCCATTTTGCTCGAACAGAGAAAGATAGATCGTTTTTTCTGCAGGAAAAGTATCTGGATCTAATCCTAAATTCTCCTCTTCAGAACTTTCGATTAAAAGTTTCAGGAGAGTTTTTCGCGGCTTATAAATTGCAGGACTTACCTTCTCCTTATTAATCAGTTCATTATCAAAGATGGGGGTTTTGTGATAAATCCTTTCACAAATCTTAGAAAGCTCATTATTCAGAGTTTTGCTATTCTTAATTTTAAACTCAAACCCATTATGGGTCCAACGCAAATCTTCGGCAGCCGAATAAATATTATCCATAATCATGCTGTTCAGCTCATCAATTTGAACATCAAGCAGCCCCTTCAACTCCCGTTCAGCTATTTTATCTGATTCAATCTCTCCAATCACGAACTTCGTACGTTCAATCAAAAAGATCTGATTTTCAATTTCAGAAGTATTTTCAAAAACTCCATATAGGATCGGCCCCTCAACATCTTTAGAAAGTTCCCGATACTTCATCGAAGGAAGTGTTGAACACCAGATTGATATAACCATCAATCGGGCTGTACCGGGGGTTCTCTAACGAGGTTTTTCCATAAAGCACGAATTCAAAGAAACGGGGAGTTCCTTTTTCATAATAAGCCCGCTTTGCCGGTCTGTATGGAAACGCAAAGTATTTTTTTTAAAGGAGTTACAATTCCTCCGTTACGGGGTCAATTTTGCTTGACGCCTGCTGAAGTTCAGATTATATTAAAAATCGGTACCCTGAACGAAATATATCGCTGTAAAATAAACAATATCTTTTTGAGATCTTTAATAGAATCGACATCAAAATCTAGGATGCTTCTTTCACCATCTTCTATAAGAAAACTATTATCAACCTTAGCACCTTTCCGTGGCAAAAATATAAAAACCAAATAACTTTTCACCAATACTTTTTAAACTTTCGAAAACATTCTCTTCAAAATTACTTCAACCCGTTCAAGAGCTTTCTTTAACACCTTCCCCACTGCACGTAATGGGGATTGTACTTTGAAGAAAGAATGAATGGTGATTATGAATTAAATAGTCATAAACACAAGCCAAGTTGTAGAATGGATTTGTCTCAGTATCATAGTCGTTAATACCGAGAAATTCATCTGACTGTAAAAAGGTGAATAGTGAACGTTCATTTTGACCATATTTCTGGAGTGCTAATGATAGCACAGCACCAGAAAGCGGGTCTAAAGGATAAAGATTTTTTGCCAAATCAAGATTTAGCTCACTCTTTAACGGAAAAACTTTTGCAAGTTCAATCGCTTTAAGTAGTCCATTAATCTTTTTCTCAATGGCAAAACGGCTTCTTCTACAGCTTCGTATTCGCTTGCGATAAAAAGTAATTGTTCGACAGGTTCATTAAAGGTTAGTTCTTTTAATCTTCCCCTAACCTTATCCCACTCCTTTCTCTGTTGTAGATCAAGTCCATGTGCGTATGAGTCGAATGCCTGATGCAAAGTGGTAATAAAAAAGATGTTTTTATCCTCTTCATTTGCATACTCAGCCAGCAATTGAATAAAATAAAGCTCCTGTTCAGGATTTTCTTTAGCAGCATATTCAAGATGCTCCAAATACATCAATAACCAAAACCAAAATTTTTCCTTTTTTAATTCCTCATGTTCCGATCAATCAGTGCTATGATCTCTTTTTCATTCCGAAAGTCATCAACATCAAAATGAAGACCGAGTTCTTCAATAAGTGAGCCATATTGCCCGACAATGTAATCAAACTCAAATCCACTGAGATCAGAAAATTCTCCATTTAGTGGTTCAAAATAGAGAGTCTCTCCGATGAGATTTTTCCGAAATGCTACCAAAAAAGAAGATTTCCCTGTACCATAAGAACCGATAATCGAGAAGGAATGTGTACCCGTTTTTAAACTCCCCACTAATTGGTTGTAAAATATCTGGCAAGAAGTTGGGACTAACGACATAATTAGAACTTGTTCTTACAAAGATTCCGTTCTATATTTACCAAGAGATTTCAACCTTCTAATTTTCTGCATCATCTGGTCTAAAATCTCTTCTTTATCAAATTCAGTATTAATTTGGAGTTCACGAACGCCTCCATCCTCTTTTAAGAGAGTCCATAGTACTTACTGACCAACTTATTTATTTTCGCCACAAGCACGCCGTCTAAATTGTAAGTGCAAATATATTACCTGGACTGTTATCTTCATTCATTAACTTATGAAATGAGATAGATTTTCCATGAGTTTCTGCATTTTCTAAAATCACATAAAAAAAGATCTCAATTGGCAGCATTTCCCTGTCAGAACTTTCAATTTTATACCATTCACTTTCATCCGTTCCGTAATTTTCAAATTTCTTTACGAGGTTTAGATCAATCAACAGAGACAAATAGATACTCAATATTTATCCTTTTCTTTCCTGATTGGGTGCACATTTGACTTTTTTAAAAAACTCCTATATCTTCTCAATAGAATTTCAATGGGTTTCATCTACTCTCTCACATTCATTTATCAAAAAGTTGAGAGATGATCTTTTGTCAAATTCAATTCGCTGTTTGCGAATCTGAAGACCAAGTGATGGATACTGATCAACTTTTCGCCGATTTGTAATGCAGAAGCCAAAGCGTTCCTAAATCTTCTAAATATGGATCCGCCAAGCTTACCCAAATAAAAATCGAGCTAATTTTGTAGGCCGTTCATTTTCGTCATCAACCATATCAAATGCTTTCAGCCAAAAACAGGATGGAAGAAACCATATTCTTTCCAACTCCAAGATCCAACAGCAAGATCATGAGTAAAAATCTCTTTTGTTTTCATCTTGATTAACAACGAAATATAGAACCTTTTTTTAGCCAAAGATTTCAACATGGAAGGATTCATGACACTGAAAAGCGTAATGTACCCATTTTTTGATAGCAGTCTTTACGTTCTCCTTAGTTGGATGAATATACTGATGAACCATTCAAATCAAAAATTCTACTCAACTGTTCATACTAAAAAATGAAGTGTCTCACTGCCAGCGTCTTGTCATGCTTCGAGATTCTCTGTCTTGTATCTCTAACATCACATTTAACAACAAAAACGGTTTTTGCGAAGCACGCCCGTTGGTCTCCTCCGGCCAATTAAGGAAGGTGTACGATCCCAAGAAGTTAAACAATTTATGATGGGTTCTGTCTGATGCATTTGTTCAATATCCAATCGCGGGTGATGAAATTCAACCTCCGCATTCTCTATCTGCGTTTTTCCTCGGAGGTCGCAAGGAGAGCGCCATGTGAACGTGCCAATCATTTAATTTTGTAAGCATTCGCACAATTCCGAAATAGCCACATAATGATTAGAAAATAGGGATAATTTTAATATCAATCCAATTCAACAGTTGAACTGAGTGACATTATGAATCACCCAAATTTCGATTTTAAAAACCTTCTTAGTTTTATTACAGTCAATTAGCTAAAGATTTCCAGTTTATTTCGATTTTTCTAACCTCAATTAATTTGTGAGGCTTGGTGATACTGTCTTCATAAAAAAGCTGGTCACCCGATAAAAGAATACACTCTTCATCCATTACTACTGCATTTATAGCAATATTCATATCAAGATGTCTGAGAAACTTTTTTCCTCTATTCGAATCTATCTTGCAATGACCCCATAGAATGCCAAATCCGGTATTCTTTCGGCACTTGATACAATTCAAAAGCCCACTCTCCTTCTCCTTTAATGGATTTTAAAATTTCAGGAAATTTCTCGCTAAGTTTCTCAAAGTTTTTAAACTCGTAAATATCCAGAAGCAAAAAAGTTGTCCGTATTCATCCCAAATGAATCCGAAAGGTTTACTTTTAATCTTCTACTCCATTTTCTTATCTTGATATCATCTCCATATTTCATATCTAAATCCTTTGTGTTCAGAATCGGGTAATTTATTGATATCATTTAATGTTACAGTTGTAACATAATATATCTAACCATGCAGATTGATTCAAATAAATTACAGACAATTTCAAATTTCGCGGATGAGAAAAACATCACCAGGCAGCATGTCTACCGTCTCATCAAAGGAAATGAAATAAATTCTCTAAAAATAGATGGTGTGCTTTTTGTAATTCTGGATGAGAAAGCAAAAAGTTTTCAAAAGAAGCGTGATTAAATTGATCACACTCAACAACAAAAACGGCTTATACGGAACCCGCCGCCCATGTGGTCTCCTCCGGCCAGTTGTGAGAGGTATCCGAGTAGAGAGAGGCCAAGGATTTTTTGATGGATTCTCTCAGATGCATCTGCTTCGAGAGTGCGAATCGCGCCTAATGGTTTTATCAACCTCCGCGTTCTCTGCAGTACCCAGCGGTAAATAAGAAAATGAACCGCCGGGAACGATTCGGAGAGCAGGCCGGAGTTGGGGAGGGATCACCAAGAATGGACCTCTATCAATCATTTTATTTTGTAAGTATTCCTGCAATCCCGGTTCATACAATAAACAACCCAAATGTATGGCCTATGACTTCACCAAAGAAACAAGCCAGTAACGGCGCCGTCGATATTCTCCAAAACCTCGATGCCGATCTTAACAAAAAACGGCCCGTCACATTCTGGTTCTACTCCGATTTTGAAGAGAACCTGTACAGGACGGCTCATCAATTACAGAAAGATGGGTATGAAATTGTCCATTGTGACAGGTCAGACATCTCGAATGATTGGCTGCTGATTGCAGAAAAAGAGATCTCTCCAAGTCCTGAAAACATTGAACGTCTCTTTTATCATTTTGAAGATCTCGCCCAACAAATGGAAGTTACGTTCGACGGATGGGAAACGAGAATAGAGATGGAGTGAGCTGCAAATCTCTGCGTTCCACTGCGATCTCCTGCGATCTCCTCGGTTTAATAAAGAAAAAACCGCCCAGACGATTCAGGACAGGCAGAGAACTCAGTGGAAATCTCTACCCAACTTCATAACTTACACTTGCCGGATTGCCGGTTTTTTGGGAGGCATCGAGAAGTTCAATCCCCACAATATTACCATCCTTATCATAGTCAATGATAATACCCGGCTTTTCCTCATCACTTTCAGCAATTTCGCCATCTGATAATTTCAGATAAATGGCATCAGCTTCTTTATCAAACTTAATGTTCATATTTATCGATCTTGGATGTTTTATAGGCGGTGATAATCAGTTTGGGTTCTTTACAAATATTCATAAAAACACGAAGTAAAACTTTTGACTGATTTTCAATCAGAATTTTATGATAGATTCGCTTACATGATCGTATCGGGATTGAATACTGCATTTTCAACCAAACAATCAGAAATTCCACGGCTTCTCATCCGCTCTTTTGCGTGTTTTGAAAACGTAAACTCTTCTGTCATTCGTACAAAATAATAAAAACTAATCTTTCTCAATGCTTAAATATGATTTCGCGATTTGGGATCAACAGATGTGAGAATCGAAATAGATTGAGCAAAAAATCACCGCGTTCTCGGCGGTTAAAAAAGAACCGCAGAGGGCGCGGAGGGACGCAGAGTGGGCTTACACTGACATTCCCAATATTCGCTATTCTGAGAAGTTACCCCGAAATTATAAGTTTAAGTATGCTAAAGTATTAAATAACAGTAGTTTAATACATTTAACAAGTGGAAATGGGATTTTGGGAAAATAACCGACCTTGAATAGTTGGCGGGAAAAAGGACAACGAGTGAACCGTGAGAAGAATCCTTTCATACCGGCGAGGAGCGAAATTTAAGGGCTGAAAGCCTGATGGACCATTGAAAGGATTCCACGGTGAACTCGTGTCCGCCGCCAAGTATTCACAGTCTTGATTTTTTCGTTCTTTTGTATCAAGACAAAAGGACATACAACATGCAATAAGTTTACACTTACAAAAATGGGGTAAGTCCTCTTACTATTCTACATTTAATCTTTCTTCGAAATCAATATATTGAGCCGTGGCTCGATTTATTCTCATAGCAGTACTGGTTTTTTTGTGGACAGATGCCCGGTCTCAATCCATCGGGATCTCTCCCGCTTCTCACAAGCTTTGGGGGGAAACGGTGGGGTTGACTGAGTTTTATGTGGAATACAAATTTTTGGGTGCTCACTACTTTCATAACTGGGATAAGACTCTCTATTCACTCAACGGGTCGGATAAAATCATAAACCAAACCTCCTCACTGGCCCTCTCGTTCACCCCCCTTGATCTGGACTATTTCCGGGCGGGCATGATGGTATTTCAGCGCCGGTTTCCGGTTACAGTGGCATCCAGGGTGCATTTTCTGCTGGAAGCCAGCATTCCCATCCACAGGTTTACCATCAGCTACCGGCATATCAGCAACGGCTTTGGGTTGTTGAATGAGATCAATCCCGGCGTAGATTCGTTTTCGGTGAAGGTGCATTTTGGAAAAATAAATTAACCGCGGAGAGCGCGGAGGAACGCAGAGTTTTTTCATCTCTGCGTTGCCCAGCGTCCTCTGCGGTTTAAAAAGTTTAAAGATTATTGGCTATCCGCCTGATTCCGTCTTTCATCAAAGGGACATTAAAATTGAGCAAGTATCCCAATTTATTATCTGATAATTTAAGATAGGTCAAAATCTGGGCCATGTGGATATCATTCAAGCTGTCCACTGACTTTATTTCAATAATTACCTTCTGCTCAATCAGCAAGTCAATTCTATACCCACAATCCAGTTTTACATCTTCATAAATAACCGGGAGGGCTACTTCCTTCTCCGTACAAAGTCCGAATCTCTTTAATTCGTATTCCAGGCAAGCTTGATAGGTTGATTCCAGCAATCCTGGCCCTGTATTTCTATGGACCTGAATGGCAGCACGTACTATTTTATTTCCAATCTGATTTTCAGTCATACAGTTTTAATTTGTTAGAGTTCAGCTGTATGAACCAAAAATTCAGGGTTCCTTACATTTTTTATTAACCGCGGAGGGCGCTGGGAAACGCGGAGATTACAACTTTTCATTCCCCTACGGTTCAATATATCAGGGATTCCAGAGAAACAGGCAGGTTCAATACTCAGAACAGATGGATAGGATCAACTGCTAAAAAATCCTCAATTGGCAATCCCGAATCTCCAACCATAAGAACTTTGTCCGGATTAAATTTGTCGGAGAATGCCTGCATTCCGCTTGTTAGATTCGAAGTACTGCTTTTTACTTCAAGCCCGATCACCTTCTCCCCCTTTTGCATGACGAAATCCACCTCATTATTACTGTGGCGCCAATACGAAAGTTCAAAATCAGTAACTAAACTCTGGTTGAGAAGATGTACGCCAACGGCTGTTTCAACCCATCGCCCCCATTTTTTCGGCTGTGTATGGATCTCCTCAAACGAGTTGGCCTGTTGCGCAGACATCAACGCGCTGTTGTGTACCTGAAGTTTTGGGCTGGAAGCACGTTTCCGGATTTTATTGGGAGAGAATTTTTCGAGACCGGCTAACAGGCCGGCCGTATCCAACAGATGCAAATAGTGGGAAAGAGTCGTTGTGTTACCGGCATCGTGCAATTGTCCAAGCATTTTATTGTAGGATAGAATCTGTCCGGAATAATCACAGCCAAGCTCAAATAGCTGCTTTAAAAGCGCCGGTTTATCCACGCGGGTCAGCATTAAAATATCTTTTGATACCGTTGTTTCAATCAGGGCATCGCGGATGTACTGTTTCCACCGTTCTTCATCCTTAATAAGCTGCGCTGCTCCCGGATATCCGCCGAACCAAATAAATTGCTCAACAGAAATTCCAAATGCCTTTTTCATCTCTGAAAACGACCAGTGCGGCAGATAGATCGCCTCATACCGGCCGGCAAGTGATTCTGTTAAACCTTGCTGGAGTAATAACCGTGATGATCCCAGAAGAATGACATGAATCGGGAGATTTTCAGTACTGTCTTTATCCCACTCCTTTTTAACCTGTTCGCTCCAGTTATCAATTTTTTGAACTTCATCAAGAATCAATATGGATTTTCGGGATTCATTTGTACGCGATTTAATCCTGATCGTCTCCCACTGCTGAGAAAGCCAGGAGGCTCCGGTACCCGCAATACCGTCTGCCGATGCATAGTGATTCGGCATTTTTGTCTGATTTAATAACTGCTGAACCAGCGTGGTTTTTCCCACCTGCCTGGGGCCATATAAAACCTGGATAAATTTCCTCTGCTCCCCTTCCGTTCTTTTTTTGAGAAGGTTGTATTGTGATCTTTGAAATGCCATAATATAATTACTCATTTAATTGAGTAAATTTACTCAATACATTGAGTAAATTAAAATAATGTTGTTTAATGTGGAATAAGAGCATTCTTCAAGACTCCCCCAAGCCTGTCCCCGATCCGAATAAGTGTTAGAAAACGATGAATCGCAGGAGAGATTTAACCGCGGTGCGCGCGGAGGGACGCTGAGTTTTTACTCGTTACGAAGGTCCTCCTTCGTAACGCACATTCGGAAGCTCCGCTTCCCTTCTGCGACAGCCCCACAAACATCAAATTCAACACACATTTTGTTAGAAGCAGAGCTTCAGGGGAGGGGTGTTCCGAAGGAGACCTTCGGAACAAGTACAAGGAATCTCTGCGTTTCCCTGTGTTCCCTGCGGTTTAATAAATCACGGAACCAAAATAACCTTCCCGATATTCTTCCTCTCTTCGATATATCGATGCGCCTCTCCGGCATCCTCAAACGAAAACGTCGTATCCACATGCGGGTTGATCCAGCCTTCCTCCACACCATTCAGAATCTCCTTCATCCAGCCTTGTGCTTTTTCTCCTTCATGCCAGAGGTGGCCGAGATTGACGCCATATACGCCTCTGTTTTTGCTGATAAGCGGAACAGGATGATAAAACGGCATGCCGATCACCGTTTTTAAAAGATTGAAAGTGGCTTTGAGTCCGCCGCCGGAACCGGAACTTGCCGTTGAGATCCCGAACATTCCCAGCCGGCCTGTTGAGCGCAGGGCTTTGTAACTTTTTTTCCAGTGCTTGCCGCCCAGCGGGTCGGTGATCAGCTCCACGCCGCGGTTATCGGTCAGTTTCATCAGTTCGGAATACCAATCGTTATTGCGGTAGTCGATAGCGTGGTTCAGTCCGCGGCCATTTAAGAATTCGTGCTTACGAGGGCTCGCCGTTCCAAATGTTCTCGCCCCGATATGTTGGGCGATATCGAGCTGGGCGAGTCCCATGCCACCGCCCACATTGTGTATGAGAACGGATTCATTTTCGCGAAGTCCGCCCATCACCACAATCAGTACCCATGCGGTCAGATAGTTGACGGGAAGCGTGGCTGCCTCCTCAAACGAGAGCCGTTCCGGTTTTTCGTGAACCTGGTTTTCTTTCACGAGAACCTGTTCAGCCTGACCGCCAAAACGTGTGATGGCAACCACCTCTTTTCCGATCCAGTCATTATCAATTTCAGAACCTACTTCCGTAACCACGCCCGAGACTTCATATCCCATCACGCAGGGTTTATCGGGACCATCCTGGTACTGGCCTTTCCGCGCGAGGATGTCGGCGAAGTTGAGTCCCGCTGGCTTTGACTTGGATGAGGAGTTCGTCATCGGCAGGGATTAGATCGGGGACTTCTTTGATTTGAAGTACGTCGTAGCTGCCGTTGGTTGTGTTTACGATTTGGCGCATAATAAGTGAATTTTGTGAATTTGATTGTCAACTCGTTACGAAGGTCCTCCTTCGTAACGCACATTCGGAAGCTCCGCTTCCCTTTACTTGTTCCGTAGCTCTGCTGCGGAACACCGGTTGGAAGGAAGCTCTGCTTTTCTTAAAACAGACGAATACAAAAACATATTCAAATACGCCGTTCCCGCAACCCCTCGATTCCGATTGTATCTCTACCACGCTCATCAACTCGGGGTTTCTTTTTGGGAACTTCGTTGTCCCAGGGTTACGATCGCTGTGCTCACTCACCCCGGGCTGTTTGATTTCAGCTCTTTCAGAGCGTTGGTTTTTACTCGTTGCGAAGATCCCTGGTCTACGAAGCCTCGGCGTAGTTGACCTCCTTTCTACTCGTTCCAAAGGTCTCCTTCGGAATGCCAAATACGAAGCTCCGCTTCCTTTTAAACCTCATATACTGTAACGGGAATCAAGCCCTCCATTTCTAAATAATTCATTGCTGATGAATACCTCCAATGTTCAGGAAGATTCACATAACCACGCTCTACCGGATTATTGTGAATATACTCAATCTTCTGAATCATCATTTTATGGGTGGTTATCTGTTTCGGATGAGAACCTTCCTGCCAAACCTGATATTTACTTTGTCTTTTAAATTCTAACTTCGCCAGTTTGATCTGATTCAACAATCGATGATAATTTCCTCTTTTAAGAAAGTCAATCATTTGACGGGCAGTATAAGATTTAAAATTTTGCAGAATTTTAGATAGATCATCATGGCAAGCAATGAAATGGATGTGGTTTTCCATAATCACATAGGCATACAGATCAACATCTCTTGAATTTTGAAGAAATTGGAGTGCTTCGAATATTATTTCCGTGATTTTTGGATTTGCAAAAAGTGGAATGCCATCAACTATACTACTGGTAAGAAAGTAGGGGTATTCTGTTTCATATATTTTGTAGCGGCTTCTGCTCATTTTAAAAAGAGTTCTTTATAGTATGAACTCAATTGAGCGGAAACCTTACATAATTTTGTAGAAGCAGAGCTTCAACTGGGTGTTCCGAAGGAGACCTTCGGAACAAGTAATGTCGAGAAGTCCTCAATAGCAATATTCGAAGTCTCGACTTCGCTATCGCGCTTTGACGAGAAACGACTACCCTGAAGCTCCACTTTCCAACTCGTTACGAAGGTCTCCTTCGTAACGCACACCCCGAAGCTCCGCTTCTATTTTACGAGCACAAGCGGGACGCTTGCGCTATCTCATATCATCGCGACAACTCAGTTATTCACCCGGCTGTAATTCCTCGATCTCACGAATGTTCTCGGTCAGCCGTTCCTCGGCAATCTCGTGATCGCTCAGTTTTCCGGCAAAGTAGTCTTCGTAGGCCGACATATCCACAAATCCGTGGCCGCAGAGATTGAACAGAATCGTTTTCTCCGTTCCCTCCTCTTTGGCTTTGTTGGCTTCGCGAATCACCTGGGCAACAGCATGCGTCGCTTCAGGGGCGGAGATAATTCCTTCTGCTTTGGCGAACATCACACCCGCCTCAAAACACTCAAGCTGCTGGAGAGCTACGGCTTCAATCAGTTCATCTTTCAACAACTGACTGCACAGTACACTCGCTCCATGATATCGGAGTCCACCCGCATGGATCGCTGCCGGCGTAAAATTGTGCCCCAGCGTGTACATCGGCAGGAGCGGTGTATATCCGGCAGAATCACCGTGATCATACATAAATTTGCCGCGGGTCAGTTTCGGACAGGATGCGGGCTCAACCGCTACAAACCGGGTGTTCTTGCCGTCGATCAGATTATTCTTCAGGAATGGAAACGAGATCCCCGCAAAGTTGGATCCGCCGCCGAGAGGTGCAACAACTATATCGGGATAGTCTCCGGCATACTCCAGTTGCTGAATCGACTCCTGGCCAATGATGGTTTGGTGCAGCAGAACATGGTTCAACACTGAACCGAGTGAATATTTCGTTTGATCGTCACTCACCGCCCGTTCAATCGCTTCAGAGATGGCAATACCCAGGCTTCCGCTTGTATCCGGTGTTTCGGCGAGAATTTTTCGGCCCGCCTCCGTTCTGTCACTTGGTGATGGATACACATCTGCCCCAAACGTATTCATCATCACTTTCCGATAGGGTTTTTGATCGTAGCTGATCCGTACCATATACACCTCACAGCTCATATCAAACTGGGAGCACGCAAACGCCAGGGCCGTTCCCCACTGACCCGCGCCGGTCTCCGTCGTGATACTTTTTACACCTTCTTTCATATTGTAATACGCCTGGGGCACGGCCGTATTCGGTTTATGTGATCCGCTGGGGCTCACACCTTCATATTTGTAGTAAATTTTTGCGGGTGTATCGAGCATCTTCTCCAAACCGGTAGCGCGGTACATCGGGGTGGGGCGCCAGATTTTGTAGATCTCGCGAACCTCATCAGGAATTTCAATGTATTGCTCTGCCGAAACTTCCTGTTCAATCAATCCCATCGGAAAAATCGGGCTCAGATCATCCGGTCCGGCCGGCTGCCGTGTTTTGGGATTCAGCGGCGGCAGCGGTTTATTCGGCATATCAGCCACAATGTTATACCAGTGCGTAGGGATATCTGATTCATTCAGTGTAATTTTTCTGTTCATAGCTCCGTAATTTTTTTTGATGAGATTGAGATTATAAAAAGTCGACTGCTAAAAATAAAAAGGACAGGGATATAAACAAGAGGAATGAGTGAGGAATATTTGATAAGTGATGGAGTCTTTTCCGGCACTCAATACTCATCATTGTATACTCGTACCGAAGGTCCTCCTTCGGTACGCACATTCGGAAGCTCTGCTTCCTTTATCCCGGCAGGCCCACAATCATCAATTTATACTGAGATTCAACTGAAGCAGAGCTTCAAAACCCGGTGTTCCGAAGGAGACCTTCGGAACAAGTAAAGTCAAAACGGCACATCGTCCTCATCAAAATCGACCTCCTGGTTGCCTTCCATCGTGAGGCCGGGGGCACTGGGCGGGGCTTCGCGATCGCCGGAGCCCTGCTCTACTTTCCACGCTTTTACATCGGTGTACCAGTTTCCTTTGTATTCGCGGCTCTGGATATCAATGTAAACCGTAATCTCGGCATCCTCTTCCACCGGCTGTTTGTCGATGTTATCCCCCCATTGGGTAATGCACACTTTTTTGGGATATTTGCCTTTTGTTTCAAGGATAAAATCACGCTTCCGCCAGGGACCGTTTTTACTTTCTCCTGATTGTTCTTCAAGTATTTTTTCTACACGACCGCTTATTTTGAGATCCATAAGTTTTACTGTTTTTGTCTTTCTGATTTTGGATTAAGATATGAAATGATTTAATGAATGTTGATTGGTGAATGGTGATTGTATAGTCATTGCGAGCTCCTAATTTTGCCCAAAAGGCCTGCTCTACGAAGTTTTAACGTAGTTGAGCGGCAACACCATTGAAAAAGTGACAGATAATTTGCCCATAGTTCCAACTTTCAATTATAAGAAAGATCTCTCATCCTTCGGCCTTGATTGGTGGAGGGATTGCATGGTTTGCACCACAGCACGGGAGAAATCGCTCTGCGCGCTCACCTTGTGAGCATTCGCAGAGTGTACCCGTGCGGGTAAACCATGCCCCGGAAGCAATCACAGCCGGGAGTTTTTGATTCCTTTTGGCGGTCCAAAAGGAATAGGGAAATGCAACTATGTGCTATGAGGCTTTTTATCGTGGTAGTGAACGACCGGTATTCTCGTATGAATCCGATCACGGTTCCGGAATTCGAGCTCTGAACAATTTTTCAATGCGGTTTAATTCTTCAGAGCTAATCTTCGCTTAATACCAGAAAAGGTTTAAGAACGTTCATATAGCCGTCGGATAACCGAACTCGGCAGCAAGGTGTTAAATCCGGTATGTCAAGGCATCCATTGGAATAAAGTCAGATAATGTCTTGCTTGAAAAAAATCTTTCTACAATCAGCAGGTCAAGGATGTCACTTGTGCCAAGCTTTTTGCAAAGGGAAAGGGGGCACAAGTGACGCTCCGCTTAACACTTGCTTCAGGCGTAGTTTTCCCTGTTAGAATTGGTTTTTTTGTATAGAATATTAACTTTATGATATGAGTCCTACAGTATTCAGGTATAAGGGGTATCGTTTTTTCTTTTTTTCACGAGAAGAAGAAAGAATGCATATTCACGTTGTTCATGCAGAAGGTGAAGCCAAAGTTTGGATTGAGCCAGATATCGAACTTGAATCATCATATCGACTTAGTAGTAAACAGGTGAAAGAAATCATTGAAATTGTAACAGAGCGTAAAGATGAAATCAAAAAAAGCTGGTACGACCACTTTGCACAGTGATACAGAGATTACGAATATTTCTCCCCATGGAATTTGGCTTTTTCATAAAGGCGAGGAATATTTTTTGCCATATGAATCATTTCCATGGTTTAAAAAAGCCGCAATTGAAGAGGTTTTAAATGTAGAAACTCTTTCTCCAACTCATTTTTACTGGCCGGATCTGGATGTAGACCTTCATCTTGATTCCATTAAACATCCGGAAAAATATCCATTAGTCAGTAAATCGTAAGACTGACGTTAACATTCCTCTGAATTTCTCAAGAACTATTGAGAAATTCGGTCTCCCTTCAAAAGGGAGAGTTTCACCCCTCCTTCTCCGCCAGCTCCATCCATCGCAGTGTTTTCTCATCGACTTCATCTTTCAATTTCATGTATTTGGCAGACATCTCCTCTCTCTCTTTATAGTCTAATTCGGGCTGATTCATCTCCTCCTCCAACTGGTCGATCTCTTTCTCCAGGTTGGCTACTTGTTTCTCCAGTTTTTTAATCTCTTTCTTTTCGGAATACGTTAGTTTGTTGGACACAGGTTTTTTCTGTGGTTTTTTGACAGCTTTTTTCTTTTCTCTTTTTCGAGCTTGTAACTCTCTCCTCTTTTCAGCCTCCTCTTTTGCCTTCATTTCACGATATTCACTGTACGTGCCGTGATGGTCCCGAATCACACCATCTCCTTCAAAAACAAAATAGTGTTCCACCAGTTTGTCCATGAAAAAACGGTCGTGTGATACCACGATCAGACAGCCGCCAAAACTCAATAAAAAATCTTCCAGTACCTGAAGTGTATCAAGATCAAGATCATTTGTCGGCTCATCCAAAATCAGAAAGTTCGGATTTTTGATGAGGGTCATCATCAACCCAAGCCGGCGTTTTTCCCCGCCACTTAGTTTCTCCACCGGCGTATATTTCATATCATCGGTAAACATGAAGTGTTCCAGGAATTGCGATGCCGAGATCCGGGTTCCGTCGGCCAGTTCAATGACCAAAGCAATCTCTTTCAACACTTCTATCACCCGCATCTGCTCGTCTACTTCAATACCTTTTTGCTGATAGTGGCCAAAAACAATCGTTTCACCGGTATCCACTTCACCGGAATCGGGCTCAATTTCGCCCGTAAGTATTTTCAAAAAAGTGCTTTTCCCAACTCCGTTTTTCCCGATTATCCCGATTCGTTCACCGCGTTTAAATGAGTAGCTGAAATCATCTAAAATCACTGTTTCATCAAACCGTTTGGAGATATCGCTGAGTTCCAGGATTTTTTTACCCATCCTCTCCATCCCGGCTTCCAGTTGCATTTCACTATCCTGTTCCTGGTTTTTAACCTTATCTTTTACATCGTGAAATGACTGTATTCGAGATTTGGATTTAGAAGTCCGGGCTTTGGGTCCGCGCCGCATCCAATCCAGCTCTTTTTTATAGAGCTGTTCTGCTTTGTGCATTTCGGTTTGACGAATCGCTTCTCTTTCGGCTCGTTTTTCCAGGTAATACTGGTAATTCCCATTGTGGTGATAGAGCTTGCCGCGATTGATCTCAAGGATATGATCGCACACTCTGTCCAGGAAGTAGCGATCGTGGGTTACCATCAGCAGTGTAATCCCTGCCTGTATCAGGTACGATTCCAGCCACTCAATCATCTCCAGGTCCAGGTGGTTGGTGGGCTCGTCGAGAATTACAAAATCTGGATTTTCGATCAATACAAATGCCAAAGCAACACGTTTTCGCTCCCCGCCGGAAAGTGTAGAAATGGATTGCTCAAGATCGTTGATATCCAGAATTGCAAGGATCTGCTCCATTCGCTGTTCATAATCCCACGCGTTTGCGGCCTCCATTGCAGCCGTTGCTTTTTCAAATGCTTTCTGTGTTTGAGGATTGTAATCTTCTGCCTGAGCCTGTGCTGCTCGTTCATACTCCTGTATAATCTGTACCAGTGTAGAATCGCCGGATGCAATATATTCCCGAATAGTTTTAGAATCATCCAGTTCTGGTTCCTGTGCCAGGAAACCTGTACGAATTCCGTTTCGAATCATCACATCCCCGGAATCTGCCACTTCTTTTCCGGCAAGAATTTTCAGAAGGGTTGATTTTCCCGTCCCGTTGGGTGCAACAAGTGCTGTCTTATCCCCTTCAGAAACTCCAAATGTGAGATTTTCGAAGAGAACATTTTCGCCAAAACTTTTTGTAAGATTGTCTGTAGAGAGGATTGTCATAGATGAAGCGATATTCAATTAGGGATTGAATATAGAAAGAATTCCCCTTCAATAACGAATGGATCTCTGTGACTTTTTTAAAAGATGAAATTCATTTTTTTAGCTGAAATATTTCAGTCATTTGAAAGAAGGCTTTGCAAAACTCTGACCGTCATCCTGAACTTGATTCAGGATCTCCAGATACTGGCTATAAAGACGAATGGAGAATCTGAATCGAGTTCAGATTGACCAATAACCACGGTTTTGCAAAGCCTTCTAAAAATATCTTTCATTGCATGGCGCAAGCGTCCATGGTCAACGAAGCCTTTGGCGTAGTAGACTCGCTTGTGCCTCACCCATTGGGCGCAATTCTGGAGACTTGTATGTGTTTAGCGGTTCGAATTAAATAACCTGACAGCACCAACTGGATCTGTCAGCGTTTCGAACTAATGATAATTCCATTCGACGCTGACATGCCGCTAAACAGGTACGAAGATCTCCTTCGCAACGCACATTCTGAAGCTCTGCTTCACATTTTGCTTACTTCATTTGCACGCTATTTCGAAGGGCACAAGTCTGGAGACTTGCGCCAGCCAAAGCCTGTCAGAAACTTTTAATCATTATCCGACGAACGGTTCGGGTCTTCCGGAAGCCCGAGCTGTCTGAAAAACTCTTCAGGAGATTCTCTCTCACGAACAGTGTCATCCAGCTCCAGTCCCCGTTCTCTGTACAGAGCTCTGCGATTCGCCATATCCGCCACCAACTCCTGGTAAGCGATCTGACCAACCCGAACTGCAACTCTTCGGGGCACAACAACAACTCCGTCAGAATCGGCTACAATTACATCTCCCGGATGCACAAGAGCACCACCAACCACAACCGGTCGCTGAACATCAATAATTTCATTTCTTCCAATACGCTCTCCTCTCCCGCGATCGTAATAGTTTGTATAAACCGGATTTTCCTGTAGAATGATCTCATCGATATCCCGGATTCCACCGGCTGAAACCACCCCGGCAGCTCCTGCATTTTGCCACTGCATAATATTGAATGAACCCACCGATCCTGTGTCGTTATCGTCTTCATTATCAATCACAACTACCGAACCCTCTTTGATGAATTCCATAAACGGTTCCGGCGAAAGTTCGGAATACCACATGCCCCGCCACTCCCTGTATTCATCGTAATTTTCAGGTTTTGTAAGATCCGCGCCGGGATTCATGGGACGGTTTGTCGGCCCATAACGAACGGTTACTGCTATGCCGGCTATCCTGTGGCTCATCTCTTTTACATCTCGCCAAAGCGGAGCAATTTCAGGGTCCATCACTCCAACATCCATATAACCGACTGTTACCATTCCATCAACTACATCGGTTACCCTTGCGCCATCATACAGTTTGAGCAGCACCTCGTCAGTTACATCAGAATCGTCCTGTGCAGTTACTACTGTTGCCAAAAGACTGACAAGCAAAAAGGAGATCGAAAGGATTCGTGTTTGATAACTATTCATGATCATAATCATATTTTAATATTGTTGGTGATTTATCTGAATAAATATACAAAATTGAGTGAAGAAGGGATTCTGATGATGCTACTGATTTCCTTTGTTGTTGGTTGAGATAAGCTATCAAATGTCATGTCAAGGATGCAGTGTCGGCCGAAACCTGTCAGCACCAACTGCCCCGACGGGATCCCTATGGGGGATCTGACAGCGTTGAGTGTGTTTAGAAATTCGCCAGATGATTATCCTTCTCTAAGGACTTTGACGCTGACAGAAACCCGGAAAAGCACCGGGAATGCTGTCAGGTCTTCACACTGCTTACAGATATGGATTGACACAACACAAATATGATTTGCAATTTTTTACCTGTCAACCTGAATCCCGGGAACCGGTACAGCTTTCAATTTAAGATCACCCCGTCATAAAAGGTAGAGAGTCGGCGCCCGGTATGACAAAAATGAGAATATTATTTTTTCTCACATCCTTTTTAGACAACCTCTTGATTATATAAAACCATTTTTAGGAGGCTTTGAAATACCCATCTGTCGGTTGTTTTTACCGGCTGATGGGTGTCCCCAACCCGTCAGCCCGCACATACAGCGTGCAGACGGGCAGTAATGCAAAGCCCTCTTTTAAAAAGTTTGAGTTAACTACTTATAAAAACCTTCGTATCTGTTTAGCGGCTGAATGCAGAATTTTTTTGATCTCAGATTGGAGATACCTGTCCGACTGCTGGCTGATGCGATATTCGATCGCAGATCTAAAAAAAGAGGTCAGATCGTATCTCTGAGATCGTATATCTCCAATCGCATATCGGTATTCCATACTCTACAAGGTTCTCTATTCAACGGTTGTGGAGTTACCCCATTTTTATGATATAAACTTATTATATGTTCTATGTCCTTTTGTCTTGATACAAAAGAACGAAAAAATCAAGGCTGTGAATAGTTGACGGCGGACACGAGTTCACCGTGGAATCCTTTCAATGGTCCATCTCGCTTATAGCCCTTGCATTGCGTTTCTCGCCGGTATGAAAGGATTCTCCTCACGGTTCAATCGTTGTCCTTTTTTCCGCCAACTATTCAAGGCCGACCTACACCTATTTTTTCAGTTTCCATTTATAAAAATATATAAAGTATTGATAATATTTAATATATAGACTATGAAATGTGAATTTCGGGGTAACTTCTCTCAACGCTTATATTGACAATCATTCGCTAAACAGATACGAAAGCGGTCAGACGGGTATCTTTATAGCTGGCGCATCAAACACTGGCACAAGTCTTCGTACGTGTTTAACGATTTGTGGAACGGTAGACCGCCGTCTACACATGTAGGGAAGGGAGGTTGCAAGAAAATCAGAGACAAGAGAAAGAGGTCTCTATTACCGTCTGCTTTAGCTGACGGAAAATATAAGAGCAAGGATTACGTGGCTTTAGCCAAATTTGGCTTCACTCGGATTCTTCACCAAGAGATGTGGCTAAAGCCACTCGATTTCTGACCGTTCGCTTGCCCGTCAGCTAAAGCAGACGGTAATAGATATAGAAACAAATATTAAAAACCTGTTAATCTGACTTAAGCTAAAAGTCGCTCTGACTTATTGTGGACGATCACTTTTTTAAACGCTAAACAAGTACAGACCTTCTCCCAAAGATGTAAAAGACAGATATCTTCTCTTTTTTTAAAATGCCATAGACAACTTTGAAAAAAATATATCTCGCACTTGTTTAAAAAAAAGGTATTTTATAAGATATTTTAATAATTGTTTTGATCCTGCCATATTTCAGCCCTCCGGGTATAAGATGGGATTTTCTGCTATGAACTTATTGGAGTTATAAGAGAAAAAAATCCATAGGTGCTATGGTGAATACAAGTCGCATTTTATTAGTTGACGATAACGAAGCGATCCACGAAGATATCGAAGCCATTTTGTCGAGTCACCAGTCTGACGATGACGATGAACTTCAGATGTTAGAAGGTGCGCTTTTTGGAGAATCTGTATCATCCAATACAGAAGTACTGGAGAATTTACGTTATCAGATTGATCACGCCTACCAGGGAGAAGAAGCGGTTCGTATGGTACAGGAGGCCGCTGAAAGTGGAAATCCATATTCACTCATTTTTATGGATGTAAGAATGCCTCCCGGAATCGATGGAATTCAAGCGATTCAAAAAATCTGGGAATCCCATCCCTATATAGAGATAATTATATGCACTGCTTATTCAGATTACTCCTGGGATCAGATTGTGCAGAATGTTGGAAGTTCGGACAAGCTTCTATTTATGAAAAAACCATTCGATGCAACGGCACTCAAGCAGGCAGCACTCACGCTCACTACCAAATGGAACCTGCAACAGCAAGCCATTGAATATACAGATAAACTTGAACGTGAGGTGGAAGAGCAAACCAAAGAGTTAAACAAACTGGTAGAAGATTATAAAAAGATGAAGGAGAAAGCCGAAAAGGCCTCCAGTGCCAAAAGTGCTTTTCTTGCAAATATGAGTCACGAAATTCGCACCCCTATGAATGGTGTAATGGGGATGAATGATCTTCTGCTTGAAACCAATCTCACGGATGAGCAGCGTGAACTTTCTAAAATGGTAAAAAGAAGTGCAAAATCACTTTTGCGCGTCATAAATGATATTCTGGATCTCTCAAAAATTGAGGCGGGTAAAATGAAGCTCGAGAAGGTTCCTTTCAATATCCGTGAAACAGTTCATGAAGTTGTTCAAATCCTCTCCTTTACCTCAAATGATAAAGGACTGAAAATCAATAAGTCGATTGACGAATCTATCCCCACGCATTTAGTAGGAGATCCTGTTCGTATCCGGCAGGTGTTGATGAATTTTGGAGGAAATGCCGTAAAATTTACCGAAGAGGGATCCGTTTCCTTTCAGTTGGAAATACTGGAATCTACCGGTGACTCTTTCAAACTGAAATTTTCTGTAACGGACACAGGCCCCGGCATCTCTAAACAACAGCAAGAAGATATTTTTAAAACCTTTACCCAGGGGGACACCTCCACAACACGAAAATATGGAGGAACGGGCCTCGGCCTCTCTATAAGTAAACAGTTGGTGGACCTTATGGGCGGAGAACTTAGCCTTGAGAGTGAACCCGGAGAAGGATCAACGTTTTGGTTTACAGTTTCATTGAAAAAAGCCGGCAATCAAACTTCCGAAGAATCCATCGAGCAAACTGATTCAAATATTAGCTATTTCAATTCAGATAAAAAACAAAAAATTCTTATAGCAGAAGACAATCAAATCAACCAGATCGTTGCCCGAAAAATCCTTGAGAAAGAAGGGTTTGAAGTGGATATCGCAGAAACTGGAAAAGAGGCCGTTGAGGCGGCTCAAACAGGAGACTATTCTTTTGTATTCATGGATATTCAGATGCCGGAAATGGATGGGTACGAAGCCACCCGAACAATACGGAAAATGGAAGAGGAATCGGGGGAACATATCCCAATCATTGCTCTTACAGCGTCCGCGATGGAAAAAGACCGGGAAAAGTGTTTAAACGTTGGCATGGATGAGTATCTGCCAAAACCCATAGAAAAAGAGGAGCTTCTTCGGGTTCTTAAAAAAACCGCACGGATGCTCTACAGCAAATCTGAAGCTTAATTTATGATCATCTGCCGTTACAAATGAAATGGAGATCGCTGAAAAATCAAAGAATAGATCTGTTTATGAACCGCTACCTCCAAAATATTCTGGCTCTGTTCATAATTTTTAGCTGGTGTCTGGCTGATAATTATGATGTTTCTTCTGCTCAATCCAATTCCGGAAAACCCGAAATGCAATTCCAGCGGATTTATGAAGGGTTGAACAGTAACCGGGTTGCAGACATCTTCCAGGATCAGATGGGCTATATCTGGGTGGGCACCTATAGCGGCTTGCACAGATATAATGGACTGGAATTTAAGATCTATACGTCTACAACAAACTCCAAAAGTATCAGTGACAATTTTGTAGGTGAAATTTATGAAGACGACAAAAACCGATTGTGGATCGGGACAGGAAATGGCATTGCCCGGTACAACAAAGAAAAAGATAACTTTATACGGTTCCAACTGCCCACAGAATCACAAACAAGCAGCGGTGAAGGCAATGTGGTAAATACGATCACTCAAGACAGTGAAGGAACACTTTGGGTAGCCGGAGGGGGCGATGGCCTGTACTATTTTAATAAAGATCAGAAAAAATTCCTGCCTCTCGGAATAACAAACCAGTTGGGAATTACAGCCATGGTTATTGATGAAAATGACGTTATCTGGCTTGCAACAGCAGAAAACGGTTTGGCAAGAGTAGATATTGAAACACGCCAGGTAGAATTTTTTACACCCGATCCCTCAGACCCAACCTCCATCGCATCAGCTTCATTGACAGAAGTTATCCTCGATGCTCACGGCAATCTCTGGGTGGGGACACAGCGATCGGGCCTGGAGCGTGTCATCACAGAAGATGAAAATATTTCATTCAAACACTACCTGCACGAACCGGGCAATCCAAACAGCCTTGGGAATAATAATATTTTTGCGATGTATGTAGACCGGCTGGACCAACTTTGGGTTGGGAACGAAAACGGCGGATTACATCTCTACAATGAGACTGAAGATAACTTTTATCGCTACAACAGCGATCCCAATACCCCCGGCAGCCTCACTCATAATTCAATCTGGACCATTTTCCAGGACCGCCAGATGCGCTACTGGATTGGAATGGCACAATCAGGCATTAACATATCAGACAAGTACAACTCCAAATTCACTCACTATTACAACAACTCCCTCAGCCGGTACAGCCTCAACAATGATATTATCAGGGATATTTGGGGAGATGATGAAGACAACCTATGGATCGCTACAGATGGCGGCGGATTGAACTATTTTAACAAAGGGGAGGGTACTTTTACCCATTATATGAATGACCCGGATGATCCGAATTCGATAGGATCAAATGCCGTAATTTCGCTGAATGAAGATGAAAACGGAAATCTTTGGGTGGGAACGTGGGCCGGCGGCCTTAATATCCTCAGTAATAAAGAGGCCGGTGTTTTTACCACCTTCAATGAGATGTTTGATGTTGACAGTGACAACTATCCAATCCAGAGTGTCTTCGATTTTCATTTTGGCGAAGAGTATATCTGGGTTGCAGCCTTTCAAGATGGCTTGGTTCGATACAATCGTGATACCGGAAATGTTCAACAGTTTGCATCTATACCGACTGATACAACTACCCTTTCATCAAATCTGATCATTCAAATTTACGAGGACAGCTTCGGGAATATCTGGATCGGCTCACTGGAAGGTTTAAGCCTGCTGCGTTCGGAAGAGAAAGATGCCCGGAATCCTGTTTTTGAACGTCTGTATTCCTCTGAGGAAGATTCTTTAAGTATAGCAAGTAACTCCATTCGGCATATTATTGAAGACAGTAATCACAATATTTGGTTTGCTACGAATAATGGATTATCCAAATATGTAACTGAAAAAGATCACTTTATAAACTACTACGAGTCGGACGGGTTACCCGTCAATGAAATCAGGTCGATTGTTGAAGATGACAGCGGAAATATCTGGCTCGGTACCATTGATGGAATCTCAAAATTTGATCCGTTGGAAGAGACCTTTACAAATTTCGATAAAAGTGACGGATTGCAGATTAACGAATTTTCGAGATATTCTGCGCACAAAACCAGCGAGGGAGAATTACTTTTTGGAGGCTTGGCTGGCTTCATCCTTTTCCACCCGGATAAAATTGAAAATAATCCCTATGAACCGCCTGTTTACTTAACGAATTTGAAGTTATCCAATCAACCGGTCGATATAACCGATCCCGAATCGCCCCTGCAGAAAAATATATCCCTGGCTGATACACTGGTGCTTTCTTACCGGGAAAATGTAATAACGTTTGATTTTGTAGCTCTGAACTATACACGTCCCGAATACAATCAATATGCTTACTTGATGGAGGGGTTCGAGGATGAGTGGAATTACGTTGGTTCACAAAGAAATGCAACATACACAAACCTCGATCCCGGCGAATACATATTCCGGGTTAAAGCATCCAATAACGATGGTATTTGGAATGAGGAGGGAACATCTATCACATTATTCATTACACCACCATTTTGGCAAACCACCTGGTTTTACTTGTTAACAGCTCTTTTTATTGGTGCTTCCATTTTTGCAATCTACCGGTTACGGGTTCGGTCTATACGGGAAAGAAACCGACAACTGGCACAACTGGTTGCAGAACGAACAGAAGAATTGAAGGAGAAAAATCAAGACCTCGAAACAACGCTTGAGGAGTTAGAAACTACTAAAGATGAACTTATTGAAAAAGCTCATAAAGCCGGTATGGCTGATATCGCTACCGGGGTTTTACATAATGTTGGAAACGTCTTAACAAGTGTAAACACTTCCGCTTCTTTGATTGAAGAAACGGCACGGCAATCGAAACTGGAGGGATTGATCCAGGCCAACCTTCTGCTTCGCAAAAATATCGACAATATTGATGAGTTTATTGCAAATAATCCGAAAGGGAAAAATCTACTCAGGTATTATCTAAAACTTGAAGATCCTTTAAAAAAGGAACGGCAAAAAATGATTCGTCAATCTGAACGGCTGAACGAAAAGATTGAATTAATTAATGAAATAATTGCTGCTCAGCAAAATTATGCGAGTACCGGTATTCATGCCGAACAGGTTCTATTGGATGAAATTATAGACAATGCCATCTCTCTTCAGGCGGGGTCAATCGAACGCCATAACCTTGATATTGTAAAAGATCTTCAGGCATCAAATCCTGTATTTATACAACGTTCAAAACTGATCCATGTACTTATTAATATTCTAAAAAATGCCAAAGAAGCAATGGCTGGTATGGACCCGGAAGAGAAGAAAATTGTGATCAAAACCTGGCAGGAAGACGACCGGGTATATCTTTCCATCAGCGATACCGGACCGGGAATTAAGAATGAGCATCTCGGAAAAATCTTTACCCAGGGATTTACAACGAAGAAAAACGGGCACGGCTTCGGATTGCACAGCAGTGCTAATTATCTGAATGAGATGGGAGGCTCCATTAAAGTTCACCAAAATGGTAAAGACAAGGGAGCCACATTTACACTTAATTTGCCGTCAAGTTTAGTAAAAGAGTAATGTTATTCCGCTCCCAGCCACCAGTTCCTAAGAGTTAACTGATCATCGGTTGGCTTTTCAACTTCCCGGATGATTCGTTTGATATATACCGGGTTCCCGTACACTCCGCTCAGAGTCACTTCTTCGCCATCACGCTCTACTACCAACTCAATTTCAGTTTCCGGATTCCAACTCATGGAACCGCCTATGATCTGTTGCGCTGTTTGAAGATTGAGAGGTTCACCATTTACTGAAACAATCACATCGCCTCCCTGTGCACCTAATTCTTTAAGTGTGCTGTGAAGTTCAATATCCTCCCGCAGAAAAATTGTTCCTTCCTCCTGGTCAACATTAAAAAATGGAGTTGACTGATCCGCAAAGAAAAATGATGTTGGACGTTCTGCTTCGGCTTGCTCCAACCCTACTTTTCTTAGATATGTATCATAATTGACAGGTGTGGATCCGATTACATGTGTTTCTAAGAATTCACCGATTTCCGGGTACGTCATCGTTGCGATCTCTTCAATTAAAGCATCATCCTCGAAAGGCCTTTCAGTTCCGTATCTCTCTGTGAGTTCTTTCATGAGTGTTATCATACTTCGTGTATTATCACTCTCTTCACGCATGATAATATCAAGACACATGTTGATAAGTGCCCCCTTCATATACACATTCAGATAATTTGATGCATAAGGTTCATCCAGCACATTTTCACTCATCTCTGTAAAGCTCAGAGTATCATTGAAGGTCTTTGCGTATTGTATTTTCTGTGAGATTTTTTCGTAAAACTCCTCTTTCGTATCCAGGCCCTCATAAATCTGGAAATGACTGGCGAAATATTCTGTGAGTCCTTCATACATCCACAGGTGTTTTGAGAATGTGGGGGTGTAATAGTCAAAATATCGAATATCCTCAGAGTGTAGATTTAGCGGGGTAACGATATGGAAAAATTCATGCGAAATAACATCCACCAACCCCTCTTCCAATTGATTGTTATTTATGTAATCCGGATAGACCATAACGGTTGAGGTATGATGCTCAAGAGCTCCGAAGTTCGTCGCATCCTGAGATTGACCGGCCATGTAGAGAAAAATGCTATAGCGATCTGTTGTTTCCAGGTCTCCCAGGTACTGTTTTTGAGCAGACATGATATCATAGATTACATCTTTTTGTCCTGCAGCTGTGTGGTTACCAGATGGCGAATAGAGACTGAATACAATATCTATCCCATCTACCTCAAACTCCTCCTTGGTGAAATGCCCGTACATCATTGGATTGTCAATCACCTCAAAATATCGGTCGGCAAAATAGGTGGTGGTTATTTGATCTGTAGTAGTATCCGATGAGGCAATGTTTAAAGCCGAAGAACTTTTAAAATCTGTTGGGGACGTGATGTTTAATTCATATTTGTTTTCCTGCCATCCTTCAAAATATCCAACAAATCCATGGAGATTCAGTACGTAGATCTCTTCAGAAATATTTGTGCCTGCCATTGAGTAGGGAGTGGCTTTGTCAGTATTCTCAATGTCAAACGTATCATTGACTTTGTATTCCAGGTAATCAACACTTGGAGCATTGCTTAACGTCCACGTATTTGTATCGGTAGAGCTTACAGGTGCAGAACTGCCATCCATGTAGAACGCCGTCATATTTTCCACAAAAGATCCGAAATTGCTCTCCATATATGTTCCCGGTATAACTCTTGGCAAACGATATAAAACCGTATCCTGATCAAAATCTCCCGGATCTATCCGAACCGTCAGCTGATCGTTTTCCATAGCCGTTAGGTCAATTGATGTTTCGATTGGGACTGCCTGGATCGAGGTCTCATCCTCTTGAAGTTGAGAGCCAGATTTAGGGGAACAGCTCCAAATAAAAAGGAGAAGTAGTAGAGGTATGTATTTTTTCATTTAGTTGATTTTTAATCTATCAATTAAAATTTAAGATCGTATTTCAATGTTATTTTAGTTCTGAAATGGAACACATGTAACGGGTTTTTAATCATAAGTTGTTTAATATCCCTGATCCTTTAGGTAGGAAAAAAGATAAAAGTCCCCCTTTTGAAGGGGGAAGCGAACGGAGTGAGCTGGGGGATGACTTTCTAAATTTTGTGTTTTACCACCCCTTGGTTTTGAGGCATTACACCCCTCCCGGCTAAAGCCGTACTCCCCTCAAGGGGAGATTGATCATCCCCCATTGATCCCTTACAACTACGCCAAGGTTTCGTTGCACAGGTCGGAGGGGGACACTTCACAAAAAGTGCAACCAATGTTAAAAAAATTGGACCATAAGTTGATACCTCGTGGGCTCTGCCCCGAAGTAGTTCATTCTGAACCATAAGGTAGGAAATATTTAAAGTTCTCATTGATGATTAGAAAAAAAGCGGCAAAAATATAATAAGAATTTGATTCTAAAGTAAAGTTGACATTGATTCTGTTGACTCTAAAACCCAATAGTGTAACCAAGCATCAGTGTAATATTTTGGTTATAGATATCATCATTTTCCTGGTTTTCGATCAATCTGGAAAGCCCGCGATAGTATCTGCCATCCAATGTGAGTGTGCCTAAAATCGGGATTTGAAAATCTATTCCGGATACAAGAACATATCCGCGATCTGCGTCGTTAAATGTAGCTTCCAGATCAGAAAAGTTGTCATCCACACAATCCTGTATCCTTTGCTCTGCAGTTTCGTTTGTGAAGGAGATACTGCAATCCAGCCGAAACCCGAACACCGGCCCACCAGCTATATATGGATGTATAACCTCGGTACTCAAAAAAGGAAGTCGAATTTTTGCCAAAATTGGAATTTCCACATACGCAAGGTTGAATTCCAACTCTACATCACCCGGATTTATGGGATTTTCAGGATCTTGCTGCTGGAATTGCTGTAACTGTTCTGTTAGCCGGGTTCCCTTTTCGGCATAATATACCTCTGGTACTATAGAAAGCGGTCCAAGATTAATAATAGAGAAAGAAAGGCCTGCATTGAGACCCATTAAATCCTCTGTCTCGGAAACATCCTCTCCCACAAATCGCGATAAATTAAAACCGCCTCGTATTCCAATTTGTGCAGAAGAAGTTTGAACCAGCGTAATTGATACCAGAAGAAAGGCGAATAATAAAAATGGCTTTTTCATTGGATCATGATTTGATGGACAATCTTATAAACACCTGTTTACCGGTTGACGAAAAAAGTGACCTTTAAGCGTCTTTTAACCGGTAAACACATTATAAATATATATGCGTAAAGATTGCCACTTATTTACCATGACCTCTTTTTTATATTCTTCTCCATATAAAAAAAGAGAAGTTACCCCGATATTTTCAAATTTAAATATCTAAGACAAATATAATCAGTGTTTTATAATTTTTATAAAGTGGAAATGGTAAACATGGGAGTGTAATGGGCCTTGAATAGTTGGCGGGAAAAAGGACAACGAGTGAACCGTGAGATGAATCCTTTCATACCGGTGAGAAGCGAAATTTAAGGGCTAAAAGCGTGATGGACCATTGAAAGGATTCCACGGTGAACTCGGGTCCGCCGCCAAGTATTCACAGCCTTGATTTTTTCGTTCTTTTGTATCAAGACAAAAGAACAAACTACATGTAACATGTTTACATCATAAAAATGGGGTAAGTCCTCATAAAAAAAGGGTTGCCATTGTTAAATGACAACCCTTATAAGTTCAGAGTTTTAATCTGTTATTCGATCGTAAGCTCTACACGGCGATTCAATTTACGTGCAGCTTCATTCTCGTTTGGTACAAGAGGATCACTCTCGCCATACGCTTCTGTCATAATTCGGTTAGCGGATATTCCTGATTTCACGAGATACTCTTTCACAGCATTTGCTCGTCGATCAGAAAGTCCCTCGTTATACTCTTCTGTACCAATGTCGCAAGTGTGGCCGGCAACATTCAGTGTTCTGTCGGGATGGTTGTTCAATGCCCGTGCAATTTTTGCCAGTGTTGGTTTTGCACTTTCCCGAATTACGGATGAATCGAAGGCAAACAGAACATCGTTGGAGATCGTCATCTCTACACGATCCATATCTTCAAGCATTTGTTCGAGATTGTTGAGTCGTTCTTCAAATTCATCCATGCGGTCTTCAAGCATTCTGAGATACTCTTGGTTATCGTCGATTCTGGATGTGTTATCCGCTACACGCTCATCGAGATTATCAAGGCGTCTATTAACACCATCAAGTGCACTTGGATCGAGCCCAGGTGTGTATGTATGCCAGTCTGCATCCTTATCGCTGCTGCCAAACTTAATCTGGATACCTGCCGTTACTGCACTCCAGTTATCTGGCGTACGTCTGTGCAAGTCAATATCCATTTCGGGTCGAGTTCTAAATCCATCAATAAGTTCTGAATTAGAGATGAAATAGTCGTACTGAGCGAAAAGGTCAACTCGGCGTCCTAAATTAAAACGAACACCCGGTCCAAATGAAGCAAACATTGACGGTTCCGAATGATCCTCTCCCTTGAAATTTTCCCAGTTGCCAATCTGATTATTTACAGAAGTGGTTACATCACTAAAAATAAGACCAAGTCCCACACTGGTATATAATTTCACATTTTCTGATGTAGACCCTAACAGCCTGAGTATATCAATCTGCGAAGACATCGAAGTAGTGATATAGCTATTTTCGAACTCACGTTCGAAGTAGTTATCATCATCCGGATGGGTAGTCATTTTTCCGAATGAAAAGTTTGTCTGAACTGCAATGGCAGGATTCGCAGCATATCGCAAATTAAATCCAAATGTTGGGTTGTATTCTGTACCTAAATTCATATGTCCCTGTGTTATACCTCCCAACAGACCAATACTTAATTTGTCCGGTACCTGATCTTCATCCTGTGCGTTAGCCGTTGATGTTATCAAGAGTGGTATCAACAGCACTGCAAGTAGCAAGTTGTAATGTGTTTTCATAATTATTTTAGTTCTGATTTGTATTTAACAATCGCCTAAGTAACTATTTATATAATAATTCAGCACTTAAGTTCCCATTATTGCTCTCAATTTAATTAACCTTTATTTGTATCAAAACATTTCATTTTAAATAGATACAAATAAACAGTTATTCCTATCTTAATAATATGAGTTTCAAAGGATTATTGGAATACACAAATCTAAACAAATTATTTATTTTTTTTTCAATCCATCGGTTGAGCAAAGTTGAAAACAAGGAATCCAAAAAGCCCTTGTTATAACAGAATCAACTATTTTACAAATATTTAATTGAAACCTTTATTCAGAAACAGGTCCGATTGTTTGAATAAATGTCTCATCTCTCAAATATTTTCTAAATAGTTCGGGTAATTCTGTTCTGAAAATTGATGCTTTGGCATAGAAATAATGCACCCCACGACTTGATGATTCATGCTGAAGTGTAATTCTCGCAGCGTCTAATGGAAGATCAGAAACAGTATTTCGTAAGCGGATAATAAATTCAGGAGAGCTGTACTTCTGTCCTGCCCCTTCGGAATCGGCTAACTCAGTTCGTACCATTTCTGCAGTTCGGTCGATCTCAAACCGTAAATTTTCCAGTGCTGTTTGGGTTGATAGTTCCGCTGCTCTCACAGAATCCATTGCAGATGAAAGCGAAAAACCATGAATTTCAAGAGAGTCGGTTGCAGAGTGAACTCCGTCATTGTACCAGGCGGGGATTGCCGATTCCTCTTCAACCGGCCGTTCTCTTTCAACTTCTTCCTGAACGGATTCTGTACCTGAACACCCGGCGAGTACAAGTAGAAATGCTAAACACCCGAAAAAATATCTCATCAAAACTAATTTAACTTATAGAAGCCGATGGCTCCGTCTGCAGTTTGTAATTTAAGCTCTAAAGATCTGTTGTTTTTCAGAGAATTTGAAATTTCATTTTCCACATCGCTCATATTTTTAACGCCTGCACCATTCACCTCTAAAAGCTCGTCTCCTTCGCTAATTCCCTTGTTCCATGCTTCTGAGTTTGGCTGAACCCGGTAAAAATAAACGTTGAAAATTTCAGGGTCTTCCGGTGTGGATAATGCACGCAATGTAAATCCAAAGCTGTCGAACCGTTTATGTTCAATACCTCGTTCGTAACCATTCTCAGGAATCTCCTCCCACTGTTCCAATTCTTCCTCACCCTCAACATCCATTTGAGATGTCAACGGTTCTTGTTCAGGCCGCTCTTCGAGTGTTAAAACCCGATCAAATGTTTTGCCGTCTCTCCAGATTGTCAGTGTTACTTCATCATTCGGACGGTACATTGCCACCCGCTCCTGCAAGAGATTCGATTCGTCCACTTTTTCGCCATTAACGGCAAGAATCACATCATCGGGTTGGAGACCGGCTTCCTCGGCGGGGTTACCGGGAATTCCGCTGATCATAACCCCACGAATTTCATCCATTCCAATTCGTTCAGCGGTTTGAGCGTCCACCGTAATTATTTGAATACCTAACAATCCCCGCCTGGGTTCTCCATATTCAATAATATCCCGTGCAATTTTCAACGCCAGGTTGCTTGGAACGGCAAAACCATACCCCTGGTAGGAGCCGCTTTGGGTGGCAATAGCTGTGTTGATTCCAATCAGCTCACCGCTTGTATTTACCAGTGCTCCGCCGCTATTGCCCCTGTTAATGGCAGCATCTGTCTGAATGAAGCTCTCAATGCGATAATCATCATTTATTATCTGTACATCACGGCTGAGAGCGCCTACAATTCCGGCTGTAACTGTAGAACGCAATCGAAATGGATTCCCGATGGCCAATACCCACTCCCCCACTTCAACTTCATCAGAATTTCCAATCACAGCAGCAGGCAAATTGGCAGCGTCTATTTTCAGGACGGCCAGATCTGTACTGGAATCTCGTCCTACAATACGTGCATCGAAGGTTCGCTTGTCGTTCAGTGTTACAGAAATTCCATCCCGAACAGCATCTTCAATTACATGGTTATTGGTCAGTATATAACCATCCCTGGTAATAAGTACACCCGATCCAACAGTACGGGCCCTTGGCGGCAGAAACCGTTCCCAGAATCCATCTTCTTCCTCCTCTTCATCACTACCTCCTCGAGTTCGGTTGCGGTTTGAGACAACCGTTTCAATATAAACTACAGTTGGTGTTATTCGTTTGGCGGCTGTTTGAAACAGGAACCGATCGTCGATTTTTTCAAGATCTTCGTCGCTCCAGATTGGTTCGGAGCTTTTTTTAACTTCCGTAACCTGCACTTCCGCTAAATCGAAAGAGAAGGAACCTTCGCGGAAAAGCATTAAAATCATTCCCAGCATAATTCCAATGAGTATCAACAGTATTCCGGAAAGTAATTTATCTCGAAATTTCATATCAATGATCTAAAATCTTATCAAAAATTCCATCGGATTTCCTGGGTTTTACTCCTTCTATGTGGTAACGAATATACCTGTCTAAATATTCAATTAACTCACTTAGTTCACTTTTTTCCAAATCAATCCTAAAAATAGACTTTTTCTTTGAAAATATTGTATCTCTGATAAACTGAAACTGCCCAGATGTAAGCTGAACCGATTCGGCCCCCTCTGTATTTTGTGATAACGTACCCAACTCTATATTCATATAACCGGATGAGGTTTCATCATCTATATTTTCTTCAGGTTGTATTCCAATACCGATATGTGACATCACCCGCAGTTGAACATACGGGAAAATAATTCGGCCGGGATTATCGCAGGAATTGATCCACCTGAGAAATTTAACCAGGAATGCAAAAAGTATCTCATTTACCTCATTCTCGTGCAGTACCTGGTTGATCAGTTCGAGGGTGGTTGTGGCGAGAGCTAATTTTTCAAGATCAATCCGGAGCTGATCGAGTTTTAGAAGGTAGGAAGCTTCAGAAAGAGTTTGAACATTTCTGGTTGGTTTGATGTACACGACCACCTCTAAAACCTGTCCCGGAACCATCAGCGCCGAAAATTTGCTCTTCGGCCGTTTGGCTCCTTTTGCGATCACAGCAATAACCCCATGCTTGCGGGTAAAAAGAGTCACAATTAAACTCGATTCGCTGTAGTCAACCGTTCGTAAAACAACAGCCTCTGTTTTTGTAACCATAAAAAAAGTTACTTAATTCGTTACATACAATGCACTATGCATCATATCAAAACTTACCGTGATTTACGAAAAATAATTGCAGAAGTATTAATCGTGAATCTTATTTCTGTCTTCCAATACCTGTACAATAGACGGTAAAAATGTCAGGGCCGTAATCAGCGTCATTCCAATACCAATTACCGCCATCGTTCCGATAGAGTTCAATCCGGGATGATTGGTGAAGAGCAGACCGGCAAATCCCATCATTGTTGTTATTGAACCAATAGTAATATGCTGACCGGTACTGGAAAGAACCTCCCACATATTTTTCTCGCCTTCATCCCGAAATCGGTGAGCCAGGTGCACACCATTATCACAACCAATTCCAAGAATAGCGGGCAACACTACAAGATTGTAAAAATTGAATTTCAGGCCGAAAATCAAAAGTATCCCGAACAGCCAAAGCAATCCTATGATAAGGGGTATCAGTGCAATGAACGTCCAGCGAAAACTTCTGAATGAAACCAATATGATGATAAATACAACTATAAATGTAGCCAATACCATATAGGGACTCTCCTTACGCATAAGGTCGAGCATCGTTGCTGCCACGATAGATGTACTTGCGGCATGATAAACCGTACCATCATCGAGAGTAATATCTGAAATCTCATTTTTAAAAGCGATCGACTTCAAGCCATCTGATAAACCCGGTTTTGGATAAACAATGACAAACCGTCCAATTTCCCCGTCTTTGGTCATGAACCTGTTTTTCAGGTAATCGGGAATCCGGTCTTCGTCCAGCGGCTCTCTTGTTTGTGAACCTCTTCGCAGAATATCGAGCGTTTCGCTCTCTTGATTTACAATAAAATCATTCTGGAGCAACTGCCTGATCCTGGAAATATATTTGAGTTTCTCCTCCGCTAATTCCTGTGTTGGCGGGAATCGCTCCTGCAAGGCTTCTACTTCATCAATAAGAGTTTCAGGATTTTCCTCCTTTTTGGTTCTGATTTTCTCAAGAACCTTAAAAACATCTTCTGTATTGTCTGTAATGATGTAGGCTGAATTTCTTCGGGTGTCTTCATCTGCTGCTTTTACAAAACTTCTAAACTCATCGTACTCCTCGTAGTCAGGTTCCAGTACTCCAAAATCGTATTCAAACCGAAGGTTGCCGGAAAAAGACAAAACAACCACAGAGATCAACAGTCCAAAAACAACAATTGTTCTCGAAAACGGAAAACGTCGAATCACAGGCTTTTGGACTTTATCTTTTGCTCGTTCAACCAGCAGAATCCAGTTCCATCGGTCGAAAATTACAAGCAGTGCCGGTAATACATATAACATGCAGAGGAGAGCCAAAACAATACCCAAACCCGCTATGAAACCAAATTCTGAGAAACCTCTGAAATCGGCTACAAGAAGTATAAAAAGTGCAGATGCGGTGGTAATGGCACTTACAAGTATGGCGGTTCCTGTTTTTCGATAAGATGCAAATACACTATCCTCAACGGATAACCCGGATGAACGAATCTCAATATATCGTGCATAGAAATGAATACCGTAATCAATTCCCAGGCCAAACAGAATCACAAAAAGTACGGAGGTCATTGTATTTAACACTCCCAGAACCATATATGTAATGCCAAACGTCCACATGAGACTGATCAGCAATGGCAGACCGATAATAATCACAGGAACGGGCATTCGAATAATATGCTGAAAAATACCATGATCTTTATCTGATGCCGTCCCCCTTCGATAGTTGATATATTTCTTTCCGCCAAAGTAGATCATCACCAAAAGAATAACGCTCGAAATTCCAAGTGCAAAGCTGTTGAATACATCATTCATAATGGATTCGAACTCAGTCAGATGCCGTTTTAACCGGCCGCCAAACTTTACCTCCATCTCCGGATGAAATGACTTTGGGTTCATTTTATCGATCAGTTCCTGGTACCGGTCGAACATATCTTCCAGGTATCGAATATTATTCTGCGAACCTGTTGGATAAAGAGTTAAAATTACCAGTGTACTATCTTCATTCACCTGGTATTCCGATGGAATCAGGTTGTCGTAACTCTGCTGGAATTGGTCAATTTGGCTCGAATCTTCATCTCCATCTTCCGATTCTTCATCTTCAAAATCAGCACCAAAATCCACGAAAAAAGGATTGGCTTCTTCTCGCGCCTCATCAATCTCTGCTTGCAAAAAATCGATGATATCCTGAAGCTCTGAAGTAGTTGCAAGATATAATGCGTTATCTTTCAGAACCCCGGTTTCCCGTCTTAACTCCGCCCTGTTGAAGAAATAAATATCCTGCCGCGGATAGTAGAGATTCAGACTGCTGTCTGCTAATTGCCTGGCAAACTCAATATTTGCCTGGAAATCGGGAGATTTGATACCCACTTTCATTTCTGTTTCTCCCCCGGCTACATCTTTCAGCTTTTCAAGGGCTTGTACATTTGGATTGGACTCGGGAAGCAGATTGGCAAGATCTGTATCAACCTGCAAACGAATTGCAAATATAGAAGCCAAAATCGCTAAACCGATCGATATGCCCAAAACCCAAAAGGGATGGTGAATATTAAATTTTACGAGAGGCTCAAAAAACTGAATTAATTTTTTCATATAGATTACAAACGATACAAACCTGCGCCGGAATCACTCTTTGTGGTAAAAATATAATTGGCAAAGATAAAGAAATTTACAAAGCTTATCGATCAGCATGATTGCCTTAACGATTCCGGATGAATGAATTACATATCCTTAAAATCATCTTTTTTTTACAAATAAATTCAATAGAAAGAAGATCAGATTACAACTACGTATTGAGGTACTGCGTAATGCTGTTAAACGTATCCCCTGGAACTTTAATATGATGTAAGAAATAACTTGTGCGGGAATTTCGCAGAAAAATTAAGTTTTATTACTCCTGCTGACCAGTTCTTCATAGAAAGAAAAAAGATGATCAAAATGTTCATTTACCGTTCGGATTGAATTCCTGGCTGCATCAACACAAGATTTAGTCAAATCGTTACGATTGCGGTCGGTAATTTTTAACAATGCCTCAGCCAGCTTTTCTTTATTTCCGGTTTTATAAATCTCAGCATAATCGGGTTCAGCCAGATCAATACCACCGCCTCTGTCTGGCACAACAATGGGGAGTCCGCTGCAGATAGCTTCAGCAACAACCAGTCCAAAAGTTTCAGCCGCTGATCCATGTACGAAATAGTCGCTGCTTGCCATAATATCAGCAAGTTCCGATCGATTTGATGTAAAACCCATCAATTTCAAATGCTCAACATCTTTAGACTTAAATTCAATCCACTTTTTAATTGGCCCGCCACCAAATATGATCAATCCCATCGCTTTCTTTTTCGAAGCTATTTTGAAACCATCAATAATTGTACTCAACCGTTTTTCGGGATGATGACGACTCACAGAAATTAATAAGTGCGCATCTTTGGGGAGACCCAGGTCACTTAAAATCTTTGCTCTCAATTCAGGATCTCTCCGGTCTGGTGAGAAAAAGTTTTTATCGATCCCAAAAGGTACAGAAACAGGGTTATGGATATTAAATTTTTTAAGCCTGGTTTTTAACCAATCACCACTTACAATCGTTGCATCGTACTTGTGGCTCAGTCTCTTTAAAAACCGCCAATAGAATCCAAATAAACGGTCTATCCTTTCAAGTGACAGAAATTGGCCTAAAAATGTTTGCGGGTATACGGCTACAGGATCTTGATGAAAAATAAGTGTTTTTGCTGCATCCCCGTTCCACTGCCCGGCAAACCATCCGCCTGTCCAGGCTGATGATCCTTCTACAACATCGGGTTTTTCGCGGTCAATAATCCTTTGAACCTCTTTTTTACGCCACAAAATGGTATATCTCGGATCTAACGGTAAGCGCGGTCCCTTCACCCAAATTACACGTCCTCCGTTTCGTTCTTCCTCGCCAGGTTTTCTGCCTGGAGCAATAATCACCATTTCATGCCCCAATCGGTTCGCTGCTCTTAATTTTTGATTGATATAGGTTTTTACTCCTCCGCCCTGGTCAGTATAAAATTCAGCAACGTCAATTATTTTCATCTACAAAAAACCCTACATGTATTTAAGAAAGAAACGAAGTAAAGGTTCGATTTTAGAATAGATAATCCGAGTTTTTTCATAGCCCTGTTTAATCACAAAATATTTATTTGCTTCATCAATTTTTTACCGGCAGTTGCTTATCAATACAAATTAATTCAAAAATACGCTCTTATTTTGCAAAACACTATCAACACAAACTCAATTATTGGCTAAATAAAGATAAGAGGGCTGTAACTTACCATATATGTTGTCTTCCCCCGGAGGTTTGAAGCATTGAAAAAGATATAATGCCAACTACCCGGAAAAACATTTGTAAAATTCTGCAATACCCTCTGTAAATAATTTTACACTTACGCATTTAAACTCAGTTACAATAAGAGAGACAAATTACATTAGCAAATGACTCTGTTCTTAACCTATGCGAAAATTCAAGGTAAAAAATTCCAAAAACCATCTTAAATATTGTAAGATATAGGTTCGAAGCAATATATTCGTATCTGTTTACTATCAGAGCGAAATCACTGTAGAACATGCTTTATTTGATGAGGAAACATTAACTGTCAAAATGTAAAAAGAGATCAAATGGATCATTCATTTGCTAAAAAGGGAATAAAAATTATTGGTGTAATTTTTGTTATCTATGTCGGTCTCGTTGCCACACACGAGGGGGAATTTTGGCCGTTTAGTATCTATCCTATGTTTTCTCAGGCTGGAAATCCCTGGACACGTGCCATCGTTTTAAATGTAACCGATCTTCCCGATGATCAAATATGGGAAAAACATCTGTTTAGCGAACGAGTAGCCGAACCGGTTCCGCTCAAAGAACATGGCATTGATCAGATAGATTTTTCAAATTTTATATCAAAAACCCAAAACTGGACACCGGAGCGCAGGGATGCTCTGCAATTTATGTTTGGGCAGAATAATCTTAAGTCTCAGCGCTGGATGGCCTCAAAAGTAGAGGGAAAACTTATTGAAAATGATTCTGTAGTCGTAGAGATAAAACCATACTTATTAGTCACAGCCGATACTGTTCGCATGAATCCGACCTTAGACGAATCTGAATATATAAGCGGGGAGGAATAGATGCGGTGGTATGAAAAAATTGCCCATCAGCTATTTGAACCCAAAAGAGATGTTTCTCCGGGAGAGCTCATTTTCTTCAAATTCTTTGAGCTGTTTATCCTTTTCTACACCATTCAATATTCATGGAAATGGGGGCTTTATGCAACATACCACAACTCTGAAGTAGTACTGCCGCTTGGCCTTGCAAATTATATCGATGTGTCCCTTTTCTTTGATACGAACATTCCAATTATCATAGCAGTCCTGGTTTCAATCTTTGCGATTTTTAGTTATTTCCGGATAGGTTCAAAATGGTTTTATACAGTTGTCCTTATATTGCTCCATCTGCAATATGTTATTCGGTTCTCGCAGGGTGAAATACCCCATAGCCAAAACATGATCGGTTTATCTGTATTTTGCCTGGCTGTTGGTTCTGTATTCTTCCCGGGGAAGGAAAAAATGCCCCGTTTTGTTTTAGGGGCTGTCATATTTTTTGTGGGGCTGGGATATACTTCTGCATTCTTCTCAAAACTGGTTGCATCCGGTATCCACTGGTTTGATGGACGACATCTCTGGCTCTGGATTGGTGAAAAAAGTGTAGATATTATTTCTCGTGAAGGCAGTTTCCAGCTGAATTTTTTACAGCAACTGGCGTTAAGCAGTACAACAGTGGCTTCCGTAATTTTGCTTTTTGGATGGCTTACAGAGTTAATCGGTTTTACAATGTGGTGGAAAAAACTGCGCCCCTATACTACATCTCTCCTTATCCTGATGCATATCGGTATTACATTAACAATGAGCATTCGGTTTGATGCATTTGTTTTTCAACTGATTTTGATTGGATACCCCTGGTACATTTTGATTGACCGAATCGTAACCTCTGCGCCGCAATGGATCAGTAAAACTGTTTGAGGTTTCGATAGGTTCAGCAACGAGTTTGTCTCACTTGGCACCAAGTTTTTGAACAGACTGATAAATTTGAGAGCTCAAATAATAGAGAGCTATCGGCAAGGCTATGAGTAAGATATAAAATTCAGAGGTCCTCAAATCAGAACTCAGAGCAGGAATGCTTAGGTAATCCGCAACAAATACTATCCCCAAAACCATTACAAAAAATATTACAAGAAGTACTATAGATGCATATCGTTGGGACGGAAATTTCTCTTTGATTTTATTATGAATGGCTGACCAGTTTAAAAAAGCCGCATAAGCCAAAAAATTGGGAAGAAAAGCGATGTTTAGAAGCATCATCGTTGAAAAGTGAAAAATGACCGCAAAGCAAACAAATATTCGGGTTGTTTTAGGATGCAAAATAGCCAGCAGAAAACCCGCCTCAAACAATACTGTTCCGTAATCAAGCAGTTCCCATGCAATTTTATTTTCAACATAGATCGCATATTCTGCCAGCAGATCCTGGCGGCCGTTCAGAAAAAACTGTTTAAAGTAGTGGCCATACGTAGCCTGTGTTCCAACATCCAGCCAGCCCCCTAAAATTTTTGGAAAGCCGGCTGTAAACATCATGAATCCAATCATGAATGCTAACAGAACTACAGGCCAGCTTTGTACTTTGTTATCAACTATTTTTTTTGAGTTCAAAAACGCATCAACCGAATAAGTTTTACCCCATCCGCTAAAGGCCATCACCATCGGTACGACTGCTATCAACAGGTCGTGATTAATTTTACCAACACTGTAAAAAAGTCCTTTCAGCACAAGAATGATAACACCCGTTGATAGGGATACAAACTTCGTTTTGAAGCCTATTAACAGGGATATTAGAGAAGCAACCAGGAAAAAATGCAGAATATAGAATACAATTTCCGGCGGAAAATCTTGAAATATCGCCATCGGTCCGGGCGGAGGATTATAGAAATCTTGCGGAAGAGAACCTAAAAAACTATAAATGCCGGTTGAAGGAAGCAGAAAAGCCAACAAAAACAGCGAAGTGAAAATCCGGTAAAGTGCCAGACCTTCCGGCGTTACTGAAAACGATCTGAAAATCCAGTTCGAGAACCTGTTTTTTTCGTTTGAATTCATCACTCAAAACCAAGTGGAATGGTAATTGTTTGAGACGTCTCCCGGCCTGTAATACTCACTGAATTTTCATCATGGCGATAGCTGACAACCGACCACTCTAACTGCAATGATGAAAAATTTTCATCGGGATAAAGCCGGTCGAGCCTGTTACGAAACCATTCTTTAGCCTCATCGCTGAACTTTCGCTGATCGCTGAAATTACTCCTCAAAAAACCCTGCAACTGAGATGCTGGTAGTCCTTCAAACAGGGCGGAAGGAGCTATTTCAATTCTCTCTCCAGGTTTGCTCCCCGGAACGGCAAAAAAACGTGCCTCGTCAATCTCAACATTGCCTTCCGTTGAATAAATGGTTTTAAATCCCGGAAAAACGAAAGCAGGCCAGGGCTCACTGTAGTGTAATCCTACAACCCCAACCAATATATATTGGAATGGCAAATAGAAAATAAAAAACAGGAAAATTCGCTTAACGGTTTTGGATTCCATTCATACCTCCGCCCACAGAACGAACTGTGATTTTATAACCAACTATTATTAGCTATTTTCTTGAAAACATATCAAATATTTCTCTTGCCTGAAATTATTTTGCAAAAAGTATTACACTACAAAACAAACTTTCTAAATCCCTCCGAAACGTTCATCGACCGGCTCGTGCAAAATCATCTTCGATATAAGCCATCTGTACTTTGTTATCGGAAAAAATCGTTTACAGAAAATATTGAAGTTCACCAGGTGCCCTCATCAGGTATTCAGGCATGGATAAATATTGCCGCTTTTCATGCCAATCTCTCTCTTCCTTTTTACGACAAAACCATTCAAAATCTACAGCCGGATCTGATTCACGCACACTTTGGCTATGACGCCTACAAACTTATCAGCCTTGCACAAAAACACGAAATTCCACTGGTTGTTAGCTTTTACGGGAGCGATGTTTCCCGTTTACCTTCTGAATTTGGCTGGAAAAGACGATACAGAATACTTGCATCAAACGGAAGTCATTTTATAGCGGCAACAGATTACATGAAATCTCAACTGACGGATCTCGGATTTCCGGAAACGAAAATTTCTGTGGTGCGATTTGGGTTAAATTTGAAAAAATTTGAATACCGGGAAAATTCACTCAACCCAAAAAAAATGATGATGGTGGGGCGAATGGTCGAAAAAAAAGGATATAAATACGCTATTGAGGCCGTATCAAACCTATTTAAAATGGGGTTAAAACCAGAGTTGAACATCTATGGATACGGCCCTCTTAAAAAAAGGCTGCAAAAATATGCGGCCGATCTACAAGTAGATGATTGCATCCACTTTCATGGATATCAGCCTATTGAAACGATTATAGATGCTCACGATCAGCATACTCTCATTCTTGCTCCAAGCACCACCGCAGCCGATGGTGATATGGAGGGTTTGCCAAATACGGTTTTGGAAGGGATGGCCAAAGGAACCCTGGTGGTTGCATCCCGGCATGCGGCAATTCCTGAAGCTGTTAAAGACAAGGAAACAGGCTTCCTGTTTGATGAGAAAGATGTGGATGGGATGACCGAAACTCTCAGAAAAATAATGGTCGGGGAATATGACTTAAACACCATCCGAAGAGATGCCCGTTCTCTTGTGGAGAAGGAGTACGGCATAACCAGAATGGTTCATGAAGTGGAACAGATTTACGATGCTGAAACAGCTTAATCTCAAAATTTTCTAAAAATATAGCGGTTCTCAGGAGGCTTGAACTGTTTTAGGTGATATCTTTATTTCTTAGCTTTGAATGCCGTGAATTATCACTTTTAAATAGATTTAATGAAGATACTGATCTATGCGACAACCTTTGGAGCAGACCTGCTCAGCTTTACCAAATATCTGTCTGACAACACCAATTCTGATGTAAAGGTTGTATCAAACGATGCTGATAAATTTCAAAAAGAAGGTATCGTTGATTTTTGGGACCTTAATATTGATTTGCAAAGCACCAATAAAATGAGCCCCCTGAGAGGTATTAAAGGCTTTGAGCCAGATATTACAATTATGGATAATAATATCCCATTGCGTAAAATCAGCCCGAAAGCATTGATACTTTGGCACGGGTATGGCTGGAAAGGTCCCAATGATGAAGTAGAATGGAAATGGATTCATCGAAATATTGGACTCACCTGGGGAAGCATGAAAGAACCCAATCCTGATATAAAATGGCAATGTTTTGGCCCTGTTGATTTTGAACATAGAACCAAAGTCAGCGGATTTCATCCCGAAAATTGCCGTACACTCGGTTCAGCCAGTCACGATTATCTAAAAAAAGATGTTCCCAAAGAAGACCTTCAGCCCTATTATCCTTTTGATGTAGTGAATCGAAAAACAGTACTTATTGCTCCTACCTGGCACTATGGAGAAGTTTTTTCGCACTGGGGAGATGACGATACTCTTTTCAATAAATTATTAACTGATCTCCAGGAACGAAATGTAAATGTAATTCTTCGGCTGCACGACTCTTTCCGATTTGAGCATCACTACCTTGAGTTTCTGCAACAACTTGAAACTTCTTACAGTAATGTATTGCTAAAATATAAAGATCATCATCCAGACAACTTCCTGGACCTTCAGGTTGCCGATCTGTTAGTAACCAATTTTAGCAGTATTGCCAACCTGTTTTATGCTACAAAACGCCCAACCGTACATATTTACCCGGTAAAAAGTAAAGACGAATCGTTTATGTGGCTCAATAAAACAATCTTAGGCATCCGCAAGAAAAAAGTAGATTCAGTGAAATTTATCTGGAAATATCCCCCCGAAGACAACGGCGGTTTACTGGCCCGAAATTTCGATACAATGATGGATCAAATTATTACCGGGCTGGAACAACCCGATTGCTGTGAGGAAGCAGCTCGTAAATATCTTGACAAACATATGCTATCTGCTGATGGAAAAAGTTGTGAACGTATCTGGAACACTGTTAAAGAACTTGTAGAAAACTGATAATCTTCAGTAAAAATTTGAATTATAGCTTTTAGTTTGAGCCAGACAATAACATCGAAAGATTTAGACGATACCAAAAACCGGATATTCTTTATTATGGGTACAAGCCGGTCTGGTTCTACGCTGCTGCAAAGTATGCTCAGCAGCCATAGTGAACTGATTGTACCTCCCGAAACCCATTTCTTTCATTCATATCAACATCTGAGAGACGAATACAATCGTACAACTGAAAAGAGCTCATTCAGAGACGGCCTGGTTGATTTCTGGTATGACCATAAAACAAGAATACGGGATCTGGATCTTCAAAAAGAAGATGTTTTACAACTGGCAAATAATTTAAATCTCACAGCTCCCCTTGATCTGTTTATACTTCAACTTACCATGTACAGAATACAGCGGGATAAGCCAATTCTTGGTGAAAAAACGCCTCGGCATATGCTGCATATTCCGGAAATTTTAGCAGCTTTTCCCGATGCAAAAATTATATCTCTATTTAGAGATCCCCGGGCCAAGGCCTATTCCGAAATAAAAACGAAGTTCGGTTCCCCCTCCGTCTTTGTTTCTGCCAAACGATGGCGTAAATATGTACAGGTTCATCAACGGTTTGAGAAGGAGCTTTCTGATGAACAATACATGATGCTCAGATATACCGATTTAATTTCGGATGTAGAAGGAGTCCTCCAAAAAATTTGTGCCTTTTTAGGCGTATCTTTTCAGGAACAGATGCTAAACTATTACAACCGTGACGAAAAAGGATTTGCAGACGGAGAAAACTCCTGGAAAAAACAGACTCTCAAACCAATTCAAAAGAACAAAAATAAGGAGTGGAAATCGGCCTTAACAGACTGGCAAATTGTATTGATTGAAAAGCATACCGGCAAATATTTAAAATATATGAACTATCAAAAATGGTCGGAAGCCTCTTTTTCTTTCCCAAAAAAAATGTATTGGCAGGCCATCGATTTTAGCAGATCCGTGCTGGCAACTCTCAGCGGATCAAGAGGTGAAGGGTATAGTGATCCTAATAAATTTACATTGAACAGAAACTAAAGAAACAGTAGAACAAAGCAGAAAACGTGGGTGTACTAAAAAAAATTGGTGACCAAATAACAGCATTATCCGATGCTATGGGTTTTGAACGCAGAGATCTCCAGGCTGATTTTGGAGTTCCCTGGCATTTTGTAAAAAGCAAAATTTTGAATTCTCATTTTAAATGGGATTATAATGAAATTGAGCGATACTGCATGTTTATCGGGTATCCCCGAAGCGGACACACGCTGGTAGGGTCGCTGCTGGATGCACATCCCGAGGTCGTTATCTCACACGAACTGGATGCCCTTCGATACCTCAGGGCCGGATTTAGCCGCGAGCAGATCTTCGCGATGATTCTACATAAAGACAAAGTTTTTACGGGAAAGGGACGCGAATGGACCGGTTACGATTACGCAGTAGAAGGATTGTGGCAGGGGCGTTATCGGCGATTGAGAGTTATTGGCGATAAGAAAGGCGGAGGCTCTTCCCGTCACCTCCAGGCAAAACCAGACATTATTGAAAAACTGCGAAAAAAAATGCAGGTACCCATCAAACTGATTCACATCGTTCGGCATCCCCTTGATAACATCGCCACTCATAAACGCAAGTATTCCATCAAACCCACCCTTCAGGAGGCAATTGATGATTACTTTAAGAGAGTTGAAGCAAATGCTAAATTGAAAACTGAAGTAGCCGATGAGGAATGGTGCGAACTAACCCATGAACAGTTTATTGAGGACCCCGAGAAGTCTCTCACAACACTGATAGAGTTTCTTGAAGTTGAACCGTATGAAGATTACATCAAAGCGGCAGCAGATAAGGTGTTCAGTTCTCCGTCAAACAGCCGTAATAAAATTGAATGGCCAAAAGAGATGATCGACCAGGTAGCGGAAAGGAGCCAAAAATATGATTTTTTAAAAGATTACGATTTTACGGTTTAGATATTGGGTGAAGCTTCTCAATCAGAGTCTCTACAAATCCCCGGAATCAAAATTTTGCCACTTTACTTAAGAAAGTTTAAAAACTTCTCTAAAGCCTTTCCCCTGTGGCTGATTTTATTTTTTTCTTTGGCATCAAGTTCGGCGAATGTTTGTCTATAACCATCGGGCTGAAAAACCGGATCGTACCCAAAACCTTTTGCTCCTTTTTCTTCGGCTAAGATGTTTCCTTTACAAACTCCCTCGAAAAAATGCTCCGCCTCATCTGTGATATACGCAATCACCGTTCGAAATTGGGCCGCCCGATTTTTCTCATTGTCCATCTCTTTCAACAGTTTATCAACGTTATCCTGATAAGTTACATCTTCGCCTGCATATCTGGCTGAGTACACTCCCGGAGCACCGTCAAGTGCTTCCACCTCTAAGCCGGTATCGTCTGCAATGGAAGGTAATCCTGTTTTTTGATACCAGAATCTGGCTTTTTTCAGCGCATTTCCTTTCAGATCGGGTTGATCCTCCTCTACTTCGGGAGCATTTGGATAATCCAGTGTTGACTTCAATTGAATGCCCAGCGGTTTTAAAATCTGCTGAAGCTCCTCAATTTTATGAGGATTACCAGAGGCAAGAAAAAGTATATTGGGTTTTGACATCTCTATTAATTTACTTCCGGAATCTCACTGAGTGCGCGAAACTCTCTGTACCGGTCGTAAATCTCTTTTTCAGTCAAATTTTTAAGCCGTTCGGGACCAAATTCTTCTACACAAAAACTCGCCATAACGGAACCAAAAATTACTGCCCGGCGAAAGTTCTGAGGAGAGAGTTCGTTCGTGTAGGAGAGCCAGCCCAGCAGACCGCCCATAAATGAATCACCCGCCCCCGTCGGATCAAATATATCGATCACAGGATATGCAGGAGCTGAAAAAATTTCATCATCCGTAAAAAGAAGCGCGCCATGTTCTCCTTTTTTTATGATCAGAAAATCAGGTCCCATATCACGAATTATATCAGCCGCCTTAATCAGGTTTGGTTCATCAGCCAGTTCCCGGGCTTCCGAATCATTGATCACCAATAGATCCACTTCCTTTAAAGTCTCTTTCAAAGCATCCGGGTTTCCCTCAATCCAGAAATTCATGGTATCCATCACTACCAAATCGGGATTGTCTATCTGATCTAAGACCTTGCCCTGCAAACTCGGTTCTATATTTCCGAGTGCAACAAATGTAGAATCGCGGTAGGATTCGGGAATCACAGGATCAAAATGTTCAAACACATTCAGCTGCGTATCGAGTGTATCCCGGTTGTTCAGATCGTAATGATATTTACCTTTCCAGAAAAACGTGTTGCCGCTGTCATCTATCTGCAAACCCTGCAGATCGATATCTTTGCTTTTGAACAAGTCGATATCATCCTGGCTGAAATCTTTACCTACAACACCAACAAGGTTCACATTTTTTTGAAAGTAGGAAGAGGTGAGTGAAATATAGGTAGCAGAACCGCCCAGTATCTTATCAACTTTACCAAACGGCGTTTCAATTCCATCATACGCGACAGACCCAACAACTAATAATGACATATACAGTAAATCAATTTATTTAATTCTGTTAAAGAGCAAAAAATACAGCTTTTAAAACTGTTTTGTAGCATTCAATTTTGACAGATCGGCTCTCTTTTTTTGCTACGAAAACACTAATGTCATGTCAATTATCATTTGTCGGATATAGACCTGACAGCATTCCCGGTGTTTTTCCGGGTTTCTGTCAGCGTCAAAAATCAACGCTGTCAGATCCAGTGGGTGCTGACAGGTTGCTTCCGACATTTCATATTTGACTTAACACTAACTATATTTTTGTGATTGTGTGCTTTCGTAGCTAATAACACCTACAAATCCTGGAAATTACCCAGATCCAGTGTCCAGTCGTACTCTCTGAACTCCAGCGACGGATCGGCATTTTGTGGAATAGCATTGTACTTCTTTAAAAATTGTTTAGCCCCGTCAAGCCCGCCAAAATCTCCCCTGAACCAGCTCATTAACCGGGTTACTCTTGCTGTATTTTCCGATTCGTTGTAGTCTGTTGTTCTCGATAAATAGTTGCTGGTTGTACGATCTAACTGTTCATCAACATGCTGTGGATCATACACGGCCACATAGGGACAGCTTGCCGCTCCGCAGTTCAGCGCGAAATGAATTCTTGGATCGATCTCTTCCCACATTAACTCTTTTTCGACCTCATCAATAAACCAATTGCGCATATATCCGAGTGACAACTTGATGGTTGAGCGTCTCATAATTCCATGTTCCATATCATCAAAACTCATCCGATACCCTGCAATCGTTACCTGTGGTGATGAGAAAAAATTGTAACCAAACCACGAGTTTCGATCTTTAAAAAGTTCCGGCGAGTCCTGCAGAATGATCTGCACATAGGCGTTATACACATTTAACCAAAAAGCTTTTTTCTTTGCTTCCGTATCAAGTTCTGACTGTAGTTTACCGGGACTGATATTTGCGAGACATTTCGTAATATCATCTGCAGGCACCTCATCGCGAATTCGTTGTACCAACAGCATTGACAATTGTGCCAGGGTCGGCTGTTGATTCATCTCACCTTCAAACTGACTTAAATCACAACCTACTGTTTCCACCTGATTATACTCTCCTGAACACGAAATCATAGCAAAACACAATAAAATTATTGAAAGACTACCGAACTTTCTTTTCATATTTAAACATTTTATTAAACGTAAATTCAATCCAATAGATAAGAACCTGCGTATCTAAAAACCTAACAAATTGATAACAATAAGGATCTCCGTTTTTAACTCGATTTAGTTATTCGTTACTTGGTGAAACATTTATGCCTATGCAAGTTAGTGTAATAATACCCACATATAATGAAGAAGAATCGATTGGGAAACTTCTCAATCATTTAAAAAAATATGGCGACGAACGGCTCCATGAACTCATCGTAATAGATGGAGGAAGTGACGACCGCACCGTTGAAATAGCCCGGAAAAGCGATGCTCGCTGCCTGGTATGCAAGAAAAAAGGCCGGGCCGCACAAATGAATATGGGATATCGACACTCATCCGGTGATCTTCTCTATTTTGTTCACGCTGATTCGTTCCCTCCTGAAACCTATCTCGATGATCTTCAGACTGCTTTAAAAAACGGCTGTCCTGCCGGATGCTATCGGTTTCAGTTTGATTCGGACCGCTTGCTTTTAAAAGTGAACTCCTACTTTACCCGATTTGACCGGATTATGTGCCGGGGTGGAGATCAAACACTTTTCATCAGACGTAAACTATTTGAAAAACTGGGTGGATTTCGGGATGACTTCATGATTATGGAGGATTATGATCTAATTCAAAAAATTCAACGAAAAACCTCTTTTAAAATCATTCCAAAAGACGTGACCGTATCGGCAAGAAAATATGATATGAACCCGTACCTGAAAGTCAATTTTGCAAACTTCGTGGTTTTTATGATGTATTTTTTCGGAGCCCGCCAGCAAACTATGGTTTCCGCCTACAAGAACCTGATTCACCATCCAAAGTTATAATGTTCCATATCTCACTATCTTTTCTGGTTCAGTTCCTGCTCAATTAATCTTATTTTGTTTAGGTTGAAAACAGGTCAATCAGATTGCAAATAAAAGTGAGTTATGGAAACGAAGTTTATGGAGCGAGCCATTGAATTGGCCCAAAAGGGCATGGATCAAAACCACGGCGGGCCTTTCGGTTGTGTGATTGTGAAAGACAACACCATTATTGCCGAGGGACACAATCGTGTAACAACAGACAACGATCCCACAGCCCATGCCGAAATTATTGCCATTCGAAATGCCTGCGAAGAACTAAACGATTTTCAGCTCACCGATTGTGTGATTTACACCTCCTGCGAACCCTGTCCGATGTGTCTCGGTGCAATTTACTGGGCCCGGCCAAAACGAATCTATTATGCCGCAACACGCGAAGATGCAGCCGGTGCCGGTTTTGATGATGAATTTATCTATAAAGAGTTGGACATATCACCGGAACAACGAACCATTCCAATGATCGCCACTGAACGAAAAAGGGCAGTTCAGGTTTTTGAAAAGTGGAAGAAAAAAGAAGATAAAATTGACTACTAAATGGCGCTCCATCCTTTTTATAAATTTCTAATAGAGCAGTCTGAAAAAGATTTACCGGGACGAGAGGCTCAGATGAAAATGTCGCCCGAACCGCTTGATCCAAATTTTGTGCTGCCGCAGAAAGAATCCGACACTGCCTACCCCAGCAGTGTTTTAATTCCTCTCTTCCCTGATAAAAACCACCAACTGAATGTTATTCTAACTCTCCGAACGGAAGGTATTCGCCACGCCGGTCAGATAAGCTTCCCGGGCGGACGCCGTGAGGGTAGCGAATTACCAGAAGAAACAGCTCTAAGGGAAACAGAAGAGGAGATTGGTGTTACCCGAAATCAGATAGAGATTGCTTGCTGTATTACTCCTCTCTACCTGCACAGAACGGATAATCAAATCACCCCTTTTGTGGGTTTTTTAGAACAGGAGCCAAAACTACAGCCAAACCCGGCAGAAGTGAAAGAAGCTTTTTCAATTCCCCTGGAAAATTTAATCGAAAATGAAAACTATAAAGAAGAAAAGTGGGATCTGACCCCTACCAGTTTTCACGTACCTTACTGGACTATACACGAAGTTCCACTATGGGGGGCTACAGCTATGATGATGAGTGAATTACTTGAACTTTATAAGAAGTTTCTGCAGCGTTAAAAATTTACTGATTCAGATTCATACCAATTCACTTTAAAAATTGTGTTGCCCCGTTTTTGAGCAAAATTAGTCGCTCTGAAGAACAATAAAACAACCCTTTCTTCTCAGAATTAACATCTATACAGCATCTTTCGCTTTAGAGAAGTTAACCCGAAGATATTTTTTTGTACCATAAGTAATTAAAAATATTATTGATAACAGTTTTATGAAGTGGAAAATCTAATTCCCTTGTTTCACCGCTCTCCCGTGAAACAGAATACAGGCGATGCTCTGCCCCGCCGTATATTGGCTACATACGGGCAGCAGAGCAGCCCTGACTACCATCTCGGAGCAGAGCACCGAGACGAGAATAAAGAACTATTTATAAGTTTAAAATTAAAAAAATGGGGCAACTCCTATTTCTCTTTAGAGGACTTACCCCATTTTTTGTGTGAACTATTTGTTTGATGCTCTATATTCATTTGATTTGATACACTCCAGAGAGCTCCATTGTGTGGACACAAGTTTAGGAACTGAAAAAAGAGATCCCTTCAGCCGGTAGTCGGATCCCATAGGGACTTCATCCCGTTAGAAAAGCGCTGACGGAATTCTTCAGGATGACATTGATCTATAAATTACGTTTTGTGGTAGTCCCTTTTTTAATGCGAAAAAAGGACTACTACGCTAAAGCTTTGAAGGCCAGGTGACGAAAAACGCATCGGGAATAGAGATGTTCACATTCTATAATATTAAACTATGATTTACTTTCAGTTCTTTCTTGCCGTTTCCATCGGTTTTCCCGCTATTCCCGCATACCCTGATTGATCGATGATAGGTCGCCAATATATTCGGCCTTGATGGGTGGAGGATTGGCATGGGGTGCAGCACAGCACGGGAGAAATCGCTCTGCGCGCTCACCCTGTGAGCATTCGCAGAGTGTACACGTGCGGGCAACCCATACCCGGAAGCCATCACAGCCGGGAGGTTTTGCTTACTTTTGGCGGTACAAAAGTAATAGGAAAAAATGCTATAGGACTGTTAATGTTGTATCAAAGCAAATTCGTTCTCTTTTTTCCGGTTTCCACTTATAAAATTCTACATTATGCTAATATTATTTAGCTTATGGATTATTAAGTAAAAATTTCGGGGTAACTTCTCTTTCGCTTTACCATTGATAAAGAGTCTGTTTACCCATATCTATACTATTCACAAAAATTAGAATTGATGTCTGCCAATTATAAATATGAATGATACAAGAGTTGTGGTTACCGGAATGGGTGCCATCACCCCCCTCGGCGAAAATATGCCTGAAACCTGGAAAAATGCTGTGGAAGGAGTAAGCGGAGCAGCAGATATTACACGCTTCAATCCAGAGAAATTTAAAGCTCAGTTTGCATGCGAAGTTAAAAATTTCAACCCAAAGAAGTATCTCGACCGCAATGAGATTAAGCGGTCTGATCTCTTTACCCAATATGGCCTTTATGCAGCTGCCGAAGCGATGAACGATTCAGGCCTGGACCTTGAAAAAGTATCTCCGTTTGATGTTGGAGTGATCTGGGGAACCGGACAGGGTGGTATGGGTACATTTGAAGAGGAATTGAAAGGCTATATCGCTAATGATATGACTCCCAGATTCAGCCCGTTTTTTGTACCCAAACTCATCCCCAATATGGCTTCGGGTATGATCTCCATGAAGTTTGGGTTGATGGGCATTAACTATACCACAATATCTGCCTGTGCCAGTTCTAACACAGCTATCATGGATGCCTATAATTACATAAAAATGGGTAAAGCAAAAGCGTTTATTACCGGTGGTTCTGAAGCGCCCGTTACCGAAGCAACAATCGGTGGATTTACAGCCATGCGTGCCATGAGCACCCGAAATGATTCACCTGAAACAGCTTCCCGGCCATTCGATCCCGAACGAGACGGTTTTGTAATGGGTGAAGGATCCTGTGCCCTGATTCTTGAGGAGTATGAACATGCCAAAAACCGGGGAGCAACGATATATGCAGAAGTAACCGGTGCTGCAATGACGGCCGATGCCTACCACTTGACAGCTACACATCCGGAAGGTCTTGGAGCACTCCGGGGCATGAAACTGGCTATGAAAGAAGCAAACTGCAATCCGGATGATATAGATTATATCAACACACATTCCACATCTACACCGGTGGGAGACATCAGCGAGATGCTTGCTGTGTCTAAACTCTTTGAGAACAGTAATAAGAAACCAACAGTCAGTGCAACCAAATCCATGACCGGCCATCTTTTGGGTGCCGCAGGTGCTATAGAAGCAGTATTTTCTGTGAAATCTGTTCAGGAAAATATTATTCCGCCAACCATTAATACGGAGTCAATTGACGATGAAATTCCAAAAGATATTGAGATTGTACTTGGTTCGGCCCAAAAACAGGAAGTAAATACTGCAATGAGTAATAATTTTGGTTTTGGAGGGCATAACGGAATTGTGATTTTTAAGAAAGTATGACTTCACTTGAACCGGTGTATTCTTTCACAAAATCAAATATTGAAAGAATTATACCCTAATTTACGCCTAATTAATGAGGCCCTTGTTGTTTCCAATCAAAAGAAATAACATTTTATCCATATACAACTAATTAAACATTCAGGAATATGAAAAAGATTAAGTTTTCATTCATTTTAGCGACACTACTTGTCATCTGTTCAACCTCACTTTTTGCACAATCATCCCAGGAGATTCTTGATCAAATGATTGAGCAGTACACCAATTCTATCGAAGATGTTGAAACCATGATGATGATTACACGCATGGAGGGTTTCGTGGAAACAGATCCGGATACAACCTACTACAGAAAAGTTGAAACCGATGGCTTTCCAACGATGCAGGTTGTGAATTCAGGATCAAATACACCGGCAACAAACTACTACAATTTCCAGGAGAACTATGATGCACTGGTTGCTAATTCTACTTACGAGGGAACGGAAACAGTTAATGGGCGTCGGGCTCATGTTCTTTTCATTGAAGATGTAACAGCTCTATATGATGATATGGTAACCACCCCCGAGGCACAACAGCAACAACAACAGGCCGAACCGCAAAGCGGCCGGATGTATATTGATGCCGAAGATTATATTCCGATCCGTATGAACTTTGACATCAATTACGATGGAGAGTATACGGGGTCAGCTGATATGGTAATGTCAGATATTCGAAATATTGACGGTATGCTGATACCTTTCATGATGGAGATGAGGATCGAGGGTATTTCAGGTTCTATGTCTGCTGAAGATATGGCCGAAGCGCAGCAAAGTATGAAAGATCTCGAAGAGCAGATGGAAAACGCATCAGGCTTACAAAAGCGAATTCTTGAACGCGCCGTTAAGCCGCAGATGGAACGACTGCAAAAAATGTTAGCAGAAGGAGCCATGACAATGACTACAATCATTGAGGATGTTCAAACCAACATTACTATCCCGGAATAGAATCTTTTCCGCTTTTTTAGGGAGGGTATGAATTCATTTTCATACTCTCTTTTTTTATGATTGCACTACGATGAAACTGCTGACTGATGATCTTTTGTAAAGCTATACGTGACAGGCAGATGAACGCATTCCAGGTAATCCCTGTTTTTATAATAGAATTAGGAATTAAAAAAATGACCAGATATGGATAACAAAGAAGCGTATAAAGAGAAAATCAGAGCTCAACTGGATGAATGGAGAGCAGATGCCGACAAGCTGAAAGCTAAGATCAAACAGAAGCAGGCTGACGGAAAAATTGATTCTCAAAAATATCTTGATGAACTGAAGGAGAAACAGAAGACCGCAAGAGCTAAGCTGGAGCAACTTGAAGATTCAGGAGAAGAAGCCTGGGATGATATCAAAGCAGGTCTCGAAAAAGCTACCGGTGAATTGAAAGAAACATTTTCTAAAGTCCGGAGCAAATTCAACTAAAGTTTGTTCCAACCTGGTATACAAGAAACGAGCAAATATATGCCAGTGAGGTCATATAAATAAACATAACGGCGGGCCACTTCCAGGAATTGGTTTCTCTTTTTACGATGGCTATCGTACTCATACATTGCATTGCAAGTGCAAAGAAAACCATTAGTGATAAAGCAGTCCAAACACTGTAAATAGGCTCGCCATTACTATCAACATCGCGCTGAAGTTTCTTTTGCAGGGAAACTGCATCATCCTGGTCTTGTACACTATAAATTGTATTGAGCGTGCCCACCATCACTTCCCGGGCTGCAAAGGATGTAATCAAACCGATACCAATTTTCCAGTCAAAACCGAGGGGTTCAATTACCGGTTCAATGAACTGGCCAAATTGACCCGCATAACTCTGCTGCAGTTTTAATGATGCAGCAACTTGTTCATCTTCACTGGATCTTGTCTCAACATTCTCGGTTGTAATATTATCTGTGGCAAGCGTTTCAGGCTGATCCGTTTTCGGGAAGGAAGCCAGGAACCACAGCACAATTGAAATGCCCAGGATAATCTTTCCTGCCTCTGTTACAAATACTTTACCGCGGTCGAATACATTTTGGAACACGCCCGACCATTTTGGCATTTTATAACTTGGCAATTCCATAATAAACGGGGATGGCTGGTCCGTTTTTATAAACTGTTTCATCACAAATGCAGCGAGAATTGCCATCACAATTCCAAAAATATAGAGTCCAAAGAAGGTAATACCCTGGAGTGTAAAAATTCCCAGGAAAGTTGTACTGGGTATAAAAGCTGCAATCATCAGTGCGTAAACCGGTAATCTTGCCGAGCATGCCATAAATGGCAGCACCATGATTGTGATAATTCGATCACTCCAGTTCTCAATTGTCCGTGCAGCCATAATTCCGGGAATTGCACAGGCAAAGCCAGACATTAACGGAACCACAGATCGCCCATGTAAACCGATTCGGGTCATAAATCCATCCATTACAAACGCTGCGCGGGCCATATACCCGGTTCCTTCAAGAACCGATATAAAGAAGAAAAGAAATGTAATTTGCGGCAGGAAAATCACCACACCCCCCAAACCTGCAATCACCCCTTCAACCAACAAGTCGTTTAATATACCGGGTGGTAAATTGGCTGCAACCCAACTTCCCATCTCAATAAAAAGCAGATCTATCAGATCCATAAATGGTTCAGCCCACGAAAAAATAGATTGAAACATTAAGAGCAATACCAACCCGAAAATAACAGGCCCAAATACTTTATGGGTTACATATTCATCAATTTTATCTGAAAGCGTGGCTTTATCTTCACCGGATTTCACGACCGATCCGGCTGTACATTTTTCAATGTAATCATACCTCTTCAGTACTTCTTCAGCTGCATAATTCTTCCCGGCATCATCGAGAATTTTTCGGGCTTTTTGTACGATCTGCCTTAATTGATGCTGTTTCTCGATCTCCGGAATGAGATTAATCGCCTGGTCATCTCCAATAAACCGAAGAGCCTCAACAGTCCACGTTCGTTCAGGCAGCCCGGTATGCGGTTTAATCCACTCTTCAATAATTATATTGATCGCCTTTCGTAACGATTCTCCAGGGTTCCACTGCAGGGGCTTTGAGGCATTTAACGTATGAGAGGAGAGATAATCACGAAGTTTCTGAACCTCTTTCTCGTTTTTCGTTACCATGGGGAGAACGGGAACTCCAAAACCTTTGGATATTTTATCTGCATTGATCTCAATCCCCCGTTCCTCGGCTACATCAACCATACTCAACACAACAATTACCGGAATTCCCAGATCCATTATTTGCGAAACCAGGTAAAGATTCCTGTCGAGGTTGCTGGCATCTGCCATTACAATCACAAGATCGGGCTCTGGTTCATGCTCATATTTTCCCGCCAAAACCTGGTAGGTAATTCTTTCGTCGATCTGTTTTGGATTCAGGCTGTATGTTCCGGGCAGATCAACAATTCTAAACTGTTTACCACCAATGGTTGCATAACCAACCTTCTTTTCAACCGTAACTCCGGGGTAATTGGCAATCTTTTGCTTTAACCCTGTTAAAGCGTTGAAAAGTGTAGATTTTCCCGTGTTAGGATTTCCGACTAACGCAATTGTTGTTTCTCTCTGCACTTCTATTCACCCTATTCAATTTCAATACATTTCGCCTCTGATTCCCGAAGCGACAATAAATATCCCCGTATTTTTACTTCGATGGGATAACCAAGAGGTGCCGCACGAACCACTTCTACTTTTGAGCCGGGAGTCAATCCCATTTCAAGCAGTCTCAACATTTCAGGCCCTTTGACATTTTTTATGGTTCTGACGCCTGATTCTTTTAGATCGGAAAGTTTTTTCATTCTCTATCTTGGTGTAACCAAAATGGATCGAGCCAGTTTGCCATTAATTGCAAGCTTGGTCCCTCCCACTTGTAATACGACATTTTTTTGGTTTGAGATGATTACTGCATGATTTCCCTCAACACAACCCAACTCCCTAAGACGCTTCGCCTCATCTGAACTGCACGAAAGCGTGGAGATATCAACGTTTTCACCGGGTTTTACAATGGTCAGTGGTAACATATCTATATCAGTTATACTATTTTAACTCAATCTAAATAAAGATATGAAATTAGGTGTTCAGGTGAAACCAAATCATAAACGAATTCAAATTTTTTATTCCAGGTGATTCGTAAAAAGAAGTTCACTATAAATTTTTATACTTAAGAAGGTTCTATTATTTCAACATTAGTTAAACACCTATGAGCTCTTCACTAAAAATTGGCCGGTTTGCGGGGATTAAAGTTCAAATTCACTGGACGTTCTGGCTTCTTTTCCTGTTTATCGGATTCCTGGTCTTTACAAAAGATGGTACATTTGCAGATCTAATCTGGCATTCTCTATTTATCATGGGATTGTTCATTTGTGTTGTTCTCCATGAATTTGGTCATGCACTGACTGCTAAAAATTATGGTATTCCAACTCGAAGCATAACCCTTCTTCCTATCGGCGGGCTGGCAAGCCTCAAAAAAATTCCGGACAATCCAAAAGAGGAGTTTCTTGTTGCAATAGCCGGGCCTGCTGTAAATGTTGTTATAGCAATTATTCTGGTAATTTTTGTACCCACTGAGACCTATACTTCGATGGATCCGGAAACGTTGCAGGAAGAACTCTCGATGATTACTCCCGACAATTTTCTTTTCTATCTTCTCACTGCCAACATCGCACTGGTTCTCTTTAATCTCATTCCCGCTTTCCCCATGGATGGCGGACGAATATTTCGTGCCATCCTCACCATGAAAATGGGACGAATTAAAGCTACTCAAATAGCCGCTTCGGTTGGAAAATTCCTGGCTCTTTTGTTTTTCCTTTACGGACTTTTTTATGGGATTTTGCTATCGGTGATTGCCGTATTTATCTGGTTTGGTGCCCATTCAGAAAACATCATGATTCAGCAAATTGAATTGATGAGAGGCTATAAAATTCGTGATGCCATGATTACCGAATACTCAACTCTGAATCCTGATGATATACTTAAAACCGCAGTTGATAAAATCCTGGCAAGTACACAACAGGATTTCGTTGTTGTTGAAAACGGTGAGATTGCCGGTATTCTGTATATGAATGATCTCTCCAAAGCCCTTCAAAGTTCAGGTGAAGAAACTCCCGTGCGTGAAGTAATGGACACCTCCGTAGTTACACTCGAAGCCAATAATGAACTGTCAAGCGCCTATCAAAAACTGAACCGGAAAAACCGCAATTTCTTTCCTGTGCTGGAAAATGGAGAGATTATCGGTGTGATGGATATGAATAACATCAACGAATTTCTGACTTTTCGGTCTGCTTTTGACTATTAGTAGGAAGATTCGCGAAGTAAGGAGATCCGCGAAGTTTTGGAAACTTCGCGGATCTAATAAGGCTTCCTACTCAAATATTAAATGACTTATCTCTTCAAATTCGTCCTTCTGTACTGAAAGGTGAAACCTTTTTAATTCATCTTCTCCCCCAAACCACTCAAAAACTTCATCTCTCTCTAATAAACTATTCTTGTTGGAAAGATATGCGCGATATGATGAAAAACTCCAGTTCCTCGCATTTTTTGTAAAACCATGGATTACTGGATTAAAATGGATATATCGAATCATATTGGCGAAATAATCATCTTGAGATATTTTTATTCGTTTCAAATTCTCCGAAAACAGGCTGCCTTTACGTTCATAAACTTTATTGTATGCCTTCGCATAAGAAATCAGACAATTCTTGAACTGCTTTGAAATATTCAAACTAAAATCGATTTGTCCTTCTAATCCGCGAAATCTTCCTGTACTTCGCGGATTTTTATCATCTAAGTCAAAAAAATTCTCTAATACACTCTCTTTTTTTACCCTTAACAAAAAATGAAAATGATTCGGCATCAAACAATAGGCGTATATTTTTGATATTGGATGAATATATTTTTCAATCTTACTTAGAAAGAAAAAATAGTTTTCAGTTTCCCTGAAAATCAGATCATCTCCATTAGCATGATGATACACATGATAGATATGACCGGGTTCGAAAGGAATGACTTTCTGTGCCATTTTATATTTATTTCTTGATACAGTTTTAACTGCTTTACTTGTATGAACCCGAATCAAGAAAACCCTTACAGCATTGGTAAAGTTTATAGCCCTGAAGAGATCCGCGAAGTTTTGGAAACTTCGCGGATCTCACCCATCAGGCTCCCTGCTCTTTCAGAAGATCTCTTATTTCTGTCAGCAATTTCTCTTCCGCATTTGGCTCCGGCGGAGGTGAAGGTATGGTCTCCTCTTTCTTTTTCATCTTTTCAAAAGACCGTATCACCATGAATATTGCAAAAGCGATAATTGTAAAATCAACCAGGTGCTGTAGAAAAACCCCGTAGTTTATCGTTACCGCGGCAACCTCACCGGAAGCTTCTTTAAGCGTGAGAACAAAATCACTAAAATCGACCCCTCCAAGTAATATGCCAATCGGCGGCATTAACACATCATTCACAAAAGAGGTAACAATCCGTCCAAATGCAGCTCCAATGACTACGGCAACAGCCAGGTCCAGCACATTCCCGCGAATGGCAAACTTTTTAAAATCCTGAATTAAACTCATAAAATAGCAGATTCGTTAAGGTTTGGTTTCCTTCACTTTAATTATTATTCAAATGGTATACAATAGTTCGGATTTAAAATTGATTCCATCTTTTTAATCAATCCTTACAGTTTTGGTAAAGTTTATAGCCTTATTTAGATCCGCGAAGTTTCCAAAACTTCGCGGATCTTGTACATTGCCTCCATGATACAGGCACGCCACATAACCAAAACATACGATCAAAAAGTATTGGACGATGTTTCGCTTTCGATTGATAAGGGAAAAACGGTATCGCTGATTGGGCCAAGCGGATGTGGAAAATCTACCTTTCTTCGGATTATTATGGGACTGATTGAGGCCGATTCCGGTGAAATTCTGATTGAGGATGAACCGATGACCGGGAAAAACGCTCTCTCCCTTCGAAGAAAAATGGGCTATGTGATTCAAAGCGGCGGACTGTTTCCTCATCTCACGGCCAGAGAAAATCTAACGCTGGTCACAAATTATCTCGGTTGGAATACTGAAAAAGAAGAGGAGCGAATTGATGAACTTTCAGCACTTACAAATATCGATTCATCGATGCTGGATCGTAAACCTGAAAATCTTTCCGGCGGACAGGCACAACGAATCAGCCTGATGCGCGCGCTCATGCTTGATCCTCCGATTTTACTAATGGACGAGCCGTTGGGTTCCATCGACCCGCTTGTGAGGTATGAATTGCAAAATGATCTTCGTTCAATCTTTCGTGAGCTTAAAAAATCCGTCTTGCTGGTTACGCACGATTTGGGCGAAGCCGCGTTTTTGGGTGATGAAATTGCCTTGATGCACTCCGGGAAAATCATTCAAAAAGGAACTATCAAAGAGATTATCGATCAGCCCGCGAATAACTTCGTAAAGGAGTTTGTGCAGGCACAACGCAGTCCGCTGGAGGAGTTGTAAGATGAGATTCTTGATGCTTTTTCTCTTTTCCTTTTTTCTGATGACCGATTCAGTTTCAGCACAAAGTCAATCAGATGAAGCTGTAACTATCGGCACTAAAACGTTTACTGAATCCGTCATCCTTGGAGAGATTTTAAAACAGTCAATTGAATCTGACGGACATCAAACCGCTCTCTACAAACAACTGGGCGGCACCCGGATCTTATGGAATGCACTTGTAGATGCCGAAATCGATCTCTATCCGGATTATACAGGAACCATCATCGAAGAGATATTATCCGGACGGGAAATTGAAAACCGGGACCAACTCATTGACGTTTTGGATCAGTTTGGAATTGAGATGACCGAACCGCTCGGATTCAACAACACCTATGCTCTTGGTATGAACCGTGAACGGGCTGAAGAATTAGGTATTGAAACCATTTCTGATCTGCGGGATCATCCCGAATTGATCTTTGGCTTTAGCAATGAATTCATGGATCGCGAAGATGGCTGGATTGGCGTTCAGCAGGTGTATCAACTCACTCCACAGCGGGTCAGAGGACTCGATCACGACCTTGCCTACCGCGGGCTGGATGCCGGAAATATCGATGTGATCGACCTCTACTCCACCGATGCAGAGATTGATTATTATGACCTGAAAGTTTTGGAAGATGATCTAAATTTCTTCCCTGATTATGAAGCGGTTTTTCTCTACAGGTCTGATCTGAATGAGGAGGTCGTTCAGGCGATCACCCGGTTTGAAGGAGAGATTTCAAGAGAAGAGATGATTGGAATGAATGCCGCTGTTAAGCTTGATCAGAAAGATGATGCCCTTGTTGCTTCAGAATTTTTAGCCGAAACCAGTCAAATTGAATCCCGGGTTTCTGTAGAAGGATTTTGGGACCGGCTTTGGCGTCACACTCTCGATCACCTTTACCTGGTTGGAATTTCACTCGGGCTTGCGATCCTGCTTGCCATACCGGTTGGGGTGCTGGCCGTAAAAGTACAGATCTTAGAAACTGCCGTTTTGGGAGCTGTAGGGATTCTGCAGACGATCCCTTCCCTGGCACTTTTGGTTTTTATGATTCCACTCTTCGGAATCGGCGCATTACCCGCCATCGCCGCTTTGTTTCTGTACAGCCTTCTGCCCATTGTTCGAAATACACACGCCGGAATTAAAACTATTTCTGAACCGGTCAAAGAGTCCGCCAGGGCACTGGGATTGCCCAATTCCCTCATCCTCCGAAAAATCGAACTCCCGATAGCCGTTCCCTCCATTTTAGCAGGAATCAAAACCTCGGCGGTGATTAATGTAGGTACCGCTACCCTTGGAGCGTTAATTGGTGCCGGCGGGTATGGTCAGCCGATTTTAACCGGTATCCGCCTCGACAGCGTCCCTTTAATTTTGGAGGGTGCAGTCCCGGCGGCTGTTTTGGCGCTACTGGTTCAAGGATTGTTTGATTTGGTGGAGCGGTGGTTGGTGAGGTGATTGAAGAGAGATCCGCGAAGTCTTATGGAAACTTCGCGGATCTAATCAACCAATTATTGATATCTATTCTATAATCTAATAAATGCCGTTTCATTAGAATAAGGAAATCCATAGTCCAACAGACTGGAATAAGGAAATCTTTCTATCTCCAAATCTCCATCTCTACTTCTTGCTAAAGAGAAACGTTACCCTCATATCTTTTGTAATGAAAGTATGAAATCAACAATTCTATTTCTTATTTGTCTTATCGTAATGGCTACCGATGCTCAATCGCAGGATCTCTCGTCTCACCGGTGGGAAGACCGCCTGATTTTAATTTTAACGGATGATACAAACAACTCTGTTTACCAAAATCAGATAGAAGAACTCTATTCGGATCAACAAGGCCTGGATGACAGAAAGCTTGTCATATACACTGTATTACCCGATAAATTTAAACGGGATGACAAAGAGAAAGAGGACTGGGTGGAATCCAATAAACTGTATTCAGATTACAAGAAGAGTGAAAAACCGTTCGAAATATTACTGATCGGACTGGATGGCGGTGTAAAACTGCGGCAATCTGAACTCTTGTCAAATGAAGACTTCTTTGGGAGAATTGACCAAATGCCAATGAGACGGAACGAGCTGAGACAACGCAACGGGGAAAATTAATTTTTCACCTGCCAAATCTATTTTCATTTACAGTTTGCCAAAAATAAATTGAGCTTTATTTCATTCGAAATTCGTAGCTAATAATAGAATTTCTTATCGGTCCAAAATCGGTGAGATTGAATCGTCTGCTGTACCAAAGCTATTAATTGTCGAGCTTAATCTGTCTGTTATGAAAATCATCCAATACCTGATCATCTCTATCCTGTCAGTTTCATTTTTTCTTTCATGCTCAACGGACAGCGGTTCACTCTATCAATTGAATGTGAGTTCAGATCCGGTTGAGGCCGGAAGCGTCTCCCCTGCCGAAGGCGAATATGACGAAGGATCGGAAGTGAACGTCTCTGCGACACCCAATGATGGCTGGATGTTCGAACGATGGCAGGGATCCGTTACAGGTACGGATAATCCTATATCCGTCACAATGGACTCCGACAAGAACATCACCGCCCTTTTTGCAGAGCGGCAGTTTCCGCTTGAGACTGAAACGGACGGCGAGGGGACGGTCGAAGAGAGTTTGGTTCAAAGTAAAATAACCGATTATGATTCCGGTGCTATTGTAGAATTGAATGCTGTTCCCGCCGGAGGTTGGAAATTTGTGGAGTGGCAGGGAGACCTTACGGGAAGTGACAATCCTCAAACAATCACGATGGATGGACCAAAATCTGTCACAGCAGTCTTTGAAGAGGGCGTGAGCGAGCCAAATCCGTTGAGCGTCAACTTTGAAACCGAGAACTCATCTTCAGTTACAACTCTAATACCCAGGGAGGGTGGTTCCATCTCAACTACAGATTCAAGAGGAATCACATACACACTCGATATTCCGGAAAATGCACTGCTCTCACCTGAGGAGATTACAATGACCCCATTCAGCTCCATTGAGGACGCTCCGGTGGGTTCATCCTTTCGCCTGGGAGTGGATCTTCAGCCTGAAGGCCTGGAATTTCTTGAAGCAGCCACACTTCGAATCGAAGATCCCAACGGATTGCCCGGTTCAAACAGCAGCCAAATTGTTGCTTTTGGTGCAGAGTCCAACGGAGATGAGTTCTATTTCAGTTCGGTTCGTGAAACGACATCGAATGAGGTAGTCATGCCTGTCTCTCACTTCAGCGGAAATGGCTCCATGGAAGCGACCGATGATGAGATACGAGATCAGCAGCAAAATCATCCGCCCACGGATCCAAGAGACAGAGCCTCTCAAAACCTGTTGAATGATCCATCAATACAGACTGAAGTTAGTATTCTTGAAGCATATCATGCCCAGGCGATGGCAATCATTTCCGTAGCAGGATCATCTCCGGAACTTATGGAGCAGGCGTTTCAGCTTTACAGATTTTGGAAAATAAAGTTAAACACAGCAAGGTCGGAGGTTCAGGCCCAGGTTTCTGCATTGGATGCTCAACTAATATCTGCTATGATCTCAACCTTCCAAACCGCTGTTGTACAGGCAAAAACCGATTGCCTGAACCACGATCTATCCAAAATTCGCTTGCTGCTGCGGTGGAGCTATCTGAGCCTGATTTACCCCGAGGTGGTTACCGGCTCTACCTCCCAAAGCCTTCTCGAGGATGCCGCCAATTGCGGCCAGTTTGAACTTGAGATTGAATCATCGATGGAGTTCAAGGATGGAGATCCTGATGATAAAGTTTATGCAGCAATTAAAGGAGTGATTCCGATTGGAGCAGAAGTCTCTACTGCCGTCGGAATTACATTTTCCGGCCAGGGTAATGTTGAACACACCGGGTTGAGCTGGATCGACTCAGACAGCGATGATTGCATCACACTTTTTACCGGAAAAAATGGTGATATGACCATTACAGGATTAAACTTAGGACTTAATATTGCAACGGCCGGGGCTAACGGAGCGCCAAGTGGAGTAGTGTTGCCTGTAAACTTTAGAATCACCATGGTGCCGGGAAATATTCGCGAGCAGCTGCAGATTGAATGCGATGGAGAAATAATTTCTGATGAAGAAACAGGAGTTTGGTTTAGCGGCTGGGCGGATCTTCATATCGATCAAATGACGGAACGAGGGTTTGAAATGAAAGAGTGGATTCCCCCCTCTTCTACAGCAGATCCTGCATTAATTGCAGTTAAAGTCAATGACCTTGAAAATGACATTCACATTGAGCAATCGGAGTTTAAGTTGTTTCATCGGCCTGCTTTTTAAATTGTGTCTCTATAAGTTCTCTTACAGGTGCAAAAAATATTTCATGATTTTCTCCACTCAATACCTCTGATACACATGATCAAACACCTCGTTCACCGTTGAGGTGAACAGGCGCCGGTCGTACACATCAGGCAGAATACTGTCGAACTCCCGCTCGATGGTTACTTTCACATCGGAGATGTAGCGCTGCTGTTTTTTCCAGTCCTGCACCAGCTTCTCCTGCTTCAGCTTTTCAATCAGATCGTGAACCCCTTCCTTGATCTTTTTTCGTTCGGCCGGTTTCAGATCGATTTTCTGCCGCTGGGTGACGATATCGAAAATAGCGAGCTCCTCCTCATCCATGTTCTCTTTAACTGCGCGTTCTCCCTCCTCACTCAAGTCTTTGGCCAGATCGAACAACTCTTCCAGCTGCAGATCCACATTGATGCTGTAGTTGTTGTACTTCTCGATCATCTCCTCAAACCGCTCCTTAAAATCCATCCGGGTCCGGTTCTGCTCCACCATCTCCTCGATGCGTTCTTTCAAGGTAGTTTTGATCTTCTCCAGCTCAATACGCTTGTGCTTTTTCTTGTTGAATCGCTCTTTCAGCTTCTCAAAATCAATCTTTCCAATATCGATCAGATCGGTATCGTAATCAATCGTATACCCCTCGCTGACAATCGACTCGTCCAGTTTTTTCTCAATTTTATATTCTACTTCTGAAATATCATCCGGCTGAAACGGCTCCAGGATTTTAATCTTGTCAGCAATCGCTTTTAATGCGGACCGTACCGGCAGATATTGGTACGCATCGGGATCGGGCAGGATCGCCTTGTAGAGCTTGTTCACAACCCGCGCATGTTTATTGAACTCTTTTTTCTTCTGATCGTTCATCAGAACGTTTTCAACGGCATCATCAACCGACTCATCCAGTTCCCTGTACTCCACAATTGCTTTGGCAAACTCATCCAGGTACACAGTTTGGTCAAATCCTTTTGCCTGAATGATCTTGTCCAGATCCACTTCCTGTTCATCGCAGAACGCTTTCGCTTCCGCAATCGCCTCTTCAAGCTGACGAACCAACTCTTCTTTATCCTTCACCGGCGCTTCACCGCCCTCTTCCTCTTTCTTACCGGTCGCATAGATAGCCAGTGCTTTCTGAAGGTTTCGGAACACACCCACATAATCCACAATCAGGCCGTTATTTTTGCCCTCAAACACGCGATTGGCTCGGGCGATGGTCTGCATCAGGGTGTGGCTCTTCATCGGCTTGTCAAGGTAGAGAGTAGATAAACTGGGCACATCAAAACCGGTGATCCACATCGCGCAGACAAACACCAGGCGCAGCGGATTCTCCTCATCCTTAAACATCTCATCCAGCGGCTCTTTTTCAATTCGCATGCGATGCTTTTTGATATCCAGTCCTTTCTTCTCAAAATCCCGGATCTCATTCTGGGACTGGGAGATCATCACGGCCATATCCGTCTCATTCATAAAATGGACTTTCTCCAATAGCACATTGCGCCGGGAGCCGACAGCCGTTTTCAGCTCCTCTTTATACTCCTGCAATTTCTTCTTCCAATATTTTTCAACCAGGTCATACATCTTGATCGCCGTAAACCGGTCCACGGCAATGAACAGTCCTTTGCCCATGTATCCCCTGTTCAGAAAATGTTCCACCAAGTCTTCCGCGATGGTCTCCAACCTGTCGTTCCGGGTAAGCAGGTGATACTCCTGCCTGAACTCCCGCTCCAGCTTCTCCTCCTGTTTCTCAGTCAGGTTGGCATCATCCAGAATCTCGGCCAGCTCCTCATTCAGATCCTCGTTGGTGAGCTGAAGCTCCGGAATGCGGTTCTCGTAAAACAGAGGTACTGTAGCCCCATCCTCAATGGACTGCTTAAAGTCATACACGCTCACATAGTCCCCGAATACCTCCCTCGTCTTTTCATCTTCTCCTTTGATCAGCGGGGTTCCGGTAAAGCCGAGAAAGGCCGCATTGGGCAGCGCTTTCCGCATGTTCATAGCCAGCACATCATACTGGGTTCTGTGCGCCTCATCGGTCATCACAATGATATCTTCATCTTCGCTGAGGACCGGGAACTCCTCGCCGTCCCTTGCGTGGAATTTGTGGATCAGCGTAAACACATAGCGGTGATTTTCGCGCAGCAACTGCTGAAGCTGTTCCTTGCTGTCGGCCCGAACCGTTTTTTCGGGTTCGGTAACAGCGCCTACAGAAGCAAAGTTCTTGTAAATCTGATCGTCCAGGTCAATGCGGTCGGTCACAATCACAAACTTCCAGTTGCCCGGCAAAGCCCGCATGATCTTCCGGGTAAAGAACACCATCGAGAAGCTCTTCCCGCTTCCCTGTGTGTGCCAGAATACTCCCAGCTTTCCCTTGTTCTTTTCGATGTGTCGTACGGCTTGAATCGCGTTGTTCACTCCCAGATATTGGTGGTTTTTGGCCAGCAGCTTTTGCGGCTCCCCGCCGGTTGTTTTGAACAGCACGTAGTGTTCCAGAAGATCCATCAACCGCTCTTTCTCACAGATTCCCCGGATGGCCGTCTCCAGGCTCACTCTACCGGGTTCCTCCTCATCACTGATCTTCTTCCACTCGTTAAAATGCTCCCAGGGAGAGGTGATGGTTCCTACTTTGGTATCCGATCCGTTGGAGAGGATAATCACTTGATTGTACCAGAAGAGCTGCGGGATCGTATCTTTATAATCGTGCAGGTTATCGTGATAAGCTTCGTAGAGACGTCGGGTTGATTTCTTGAGTTCGAACAAAATCATGGGGAGGCCGTTGACAAACCCGATCAAATCCGGCCGGCGCCGGTGCATCTCACCGGATACCCATAGCTGGCTGACCAAAAGATAGTCGTTCTTCTCAGGGTTTTGCCAGTCGATTACCTTTACTGTATGCTGAACTTGTGTTCCCTCGGCATTCCGGTACTCCACATCCACACCGTCTCGGATCAGGTCATACACCTGTTGATTGGCTTTAACGGGATGGACAGAAGAACGGTCTCGCGTAATTTCTTTGATCGCCTCCTCAATCTGATCTTTGGGGATGTCCGGATTGAAACCCTGAAGCTTCTCTCGAAGAACATTTGTCAGCACCACCTCTTCCGTCGTCTCACGGCCGAGATCTCCCTCTGCGCCCAATACCTCATCATAGGCGTTGTGCGTTTTCCAATTCAGGTCACTGAAAAGATCAATAGCAGGTTGTTCTACAGTGCTGTCTTCGGTGTATTTACTCACTGGTTATATAAGCTTGTTTTTCGTGATTAGGAGTTGACGGAAAAGCCATTTTCATCTCATCTTTTTCAACAAGTTTTTTAATATACCGCTGCCTCAGGCCATCACTATTTCTATCAACAATTTGAGAAAGAGCATTAATGGTAATGTACTGCTCCCTACATAAATCTAAGATAACGCTGCTTAATGTCTCTACGGCTACTCTTTTTTTATTTCGTGGAACTTTCGCTTTTTCTTTAAGCTCGTTCAAATAATCATCCGAAAGTTCATATAATTGATCAATTACAGGAAAATCGAACTCCGCTGTAATCAGACGTCCTTTTGTGTCACGCTCTTTTTCACTGTTATGTTTGGAGCTATCAGCTTTATGTTCGGAGCTCTCGCCTATATGTTCGGAGCTTGCAGGATTGTGTTCGGAGCTTTTACCAAAATCAGATTCCGTATTTTTTGCAGAAACACCTCCTTTTGAGAAAACGTCCTCCGGTGTCGGAAGATCTCGACCAGGTAATGTATATGTCCTTCCTTTTGTTTTGCCGGTTGGAACCAGGAAATTAGACTTTACCAAATTCTGAAGAGATAAAGAAATGTCATGCGGATGTGTTTCAGATATAGATTGGATACGTTGATGAGAAATTACACCTTCTGATTCCGCTGTCGCAAGAATAATTCGTTCGAGCATGTTTATCTTATCAATTTCTTTTCCAAATAAATCCCGCAATTCATCCATTGTTTCATCAGGAATTAAAGATTGCATTCTTAATTCCATGAGGGTTTGTTCAGGCTCCTGAATTTCATGCAAATAGGGTTTACGCCAGTGTTGTTTATCCCAATTCTGTATAATTTTGGGTATCCCGGAGCCAGCTCTTTCTCCCAACCCCGCGAGTAGAAACATTTGATGCATAATTCGGTTTCTACAGTCAGAAATTCCACCTCCGTAAGCCGTTTCAACAGGAATACGCATTAATCCGGGGTTGCGAAATCCAAACATATCCGGCCTTTTTACTACTAAAATTGACACCCGTCCCATATAATCTGCATGAACAAGAGCGTTTATCAATGCTTCCCTTATTGCCTCGTGTACCGGTGTGTCTTCAACACGCTGTCCCTTTTTAAGTTGAAATGGCACTTTAAGGTCAGTAGTCATTTTGCGATACACAATTTGATAAAAATCAAAAATGTTGCCCGACCACGTGCCATCAGGAACCACACGATCTACCCATCGCAGCTCGGTTTTGGCTTCAGGTCGTTCCTGGTAGTCCACAAAGTAGTACGGAACTGCATCTTGAATAACTTCCCATTTACCAAACATTAAAATACCGGCTAATGTTAAACCCTCTTTTCCAGTTTCACGATCACGTTTATAGCCACCAATTTTTCTCAAAAAATCGATATGGTTTAGCTCTAAAAAAGGATGGTTACTATTCCTCAGGCGTAGCATCTGCCGAAATCTTATCAGTGTTTCATCTTCAATATCTTTTAAGTTGTAACCTGGAAAAATTTTACTATCCCTATCATCGTACTGTTGCTCAGCCAACATTCTTTTAACCGTTTCATCATCACATAATCTATCTCCTTCGTGAAGCCTTTTATATGTGTTGCCGATTGGATTATTATTTAAATATACCGGTTTTTGCTTGCGAGTAGCCGGAGGAACGTAGATTACGATGATATCTCCATTCGGCCCCGGAATTAACTTGATATCTTTATTCCCAACGGTATTAAAACTAACCTTCTGTTTATTATTTAGTGTGTCATAGATTTGTGAGACCAGTATTTCTGCTTTGGGTATACCAAAGGGCTCAAATGAATCGTCCATCTCTTTTACCCCAAGTAGTAAGAAGCCTCCATCAGTATTAGCAAAAGCAGAATACGTTTCCCACATGGATTTCGGGACAGATCCCAGCCCGTCTTTTCCAAGAGCTTTCTTGCACTCCAATTCATGACTTTCTTTGATCAAATGGAGATCTGCAATAGTTGAAATGTCTGTCTGTTTGCTAAAAAGGGTCATTTAAACTTTTCTTTATTAACATTCATCACCACCTTTTTCCAACTCTTTAAACACCACCTCCGACATCCCGCCAATTCCATTACGCCCCATCGACTCAACCCAATCCCAAAGTTTCGGGAAATTTTCAATCGGATACTGTCTCCAGGCACCGATGATCGCATCCGAATCGAGGGAATATCTCAAACGTAGTTCCCCTCCTCCGGCCAGCCGAAGGTTTTCGCGGCAAGTTCATTCAGGTTGGGCACTTTCCATCCGGTAAGATTAGCCAGCTCCGCAACCGTAATCTGTTCGTTGAAATAGTTTTGAAACGCAGCTTTCAGATAGAGCCGTCCTTTTTGGACGATCCGGTTGTAATAGGGATTGCCGCCAGAGCCTCCGCTTCCCGAGCTGTCATAAAATGAAAATTCAGGCAATAGAACATCATACTCGCTCTCGCTGATAAGTCCACATTTTTTTAAACGGATCATCATCACATATCCCGAAACCCGGAATCGGTTGCTTACACGTTTTACTTCTTTTACCGAAAAATCGGATCTGTTAAATTCATTTTTCAGCAGATCTTCCGGTACCAAAATCTCAGCGGCCAGACGATTACAGGACTGTTCAAGTGAGCGGTTACTTCCGAAATAATTCGTGAGCGAATCATTAATCAGCACGGAGTTTCTGAACAGAACATGGGCCAGTTCATGGATCAGCGTGAATATCCGGGCGTTGTAGGAATCTTTTGAATTGATACCGATAACCGGAAATGGAGTATCTGCAATCGCAAACCCCCGGCATTCACTTACTTCTACATAAGGAAACTGCAAAACATAGATATCCCGTTCTTCCAGCAGGTTTTTCCACTCTGTCAGGGCGTTCGAAGAACTGTTCCATGATCTTTGCAGATCAAATGACACATCCAGCCAGTCCCTCACCTCTTTGGCCATGACCGAAATTTGCTTTTCGCCAACTTCATACTCCGGAATTTTCTCAGGGGATTGATTTAACGACCGATAGAGGCTAACCAGCTCTTCCCGGTTTCTGCGTGCTTCCCGGATGGCGGATATCAGTTTGGGTGAAGTGGATTCGAGCGCAAGATTATTAATCGTCCTGAACTCCGACAACGGCTCCTCTTCTTCGGGAACAGTCTCCAGATAGAAATAGGCAGGGGTTCTGTCTAATTTGTCAGCAATTTTAATCAACTGATTGGTGGTCGGCTTCTCCTCTCCCTGTTCCCATTTCAGCCACCTCTCCTCATTCACTGCCAATTTCTTAGCAATTACAGGTATATCATACCCCATTCGCTCGCGTGAGAACGTTAAGACAGAAGGATTGATATTTTCTCTTACAGTGGCCATTTCTGATGAATATAACGAAAATATTTTGGTCCTGATTTCTTGAATAAATGTAAGAATAATCTCCTCTCCAGAGGAGACAGTCCCGAAGCTTCGGGACAGAGGTGTGTTCGTGTGAGACAGTTACGCCGCCAGCGTGACAGAGGTGTGTTAGGGACAGGCCGGAGGGGATTTTAATGCCCATCCACATTGCATACTGTAACTATCGTAAGTATGGTCAACGTAATCAGATCTTATTGCTTATTCTACTTGTAGAAGGATATTGGGCCAGTTTTTGTGGTTTCGGTTGGCATTCTTTCATTTTTAAATTAAAGTTTATCAAAAACTGATATACCTGTACTCAAAATCTGTTTCTTTAAATCCACATTCATGCCTGATTTTCTCCAGACATTTCGAGTGTAAGTCTCGAAACGTTTTTTGATACTCTATTACCTCTTCAGTTGGAATTTGTTCTTTTTTGGACTCGGCTTTCTTTATTCTTTTGGACCATTCTCGTTGCGAGTCAATTAATTTCCCCAGTGTTTCCAATACCTCATCTGGTGCCCAAATATGCATTTCATCGTATGCGGCCAAAAATTCATTCTTTTCTGCGTCACTTGAGGTTTCTGTAGCATCAGCCTTTTGTAAAAAGACACGCATACTTTTTAATTAATCGGCTATAAACCTCTCTTCTTCTATACAACAAATCCAATTCTGTAGCACGGTTTTTTTCAAGCTCTGAGACAAAGGTTTGTTCGATTCTTTTATGGAAAAACAATCCAATTCCTACAAGAATGAGAAAGAATATAAATCCACCTAATCCTAAAGTGATCAGTAGCTCATTAGCGAGCTCGTTAATAACATCATTTTGATTATTCATAGTCTACTTTTTAGACTTCAAAGTTCATTCTGCTTATCCTCCATTTTGGAGAGGTATTGAGCAAGCTCTTTATGTGTTTGTACCCAGGTGAATTTTACATTTAACAGATCAATTTTGTGGATAACTTTGTCGGATTGTGGATAACTTACATTTGCGATGAAATAAACAAACCATTGAATTTAATAAACTTAAGAGAGTAGAGATTCAAAAAAGCACTTTGCGATGAAATAAAACTAAGCCCATACTGGAATATACTTTGCATATCTTTTTGATGTATTTGAAGGATCGTCAAGTTTAATCAATCCTGCCTCAATCGTAGACTGTATAATTTGTGATGCTGTATTTGACTTACGTTCTCCCAAACCAAATCTATCCCTAAGTGATGAGTTCGTCATTTTTTCATTGCTTACAAATCGTAGACAACAGTGCAAATAACAGGCACGCACTTTATCATTCCCATCCATTTCTTCAAAATCCTTATGTGAATAAAGTGTAACTGTTGTGTGATTATGTCTTTCTTTAAAATCAGGAGCTGGCAATTGGTGATATTCTGTTTCAAAAACTACTTTATCAATTCCACTGCTTTTCTCTTCACAAATTCCCAGAATTCTCATAATATCTGCAAGATCTTCATTTCTGGTCTTGTTTTCATCTACAAAACGTTCAATCGGAATGAGGGGCTTTCCAGGATTTGTAAACTCAATTCGATCTTCAAAAATTTCAATTTTTACATTGGTGCCAGTTTCCAAGAAATCCTGATGGATTAATGCATTCGCCACCAACTCTCGTATTGCAACCTTAGGATACATCTTCACATTCTTTCTAAGTGCCTTTTCAATGACTTCATTTTCAGGTGTTTGAGATTGAATGAAACTCACCAAACCTTCAAAACCTGTCACATAGCCTTTCACTCCTTGTTGATCCCGTTCAGTATGTACTCTGTTCTTCCCTTTATATACAATTACACGTGGAGCTTTTCTATACAATTGGTCAAATTGACTCAAATCTTTTGCCAGTAGCAAGGCTCCTAAATTAGTAATCGTATAACCTGAATTATCATGAGCGACTATTTTTTTGCTCTGGAATTTTTCAATGATCGATGCATGACTTGATGGCAGCGGCTGTTCCAGCAAATCAAAATAGATTTGAATGTCCAATAATTGAATTGCATCTGATGCAGAAAGCCCAGTTTTTGCTTCTCTAAGCAACCAATTCTCCTGGTCCTCATTGAAAATTCTCTTCAATTGTTCGGGAGACATAGCGGTAAGTTCTTGGCCGGATCTCATATAATATGCCCCCTCAAGATGATATGCTGATCCTTTGGGCCGGGATGGAATATCGAAAACTACTATCCTTCCATCTCTGTGATTGAACTCACGTACATTCACTCTAAAGTTAAGTGAATTGTATAGTTGAGAACTTATTTTGCTAATGTCTTTAAATGCACTTGTTCCCACAACGTTTCTTGGCATTTTATCTGAAACGCCCAAAACCAAAAATCCACCGCCCTCATTTGCGATAGCGACACAATATTTATTTAATTTTTGGTAATCGTACTGAGTTTTAGCTTCCTTAAACTCAAGATTTCGTGACTCTTTTCGATGTGTCAACCACCCCTCTATATCATGTAGTGTTACCATAACATTTTATCAATTATTATACTACACCTTCCCCGAAATCAACCTCGGCAACAACAAATCACGGGTTGCTTTCAGTTTTTTATTTTTCACTAATCAATATTTCTATCTAGATACCCAAAGTTTTGGACTAACAGTTCTTGAAATTTTTCCAGATACTTCTTGTAGATGGTACTACTGATTGAATATTCTTTTAATCACTGTCCCTGTCATTAATGTTTGTGCTGAGCAGCACCTTGGCATATCGCCGTATCACTTTAAATCGTGTACTCTGTAATAGAGTGAGAAATATATAGCTATAATCAAATGGCTTATTTTTCTGTATGATTGCACAACAGGCCTATCAGAGCGCATCCATATCAATTTTCCCATCACAATATTCAACTGTAGCTCCATACATAGCTATTAGCACCAACTTTCGAACAAAGCTTGCACATGAATTTTCGAGGCCAAGTTTTGACCTTTCTTGCACTTACCTGAATAGATTCATTCAACTCCATAGATTTAGGCCATACGAATACTCCTATCGTGATCCTTTGCTGATTTTCTACTTGCATTCGCAGCACTTGTATCATAAAGGTCAATAACTTCTTTAACCTCCCACCCCTCCGGCACCTCACCCAAATCCGTCGCCGAATCCACCATCTCATCCTCCTCGTGGCCGGGGTAGCGGTAGTGCACAAACCACTCGCGGTAGATGAGCCGGGCCAACTCCTCCAAGATGGCAATGCGCCGGGTGTTGTTTTCAATCAGGTCGTCAAATGCAGAGAGGATTGAGGCGATTATTTCCTGTCTTTTTGAGATCTGGAATTTCAACTTCAAACTTTCTTAGTCTCAGTTAGTAAAAGATTCTTTTGCGAGGTTCCACCTGCTTTATTAATTAAAAGATTTGTAGAGTCAAGTAGCTTATAGAAAAGATATTTTGGGTTAACCTTCGATTTATCGGGTTTTAGTATGGCCACACTTTTTTGAAATGTCGTAGTCTCCCATTTATCAGATTTTCTAACAAAAGCCATCCGTCCAATTGTGCCACTATTTGTTATCAGAATATCATCTGAGTTCTAAATTGAGTCCTTCTATGTGTCTTTGAGAAATCATCTTTTGTTATTTGTCTGGCTCCATCATAATTGATTTTTCCATCTCTTATATCCTTACAACTGATAAAGTAATATCCAGAAGACTCCTTATCTTGACTATTGCCGTGCTTCCCATCAGTAATATTTAAGCAAATCTCTTGCAGTTCTTTCACTATTGATTTAGCCACCTGTAATAATATTATTTATGCTGTCAGAAATATCATTTTCCAATTCAGTTGAGCCTCTAGCATTCAGTAACTCCAGCTCCTCATACAGACTCCTAAGCGAACTTTAAAGTCCACATCATCCTCTTCCCGCTCGGCCACTCCTACATAGCGCCCAGGGTTCAGGCTCCAGCCTTGTTCTTCAATTTCTTCTATGGTGGCCACTTTGCAGAGACCGGGAATGTCTTTGTACTCTCCATTTGGAAAAAGATCGTTCATGTTCTCCGGCTGAGAAATATTATTGCCGTCGGCCTTGTACTCTACATCCGGTTCAGCAGCCATTGGCAGGGTGTCTTCCATCGCCTCGCCCCGGTACCGACGCACGATCCCAGCCAGGAAGTCAATCTGCTCGGGGGTAAAATCGCGGTGGGCGCGGTCAATCTGCCGGTAGATATTCCGGGCATCCACAAACAGCACTTTGTTTTCGCGGTCGGTTCCTTTCTTGCCCTTGTCAAAGAACCAGAGCGTACAGGGCAGCGTCACCGTATAGAAGAAGTTGGAGCCGATGGAGACGATCACATCTACCACGCCCTCTTCAATCAGTTTCCTGCGGATCTCCATCTCGCTGTGGCGGGCATCGGCGGCAGAGTTGGCCATCACGAACCCGGCGCGGCCGTTTTCATTCAGTGCACTGTAAAATTCCTGTATCCAGAGGTAGTTGGCATTGTCCGTACTCGGTATGCCCAGCGGGTAGCGGGGATCGCCTTCAATCGCCTCCTTATCCACTCCGCTCACGTTAAACGGCGGATTGGCCATCACATAATCGAACTTCGCCACCACATCGTGAATGTTCTCATAGTAGGTGTTTCCCGAGCGGATATCCCCCTCTAATCCGTGAACGGCCAGGTTCATCTTACAAAGGCGTACGGTGTTTTCCACCTTCTCCTGTCCGTAGATGGAGAGCACATCGCCGCCATTCTGCCGGTGGCGCTCCCGGAACTTGGCACTCTGCACAAACATGCCGCCCGATCCGCAAGCTGTATCTAAAATTTTACCACTAAAAGGTTCAATAATCTCAACAATCAACTGTACCAGGGTAGTCGGCGTAAAAAATTCGCCCCCTTTCTGTCCCTCGCTCATCGCAAACTTGCCGAGAAAGTATTCATAGATCTGCCCGAACACATCCCCGCTTACTCCATCACCAATGTTGGAGAAGCTTTTCAGGAGGTCTTTCAGAATCTGGTCCCCAAATTTCTTGTACTGCTTGGGGAGTACATCCTTTAGCTCGGGATTTTCCTTTTCAATCGCCTCCATCGCCTCATTGATCTTCTGGCCGATATCCTCCTTCTCCGGAAGCTCCAGCAGGTAGTCGTACCGGGCATGCTCCGGCAGGTAAATAGCTCCTTTGGCCTTATAATGGTCCGGCCCGATGGTTACCCGGCTGCTGCTTTTCTCCTGCAGCTCCTCATGCACAGGCTGAAACCGGTGCCAGGCATAGCGGAGGAAAATGAGACCCAATACCGGTGTAGAATATTCGTAGGAACTGAGGGCGGAGTTGGCGCGAAGGTTGTCAGCCGCTTCCCAAAGGCGGTTTTCAAGGTCTTTGAGGGTGTCTGATGTCATAGATGAATGGTGTTGTGATCCCGATTACTGCTCAGTGATTTTTTCGTAACAGTGGATAGTAAAGAAAATGAGATAGGAATGGAAATGGATGATGATCGTCTCTTCAGAGGGATAACCTGAATCTCCTCTGAGAGGAGACAGTTACGAAGCGTTTAGCGGAGTAATCAGAGGTGTGTCCCGCGGGGTGCATCAACCTTGGCAAACTCCAAAACTCCAATCAACACCCACCAACACACCCCTGATTGAACCACTGAACGTGGTTTCAATCTGTCCCCTCTCAAGAGGGGATTTTATATTCTCCTCTGCAGAGGAGACAGATTACGGAGCGTTTAGCAGAGTAATCAGAGGTGTGTTCGTGTAAGGCAGTTGCGCCGCCAGTGTGTCAAAGTTGTGTTAGGCGCAGGCCGCAGGGGATTTTAATGCCATCCACATGCAAGTTGTAACTGTCGCAATTATAGTCAGCTCGATCAGATCTTACTACTTTTTATCATTATCGAAAGAAATTAATCCTGTTTTTTGTGGAAATGGTATCCACTGAATTTTATGAATTCAATTTCTCTTTAATAGCCTTATCACTCTTGAAAATAAAAAGCCTAACCAACTGTAAATATATAACTTACAAGTCAATTAGGCTTTTAAGTGTGCCCTCGACTGGATTCGAACCAGCACGCCGTTTCCAGCACTGCCCCCTCAAGCGTGCGCGTCTACCAATTCCACCACCAGGGCTTTAGGTATCAAATCAATAAATAGTTTGTAACAGAGCTTTCAAAGATAGGGGATTTTCATTTTAAATGGAAAGTTTTATGGCAAGGAAATTTTGAATCTCAAACCCGGAACAAAGAATATCGATTCTTGGAGTTACATCGTTTAACCACTGTAATTCAATACAGATTTCCAGATTACCCCTCGACTTCATACATAACCATTTCAACATTCTTCAACTCGGGGCTTTTATTTTTTCGATTCTATTACCCCGGGTTTCGCTCGCGTTGCTCTCTCCACCCGAGGCTATTGATTTTGAACTCCTTTGGAGTTTTGTTAATTGTTAACTGTCTGCTGACCGCAACTTCTCACAGGTACTATTTTATCTTGTTTACTTGAAATCTTTTAAACTTCATTAATCAAGCTAACTTTTTACATGATGCATGAACGGGATTTTTGTAGTTTGTTTTCTCATGAACTGAATTATTAATTAGGGTACAGACATCCCTCGTGGCTGTCCAAAAAAGATGTCATTCTGAACCTCGACGGTTCGGGACAGGCTCGATTCAGAATCTCCACTTTTTAACTATGTTTGGAGATACCGGATCGGGGTCCGGTATGACGAAAATGAGAATATTGATTTCTTTCACTTTTTTTTGGACAGCCTCACTCCCATCCAGGGGAGATTAACTTGGAGTAACCAAACATGACCAACCAGGAAGTAGCTAAGAAACTCCGTGAAGTGTATAACCTGATGCAGCTGGCAGGCGAGAACCGGTTTCGGGCCATCGCCTTTGACCGCGCTGCCCAAACCATCGAGGGGCTGAATGACGAAATCCTGACATATATCGAAGAGGATTCGCTCACCGATATTAAAGGAATTGGAAAGTCGATTGCGGAGGATATTAAAACCTATCACGAAACCGGGTCGATGCCGGTTCTGGAAGACCTGAAAGAGCGCGTGCCCAAAGGGCTGGTTGAGTGGACAAACATTTCCGGATTGGGTCCCAAGAATATCGTCAAAATTCATAAGGAACTCGGCATCACCACAATTACTGAGTTGAAGGAAGCTTGTCAAAGTGGGGCGGTAGCTGATCTTCCGGGATTGGGGCAAAAATCGGCCGAAAAAATTATCAAGTCTATTGAGTACCTGGAGCAGTACGGCGAGCGCTGTCTGCTGAATGAGGCTTTTGAAATTGCTGAACCGATCTTTGAATTCGTAAAAAACCTGGACGGAGTTTTGGAAGCAGAAATTGCGGGCTCACTCAGGAGGTCTCGTGAGACCATTGGGGATATAGATATTCTTGCATCCGCTGAGGAAGAGGATGTTGAGAGCATTTTTGATGCATTCGTAGATCACGAGCTGGTAGTTGAAGTTCTTGGCCGGGGTGATACCAAAAGTTCTGTCCGTTCACAAACCGGCCGGCAGGTGGACCTTCGTATCGTAAAACCTCATCAATTTCCGGCTGCTCTCATGTACTTCACCGGCAGCAAGGAACACAATATTGTCCTTCGCCAGCGAGCGAGAGATCGGGGAATGTCGCTTAATGAGTATGGCCTTTTCAAGCTTACAGAGAACAAAGAGACCGATTTTGACCAGCCTGTTGAAACCAGTTCGGAATCGGAAATTTACCAAAAGCTGGATCTGAATTTCATTATTCCTCAGCACCGGGAAGATCACGGTGAGTTTAAATATTACGAGGAAAATGAAGAGATGGACCTTGTTCAGGAATCGGATATTAAAGGAGTGGTTCATGCACACAGCACCTGGAGTGACGGTAAGTTTTCCATCAGGCAGATGGCCGAGGCCAGTTTGGAACGCGGCTACGAATATCTTGCACTCTCCGATCACTCCAAAACAGCAGCTTATGCCGGCGGCCTTTCGGTTGATGAGGTAAAAGAGCAGTGGGATGAAATTGATGGGCTAAATGAAGAGTTCAAGAATGAGGGCGAAAATTTCAAAATTTTTAAAGGAATTGAATCGGATATTCTGACTGATGGCTCCCTCGACTATCCGGATGAAATTTTAGAGGGATTCGATTTTGTCATTGCGAGTGTTCACAGCAGTTTGGAATTGCCTCTCGATAAGATGATGAGTCGATTCGAAAATGCCCTCAGGAATCCATATACCCGAATCCTGGGCCACCCAACCGGACGGCTTTTGCTGCGGCGCGAAGAGGGAAATCTGGATCTGAATAAGCTGATTGAGATAGCGGCTGAAGAAAATACAGCTATCGAGATTAACGCGAACCCTCGCAGGCTGGATTTGGATTGGAGATATGGTAACAAAGCAAAGGAAGTGGGTTTAATGACGTCCATCAACCCGGATGCCCACAGTACAGATGGCATCGACTATATCCGATATGGCGTGATGATCGCCCAAAAAGGAAAATACGGGCCTGACCGGGTCTTGAATACAAAGAGTGCCGATGAGTTTGAGAAATGGATAAAAGCATAGTCCTGAGTCTTGAGTCTTGAGTCATGAGTTTATTTCTCAAGACTCATGGCTCAAGACTCAAATCTAATAATTTAACAATGGATCAATCCAAAAGTTTAACCTATACATCGTACCTGAAAGTGAAGGAGTTGCTGGAGTTGCAGCAACCCGAATCCGAGCCGGAAGAGCATGATGAGATGTTGTTTATCATTATTCACCAGGTGTATGAGCTTTGGTTTAAACAGATACTGCATGAATTTGACAAGCTGCGTGATGAGTTAGAAGCGGGTGAAACATGGGCATCCGCCAAAACCATGAGGCGGGTTCTCACCATTCTGAAAACAATGGTTTCCCAGATTGATATTCTGGAAACGATGACCCCGCTGGAGTTCAACAGTTTCCGCGGATTTTTGCAGAATGCCAGCGGTTTCCAGTCGGTGCAGTTCCGGGAGATGGAGATTATTTGCGGGATGCGATCTCCTCATATGATCGAAATTCATAAATCACAACCTGACCTTCAGCAAAACCTTCTCGACCGCGAGAATGAATCTACACTGTGGGAAAGTTTCTGCACCTATCTCCAAAAACGAGATCACGATATTAAAACTCCGGAGAGGGTGAATGAACAGGGTTTGGTTCATGACCCGTCTGAACATAATCAAAACAAACTGGTGGAGATTATGAAAAACGACCCTGAAGCAGCTATTCTCTGTGAACTTTTTGTGGATTATGACGAAGGATTAATGGAGTGGCGCTACCGGCATGTAAAAATGGTGGAGCGGACGATTGGAACCAAACAGGGAACCGGAGGATCGGAAGGTGCAAACTATCTTCACAAAACACTTAATAATCCCATTTTCCCTGATCTTTGGGCCATCCGATCGAAGTTTTAAAAAGTACAACGGGCAGCTTGCCCGTTACCTCCAAATATCATTCCACCTCAACAAAACTATATCCGGCATTCAACACGATTAGCGCCTGGACTCCTAACTATGTTCAAGGCACGAGCGAGACGCTCGCGCCATCAAAGCTTACCCGTTACTAATGACTAAGATAGCGCAAGCGTCTCGCTTGTGCTTCATGTTACGGGCGAAGTATAACAGGCAGCCTGTCTGTTACCTCCGAATGCAATCTGATCCTAATAAGATATTTTCAGCCATCAACAGAATTCAATCAACTCAAAATTTATAATTGTGCTTGTTTGAGAAGTGCCGGACAGGCTGTCCGGCGTACGTACAATATACTATTCTATCTCAAAATGATGATTTTGATGATCAGGATAAGATCTTCATCTCAATTATTGCCATTTGAACTTGATCGAGAGGTGCCGGACAAGCTGTCCGGCGTACGTGCCTCCCTCACCAACTCCTTGAAAATATTTCGCTGGCGGGCGATCTGCATCAGGTACTCCGGGTGCCACTGAACGCCAATCACAAAGGGATAACCCGGGTGTTCGAGGGCCTGCCAAACATCGGAATTCAATTCTTTGGCCGTTCGATTAATTCCATCTCCCAACTTGTCAATCGCCTGGGTATGAAGCCCATTTACATTGCAGATCTCCGTTTGCAGCAGGCTACTGAGTTTAGAGTCCGGAACAATAGTAATTCTTTTCTTAGGAAAGATAGTAGCGATCTGAGGTTCTTCAGCGTAAAAACCACTTATATCCTGATGGAGTGTTCCACCGAAATGAACATTGATTAACTGCATGCCCCTGCAAATGCCGAGAACCGGTTTTTTCTGATCAAGAGCTTTTTTTAGAAGTCCGAATTCCAGTTTATCCCGTTTCAGATCAACCGGGTATTTTTTGGTATGCTGGAAATAGCGGAATATCCAGTAAATGGGAAAAAAAATGACCGAAAGCACCCACTCAAATATGGTTCGTTTATTTTTTGCCAGGTAGGCTTTCAGTTTTCTCTCCTGCCCATATTTTACCGGTTCTATATCGGCACCTCCCCCGAGAATCAATCCATCCAGATCATCCATTGAGAGAGGTTTTGAGGGACGGATTCGGCGCGGTTTTCCACCAGCCAGCCACACTGAAAAAGCCGTACAAATCCAGGCGAATGTACCCCCGTCATCAGGTCCACAAACGCCAATAACCGGCCTGTTTCTACTCAGCATTACTTGCCCACCTGTCCATCTGTTCAATCCACTTCGCTTCAAAACGAAGCATCGTCTCCCGCTTCATTTTTAAATATGTTTTGCAGTATTCGATGAGCGAAACAGTATCTTCTGCCAATGTTTCTACCAATACCCACCGGTTCCATTCCGCCGCCAGCGTCCAGGACTCATCCTCCGGTGAGCAGTTGGGCAGCCTGTAGTGAAATGCAGGCCGGCTCGAAGTCAACGTGTCCTCAACCAATTTCGAGGTTAACTCCTCATCCAGGTACATAAATAAAGGTTGAAGATCCAGCGGACGATTTCTTGAATTCCCAAAGTAAAAATAGTCTTCTATAAATTCGGTTTGACCGGGTTGATAATCAGGATCCAGAATATGCTCCAGGTAATCATCCTCAAACCGGTTGATGAATGGGGTTAAACGCCGGCTCACATCCACCGCAATCTCATTTCGAATCCATGGATCCAGCAAAACATACGCCCGCAGATAGTTCAGCAGCGTTTCGGTTGAATCGTCCGGAATTTCCGGGTTCAGGTGAAGTCCAAATGCATAAACAAACGAACTCCCTGTGCCTTTTGCCTTCAGTTTTCTTAACTCATCAACCAATGCTGTCATCTCAGCCATCTTCGAAAGAGGAATGGGTGGAGTAATAATTTCGTACGGAACCACAGATGACGCCAGATCCTTCAGCGAATCCTCAACAGTGCCCTGCCCTTCAAACCTGGACAGATCAATACCAATATTTTTAAGAAATTTTTCGTACTTCTTTTCTCGAAGCAGTTGAGCATCCAGCTCCAGTCCAAAATCGCCAAACTTCGTATTGAGCACTTTAAATTCAAAGGTTGAGAGCTGTTTAATCTCGCCGCCGTAAAGCCTCCACAGCATCGAAGCGGAATCTTCCATCTCTACACCGGTAAATTCAAATTCAAACCCAACTGAACGCTCCTCTCCCGTTGCATTGGTTCTTTTGGGCGGTTCTAAAAACTCTTGATTCATTTTAAAGGGTGATTCGTTTAATCAATCAGAAATAAAAACCGATATGATTATTCCATTTTAATCACAAGCGGAAACCGTTCTGAGATTTCCGGTTTTTCCCGAAGAAATTGCAGTTCAAACAGTTCACCTGTTCTCCAGGTTTCCACAAACTCACTATACGTTTTGGATCCGGGATTTCCACTCTGACCACCGGGGTACACGCCATATCCGCGAACCCCGTCGGGATCAAGCTCAACAATCATTCTCCACGATGGGCCGTGACTACCGCGAACAGCATTGACCGATTCGTCGCCTCCGCCTGTAAATATATCTGGAACACCTAATCCGGGTATCTGTCCTGCATGTCCGAAATCTGTATCATTCACAAATCCCCACTTCCAGTTTTCTGTATCGGTTCCGTACTGCTCGGTTAGATTATCCAGTGACTGCCGAAATGAATCTATTATGAGATCAGGAAGTGTTTCTCTTTCCGGTGTTTGATGGTTATCAAACCAGGATGATTCTGGTTCCTCTAAAATCAGATCGAGCGTGATATCACGTTCAGGCCATCGCATTGGGTAATGGGTGTCATATTCATCAGACCAGATTTTATGAAACAGTGTTTCCCACCACTCTTTAAAAACAGAAGGTTCAATTTTATCCCCGTCATTCCAGTAGTTCCAGTCCTGCAAATTCTCAATAATCTGCTGCTCTTGTACGGATAAATCAACATGTTGAATATTCTCCAAAAGAATCGGCAACAGGTGAAATGCATGATAGCTGAAATTATCCATTTGCAGATCTTTAAAATCCTCTACGGTTATATCTTCCATTTTACGAAGCTGGTCATTTATCCGCTTTCCCCGCTCGTAAGGTGCAAAGGATTCTCCAAGATAATAGGGATAGCTCTCGTCAGTCGGATATTGATTGGAGGCACTTAAGAACCCTCGTTCGGGATTTAGTGAAAATGGATTTTGTTCATAGGGGATGAATTCGTGCCAGTCGTATCTTGAATTGCTGCCGTCTGAAACTGTGCGTCCCTGGTATTTCCATTTCAAGGGAAATTGTCCTCCGGTTTGAACAGCAATATTCCCATCTGTTCCACCGTAATTCATATTTTGTGCAGGTGCCTGAAATGTTCTGAACGCTTCCTTGAAATCTTTATAATTTTTGGCCCGGTTCAGCTTATAGAAAGTCAGCAATTCGTTTGAAGGCTCATGCACCATCCACCGCAGCGCCATCTCATTCTGAATTTGCCTGCTGAGAGGTATATCACGGACAGATTCATAGACCGGCCCGTGATGAGTAAAGAGGATCGTATCATGAACTGCCTCTTCGCCTTTCACTTCGATTGTTTCCACTCTTTCGTTTACCGGCAGCCACTCCCCGTCATGAAGATATTCGTTTTTAGATTCATCCCGGAATGTAATTTCATACCAATCCATCACATCGGCTCCGGTATTGGTGGATCCCCAGGCTATATTTTCATTAAAACCGACAATTACGGTTGGCGCGCCTTGCAGGGTAACTCCATAGACGTTGGAGGTAGGTGTTTGAAGCTGAATTTCATACCAGATGGAAGGAACGGTCATGTTGAGGTGCATGTCATTTGATAATATCGGGTAGCCGCCGGCTGTTTTAGAACCGTCCACCACCCAGTTGTTACTGCCGTTGAGACGATCAGGCTGCCATAATTGAATTTTATCATTGTAACGGGGGGTGTACAACGAATCCGGTTTATCGATTTGAAGTGGGTTAAAATCCCACTCTTTGCTGTTTGGAATTATGGGATCCACAAATGAAGACCGGCTGCTTAAAAACCGGTTCACAAACTCTTCTCCAAAATGAGCCAGCGTATTACTTGTAATTACATCTTCCGACCTGCCTGCCAGCATCTGAGACATATATTTGAGTAGTAAAGCCGAATTGAAGGGTTTCCATTCCACAGGTTCTGCATTTAAAATCTTGTATTCCAATGGATAATCCTTTTCACTCAGTGATTTGATGTAAGCGTTTACTCCGTCTGAATACGACCGGATGACACTGCTTATTATCTCATCTTTCAACATACCCTCCATTGCCTGTTCTGCACCATACATCATACCAAGTCTTCGCTGGTTTTTGTCGTACTCAAGCAAATCAGGTCCCAGCCATTCCGAGAGCATTCCTCCTGCTGCCCGAATCTGCAACTCCATCTGGAAAAGTCGGTCGCGTGCCGTCACATACCCCTGAGCGAAATAAAGATCGTGATCATTTTGGGCGAAAATATGTGGAACGCTGCGTTCATCATAGTAAATTTCAACAGGCTCCTGTAATCCCTCCAGATTTAAATCTATAGAACCTGTTAGTTCTCTTTTTTCAGCATTCCCCCAAAACCCCTCAATAGGATGAAAAAAAGAACCTAACGGCGGTACAGAACCAAACGGGGTGGACAGTAAAATAAGAATTGCTGTAAGCAGCAGTACAGAAAGAAACAGTGAGACTTTCTTGGCCATAGAGTATTGTTTTAATGATTGAAGAAGTGAACATAAAAAAGATTTTTGAAATATGGTCAATTGTTTGGGGCCCGTGGTTCGTTGTTTATTGACATCCACAGACAGCCCGCAGCTGACCTCCACAAAATGTTACCAATACAACAACTTCATACAGAACACACTGCCACCACTCTTTAGAAATTCATACGTACTGAATTGGTGCACGGAAAAGCCGGCCTCTCTAAGTTTTTTATTCACATCTGTACAGCCCTTCTGGATCAACACATTTTTTCCGTCTGGAGAGACAGCATTCACTGCCAGCAGTTTCTCAGCCTCGTATTTCGTGGCCGTTATTACGGTATCAAACAGAGCATGAATCATCTCGAGTCCTTCACCTGTAAACGCATTCGGATATATCAAAGCAGTTGATTCGTTTAGCATACTGATACATGTATCCAGGTGATAAAACGATTCATCGATTAACTGAAGAGCAATAACGGGGACATCAAGTTTGCCGGAAAGCTGCTCATAAGCGTTAAGAGATGACCGAAAGCCGTATCCTCCCCAAAGCAGTTCCCGCTTGAAATGCCAGAGGGCATCTCCCATCCCTTCAAAATTTTGGACTTCACGTTCATCCAGGTGAAGAATTTCATAATCCTTTGTTTGAAACCACTCCTCAATGGCATCCACCTCCGGCTTTCGCTGGGGCGTTTTCATGATGCCCATTACAACTTTCTTGTTCCCCTCCTGATCCACAAAGGGCAGGCTTTGATTGGCACAAAAAACCATATCGGGCAGGCCTTTTTTGCCCTCCAGAATTTCTACATCCACGTTTAGTTTTTTAAAACCTTCTACAAGATGGATCCACTCATTTTGAGCTTGTTTTTTATCCACACCCCCAATTTGCCCTTTCATATGCGGATTGATTACATATTCCACATCAAAATAGGTGGGTTTAACCATAAGTACTTTTGAGGGCACCGGCATCGCCGGCAGATCGGAAATATTAAAATCAATTTGATCCGCAGATGTATAAACTTCACTCATATTTTACCCTTTTAGAAATGCTCCAATGACTTTACAGACGTACTTTTTTTATGATACAAATATACGGTTTATTTAAGGGAATTAATATGATATCTGTATCATCTCTAAACATATATGAACTGCTAATCCATTCATCTTTCATCGCTTTATAAACTGACCCGACAGGATCAAATACGAATAGGAGGCTGTCCAAAAAGGATGTGAGAGAAATCAATATTCTTATTTTTGTCATACCGGACCCCGATCCGGTATCTCCAAGCACAGTTAAAGAGTGGAGATTCTGTCCCAAGGACTCCTTTGGAGAATCGAGTTCAGAATGACATTCTTTTTGGACAGCCTCAAAATAAAAGTAGAATAGAGAAAACCCCGAAGGGCTTGAACTGCCCACCTCCATTACAATCTCATAAACACTCATCCGTTCCTCTTCACACTTGGTGAATCTTCAGGAAACCATTAGCTTAAAACCATGCTGTTAGATCCGGATCTGCTTACACAACTTGCCCCGCTCGACCTGAAAGCCCGAACCATTGTTGAAGGTTTTATTGCAGGATTACACCGTAGTCCCTATCACGGGTTTAGTGTAGAATTTGCCGAGCATCGTCCCTACAACCAGGGAGATGATTTTAAGCATATAGACTGGAAAGTCTATGGAAAGACCGAACGGTTTTATGTGAAACGGTACGAAGCTGAAACCAATCTGCGTGCCCATATCGTGTTGGATATAAGCAGTTCTATGTATTTCAAGCACTTTGCTGAATGGAGCAAACTTCGCTATTCCATTCATTATGTGGCTGCTCTCATCCACATGATGCACCGACAGCGCGATGCCACCGGCCTCATTACATTCGATGAAGATATCGTGCAGCGTTTTCCTGCAAGATCCTCATACAGCCATGTTCGGTTACTGTTTGGCGAACTGGAAAAACTGCTGTCAGAAGAGTCCAAAAAATCAAAGGAACAAAGAGTTTCTGCATCTGCAAAAGCCCTGCATAAACTGGCAGAAACACTAAAACGAAGAAGTCTCGTAATCATCGTTAGTGATCTTTTTGAAAACGTTCAGGGGCACGAAGATCTGATCTCATCCCTCCGGCATCTGAAACATCAAAAACATGAGGTTCTCCTGCTAAACGTTCTTGAAAAGAGAAGCGAGCGTGAGCTGGATTTCCCGGATGGAAAATTTCTGTTTGAGGATATGGAAACCGGTTCAGAACTGGAAGTTATTCCGGCCCAGGTAAAAAAAGATTACAGGAAAAAAGTAGAGGAATACTCTCAAAAATTTAGAATAGCATGCAGTAAAGCCGGGGTTGATTTCGAAGAGATCGACACACAGAGTCCATTCGATCTGGCCCTGTTAGCCTATCTTAATAAACGAAAGCGGCTGGCGTAGGCCCCGAAATCCTGTCAGGTGACTTTCACCCGTTTCAGAATTTTATTCAACAATGTAAGCGACAAACGTTTTACATAAATAGCCAAAATTTCTGTCCCGCCGATATAAACTTCTTCTTTTTTCTTAGCCAGCTTTGGTAAAAGTTTTTTCGCAAACTCGTCCGGTGTCATCGCTTTTTTGTGGGCATCTCCCATCTGCTTGTACTTCTCTCCTTCTGCTGTCAAGGCATTATAGGTGATATTTGTTTTTATGTAGCCGGGGCAAACCAGTGTTACATCAATATTATCGGAATAAACTTCCTGCCTGAGACAATCAAACCAACCGTGCAGAGCGTGTTTGGAAGCGGCATAAGCGGATCTGTATTTTGTGCCCAGTTTTCCCATCACACTGCTGATAACCACGATATGCCCGCTTTTTTGATCGATAAAGGTTGGCAGCAACGCTTTTGTGAGAGCCACGGCTCCAAAAAAGTTAACCTCCATCAATTTTCGAACAGATTCCATGGTGGAATTAACTGCATACGCTCTCTGGCTGATTCCTCCATTGTTAATCAACATATCTACCGTGCCGAAAAATTCTTCTGCTTTTTCAACCTTCTCCGGAAAAGAGGCTTGATCTGCAAGGTCAAGAGGAAGAATTTGTACGCTTTTTTCGCTATTTTCACAACTGTTTTTAACTCTCTCTAACTCCTTCATGCGACGTGCAGAAAGAATGACATATGCTCCTTTTTTATTAAATTCATATGCCAAAGCTTCGCCAATTCCTGAGGAGGCTCCGGTAATCCAAACCACTTTTTTTTGTAGATTCATCGGGTTTTATTCGTTGATACCGTTTGTTTTAAAATACAGTTTGCCAACAGAAAATTCGACCTCTAAGTTTGTAAAGAATCTTTCCGTCAAATGATTATTTTAGAACTATTGAACAGATGACCTGTCAAAAAGAATAACTTTTTTTATGATTCCTAAACATACCATTTTACTGGTCGAAGATGAAGAAGAGCCCGCAGAAATGCTTGCAAATTATCTTGAAATGGATGATTACAAAGTACTTCTGGCTCACGACGGACGCGAAGCTTTGGATCTGATCGAGAAACATGCCAGTGACATTCACCTTGCTGTGTTAGATATTATGGTTCCGTATGTAGATGGTAAAGAGATCTGCAGTGTCATCCGAAAACACCCTGTTTTGAGCGATATTCCTGTGATATTTCTCACAGCCAGAGACAAAGAAAAAGATGAAATTGAAGGTTTAGAACTCGGTGCTGACGATTATATATCCAAGCCGGCAAGCTTGAAACTGGTAAAAGCTCATGTAGAATCTCTTCTTCGAAGACAGCTTCCTCAAAACAGTAAATGGATTCATCACGGAGATCTGTTGCTGGATACAAATGGAAAAGATCTCTACCATAATGACAAACGTATTGAACTAACCTCAACAGAATACACACTTATTGAACTCTTTTTTCAGAACCCAAAACGAGTGTACAGCCGGCAGGAGATCCTGGAACATATTGGCGGAGATGATAAATTTGTTTTCGATCGTACGGTAGATGTACATATTAAAAATCTGCGATTGAAACTGGGTGATGCTTCCGATATGATTAAAACGTATCGGGGTATTGGCTATGGATTGAATCGGGATCTGATGAGTGTATAGAGCTAATTTTTTAGCCGTCAGACCGCTCCAAGCGGTCAGACGGCTGGCGCGAATTTAAACCACTTATTTGAGAGAGCCAACGAACAATTATCAACTGACCACAAACCATAATAATGAGTATTCGCTCGAAACTGGCCTGGACGTTTATCCTTTTGTTGATTTTTGGTATTACGGCTATCAGCAGCTACTCTATTCTTTTTATCCGAAATTACCTCCTTGAACAAGGCGAAGAGCAGATTATCCACGATTCGGAATGGCTCGCCATCACTATTCAAAACCTTCAGGTTGACGGTAATTTTGAAACCAACCTCAACGAAGCCGCTCGAACATCCGGTTATCGAATGGCTATTTATGATGATGAAGGTGCCCTCTTTGCCGAGGTGCCCTATAACCGGCAGGTTCAGGCTGAGGAGATGTTGAGCGATACCCTTATGCAAGAGATTGAGCAACAAAACGAGGTTCTACTTCAGGACGATACCGAGTCTGAACAGCTGATCACATTTACTTATTTAGAGAGTACCGAAAATCCCGCAAGATATCTCCAGGTTAGAATTTTTAAAGACCAGGTCTATGCACCCATCAAAACTATTCGCTGGATTATCTACACAGGAATGTTTATTTCCATCGGGCTGGTCATTATTGTCAGCATTCTCTTCTCGCGATACATCTCCCGCCCCATTCTTGAGTTGGAGTCTACAGCACGGGATATTGCGCAGGGAAACACCAACCGCACCATCAACCTCGATAGAAAAGATGAGTTCGGTACACTTGCAGATTCACTCAACCAAATGGCCGACCGGCTCCGGGCTGACAACCTGGAAGTAAAACGGATGTATCAAAAACAGAGCCAGTTTTTTGCAGATATTACTCACGAAATTCGAAATCCGCTGCATACCATTTCCGGAGCTTTGGAAATGCTTGAGATGCACGACCTGGATGAAGATCAAAAAAAGAAATATATCAAAACGGCATCGCGGCAAACGCACCGGATCAATCGCCTGTTTAAAGATCTCGTAACTCTTCAGCGGTACGATTCGGATGATCATTTCATTGAAAAAAGACCGTTTGATTTGCAGTTACTTATCAGCACTTTAACTGATTTGCTGGAGCCTGAAGCCGAAGAGAAAGGAATTTCGTTAACGTACGACGGCCAACCAGCACAGGTACTGGGAGATCCTGATAAAATAGAACAGGTTCTGGAAAACCTGGTTTCCAACGCCATTAAATTTACCAATGAAGGCAGTATTCAAATCAATACGCACACTGAAGGCAATCATGTAATTCTTGAAGTAGAGGATACCGGAATTGGTATATCAGAAGAACACCTGGAACGGCTTTTTGACCGGTTTTACCGAACAGACAAAGCGCGTTCGCGAGATAAGGGCGGAACCGGCCTCGGCCTGGCCGTTGTAAGGAGTATTTTAAACGCTCACGGCACAGAAATTCATGTTGAGAGCGAACCCGGGAAAGGATCTAAATTTTGGTTTGAGCTTGAAAAAGTCTGATTAAAAACTAAAATCACCTGTCAAGGTCTGAAATCAACAATTTTAATGGCCGGGGTGATTGAATAGATCAAATCTACATAAGCATCTCTTCACGTTTCCTTCATAATAAAATTGTTGTTTTGTTGATTGGAAAGGAAATGTCCGTATTTAATGCAAAGTAGTTTATGAAAATTGGTGTTGTTTTAATGAACCTGGGAGGGCCTACACATGAAGAAAATGTGAGGATTTTTCTCAAAAACCTGTTCAGTGATGAAGATATTATCAAGCTTGGAGGCGGAACCGCACAAAACATTTTTGCCAGCCTGATCTCTAAATTTCGCGCACCCAGTGTTGCTGAAGATTACAAAGAGATTAACGGCTGCCCGAAGGGATGCACGGGGAGTAAGTATTGCATGAACCGGCAAAATAAAGTGGTATCTGATTGCTGCTCGCCGATTAATGGGCTAACAGAATCACAGCGGCGAAATCTTGAAAAATATTTTAAGAACAATCTCCCCGGGCAAGATATAAAGGTTTATACCTGTATGAGATACTGGCTGCCGTTTGCTGATACCATTATGGATGAAATGGTAGAGGATGAAATTACTCACACAGTTTTACTTCCTCTGTATCCTCAATTTTCATGGACTACAACAGGAAGCAGTTTCAGGGATTGGGAAAACGTAGTAAAAGAAAAATTTCCTGATGGCAAAGCTCCCTGGAAAGAGTTTCATGTAAAGAATTATCATCGGAATGAGAGCTATTTGAAGGCGATCAATGACCGTATCGATGAAGCTCTTGCCGAGATGGATGACGACACCCGCCAGAAAACACATTTTATATTCAGTGCTCACGGAACCCCGCTTTTAGAAGTTCGAAGCGGCGATCCCTATACCGTTGAAATAAAAGAAACCATGGAAGCGGTAATGGAGCGGCGGGAGGAAAAAAACTCTTATTGGCTCGGATTTCAGTCTAAAGTTGGTCCGCAGAAATGGACGCAACCGAATACCGTAGATCTTGTACAGAGACATCTGGAATATGGAATCAAAAACTTTTTGATGATTCCGATTGCATTTGTAACCGATCATATTGAAACTTTATATGAATTGGGCGTTGAACTCGTTGAGGATTTAGAAGAAGAGGGATTTGAATTTGAAAATATGCAGGTGATGAAAGGGCTCAACGATCACCCCGATTTTATTAAAGCATTGGCAGAAGAAACCACTCATTGCCTGCGACATGAATTAGATATTGAAGAACTTCAATCGGATAAAAAAGAATCAAACAAAGTAGTTAACGCTTAGATATGGTTCATCCAACCGTACAGGATTATATTGCTATTGGAATCAACCACTGGGATGCCCCCGTGGAGATACGGGAAAAATTTAGCCTCCTTGAAGAAAAAAAGCAGCTAATGCTGCAGGGAGCCCGTCGCGAAGGTATTGATAGCATGTTTATTGTATCTACCTGTAACCGAACCGAGGTTTTTGCGCAGAATGCCACTGCGAATGAATTAATCCGCTTGCTTACTACCTACAGTAATGGCAATCTCGATGAATTCCATAAGCATGGGTTCGAGCTGGAAGGAGAACGGGCCATACGTCACCTTTTTAAAGTAGCTACGGGACTTGACTCGCAAATTCTGGGCGATCTCCAGATCGTCAAACAGGTTAAAGAGGGGTATGAATACTCCGCTTCACAAAATATGATCTCCGGCCAACTGCACCGGCTTATACAGCATCTGTTCAGGGCACATAAACGCTCACGGAATGAAACCTCTCTGGGACAGGGAGCTGCAACTGTAGCCTATGCCGCTGTAAAATTTGCCACACGGACATTTGAGAATCTGGTCAATAAGAATATTCTTCTTGTTGGTACCGGTAAAATCGGTAAGGTAACCTGTAAAAACCTTGTAAATCTTGGTGCGGGTAAACTTACGCTGATTAACCGTACACGTGACCGGGCAGAATTTGTAGCTGAAAAATTTAATCTGGAAGTAGCTGATATTGAAGATCTTGCAGAACAGATTGCAGATTCCGACCTTGTAATTGTTGCCACCGGGGCGAGTGAACCGATCATTAAAATGGAGCATATGAAACCTTCCATCGGTCAGCCCAAATTTAAGGTGATGCTGGACCTCTCAGTTCCAAGAAATATCGATCCCGAAGTCTCCTCGCTCGATTTTGTAGATGTCGCAAATATGGATATGTTGAGCGACGTAACGGATGAAGCCTACAAGAAACGAGAAGAAGAAATTCCGCTCGTAAAAAATATAATTGAAGATGAGTTCTCAAACTACAAACTCTGGCTGGAAGAGCAGAGAGTGGTTCCAACCATTAAAGCATTGACCCAGAAATTTGAAAATATTCGTGAAGACGAACTCGATTTTTTCAAGAATAAAATTGAAACTGACGATTTTGACAAAGTTGATAACCTGACCCGCCGTATTGTGAATAAATTGGCTGCGTATAGCATCGAACATCTTCGGAACCATCACAAATCGGATGAAGTTGCCGAAATGGTGAAAGAGATGTTCAAACTTGAAGCAAGAAACGGTCATGAATAGATCGATCCGTATTGGAACGCGGGACAGTCAACTTGCTACCTGGCAGGCAGAAACTGTATCAAAAAAACTAAAGGAAACCGGGTATACTACTGAAATTGTATTTGTAAAATCTCAGGGAGACCTTGATTTAACAACCCCTCTTCCTGAAATGGGCGGGAAAGGCGTTTTTACAAAAGCTTTGGATGATGCTTTATTAAATGATGAAATTGATCTTGCTGTTCACTCCTATAAAGATTTGCCCACGGAAAATCCTCTTCCGCTGAAAGTTACAGCTGTTATTGAAAGGGAAGATCCGCGCGATTCACTGGTGGCACCCAAAGGAACAGATTTTTTGGATGATGAGACTATCGAAGCCGTTATTGCCACAAGCAGTAACCGGAGAAAAGCGCAGTGGCTGCATCGGTATCCAAATCACAGGATCACAAATATTCGCGGAAATGTGAACACGCGTCTTCGAAAAATAGAGGAAAATGAGTGGCACGGAGCTATTTTTGCAGCAGCCGGTTTAAAACGTATTGATCTGGATCATCATATATCGGAATATCTCGGTTGGATGGTTCCCGCCCCCGCACAGGGAGCAATGGCTGTAATGATTCGGGTAGAGGATAAAGAGATGGAATCAATTGCAGGCGAGCTCAATCATGCCGAAACTGAACTTTGTACAGGTATTGAACGTGAATTATTGAATGAGATGGAAGCGGGATGCAGCGCACCGGTAGGAGCATTTGCATGGCTCGAAGGAAATGATATTTTACTACATGCTGTTGCATTAAAAACGGATGGGACTTTAAAATACGATATTGAACTTAAAACCCCTTCTGATCAGGCAACAGGCCTGGGACGAAAAGCCGCCCGAGAACTTTTGGAACAGGGCGCTTATGAACTGGTACAAGAAGTAAAGGAATAACACGTACCAGATCATATAAACAGGAAAACGAACATAATTATTGACGAACCACAAAACACATGAATCAACTACTTGATATTTTTGTAACACGCGAACTTGACAACGACCAGATAGAACTTGCTGAAGATCTGGGATTAAATGTTGTGATTGAACCTGCCATTGAAATTGAATTTAGGGAAGACTGGTTTGCTGTTGAAATGCTTTTTAAATCCAATAAAGAGCCTATTATTGCTGCCACAAGTTATAATGCAGTAAAAGCTCTGGAGTTTTACCAAAGTTCAGGAAAAGAAATTCCGGAAAAGGCAACATTTTATGCCGTTGGCAGAAAAACAGCAGAAGCCGTTAAAGAACGATTAGGTTTTGATGCGAGTTCACCTGAGAAGCAAAATGCAATTGGATTGGCTGAAATGATTAAAGAAGATTTTTCTGATAAAGATGAATCGGAAAAATCAACGGTACTCCATTTCTGCGGAGATAAACGACGCGATGAATTCAGGCAATTTTTGAACGATGCCGACATTCATGTTCGCGATATGGTTGTCTACAACACAAACCTCAAAAACATGAGACTGCCCACTCATAAAACCGACGGGATTCTGTTTTACAGTCCAAGTGCAGTGCATGCATTTCGCGACAGCGGTGGTTTCCTGAATAAAAATCTTCCTGAACTTTTTGCAATTGGCGAAACAACGGCCGAGGAGCTCAGTATCGAGGCTGGAAGACACGTTCATGTCTCTCCGGAACCAAGCACTGAAGAGCTGCTAAAACATGTTGCAGAGATTCTGAATAAAGAAGAGAACAAAAAAGTTGTCTCCTGAGGAATTGATTAGCATATCTGAATGAATCATTCATTTCCTCCACTTAAAAATGATCTGTTACTTCGGGCTTTAAAAGGTGAGGATGTTGAACGTCCGCCTGTTTGGATGATGCGGCAGGCCGGGCGCTATCTCCCCCAGTATATGAAACTGCGAAAAAAGTACACCTTCTTTGAGCGGGTTGAAACGCCGGAGTTAGCCTGCGAAATCACTATTCAGCCCATTGATGAATTGGAACCGGATGCAGCCATTATCTTCTCTGATATTCTGACCATACCTCAGGCCTTGGGAATTGATGTTGATCTGGTTCCCGGTAAAGGCCCCGTGATGGACAATCCCATCCAAACTGTTGACGATGCTTTTGCGATTCTGGCAGAAGATATCCCGCAGAAACTACATCATGTGATGGATGCGATCACACTCACCCGAAAAGAGTTAAATGGACGAGTTCCACTCATCGGATTTGGCGGTGCTCCGTGGACCCTATTTTGCTACATGGTGCAGGGCGAAGGTTCTCGTAACTTCGACAAAGCGAAGGCTTTTCTAACCCAGCAACCCGATGCTTCGCGGCATGTAATGAAAGAACTTACCAAAGCCACGATTGATTATTTGAAAGCGCAGGTTGAGGCCGGGGCACAAGTTGTGCAGCTATTTGATTCCTGGGCTGGAATTCTCAGTCCCGATGATTTTAACGAGTGGTCTCTGCCCTATTTGATGGAGATCACCCATGCGATTAAAGACGTTCCGGTAATTTTGTTCGCCAAAGGGGCATGGTATGCGCTGGAGCGAATGAGTTTCAAAAGCGGCGCTGCTGCTCTCGGACTCGACTGGACGATCTCTCCCGAATTCGGCCGGGAAAAATCCCGAAATAAGATCACACTCCAGGGCAATTTTGATCCAACGCATCTGCTCGGCCCGATCAAAGATATTGAACTCAAAACCAAGCGTATGATTGACCGATTTGGTACTCAGCGATATATTGCAAATCTGGGTCATGGAATTTTACCGAATGTACCGGTAGATCATGCCAGGGCGTTTGTTGAGACCGTGAAGAGTTATAGAAGTGAATCGTGAGCCTCCCCTCTTGAGAGGGGATGGATGCTCGAACACTTTTGTCGAGCATCAGGGGTGTGTTCACTTGAAGCCAGCTTATACCTTAAACAACGTTAAACACACCCCTCGCTAAACTCAATCTGCTTCGCAGCTTCGTTTATACTTTTCCCCTCTCAAGAGGGGAGGCTTCAGAATCAAACCAAAACAATGTCATCCATAAAAGAAGAATTCGCAGCGTACATCCATGATCTCCAAAACGAAATCTGTTCAACGCTTGAAGAGATAGATGGAAAATCTTCCTTCCGCGAAGATGACTGGGATCGCGACGGTGGCGGCGGAGGTAAAACACGCGTAATTGAAAAAGGTGGTGTTTTTGAAAAAGGGGGAGTTAACATCTCAACGGTGCATGGAGAACTTCCCGAGCCAATCAAAAAACACTTCAACGTAGATGATGGCTGGTTTTGGGCCGGGGGGATTTCGCTTGTGGTTCACCCAAAAAGCCCGATGATTCCTACCGTTCACGCCAACTTCCGATACTTTGAGCTGTATGATGATGAGCAGATGGCGAAATCCGTTGACGGCTGGTTTGGGGGTGGCGCCGACCTGACGCCCTATTATCTCTACGAAGAAGACGCCAAGCATTTTCATCAAACGTACAAAGATGTTTGTGATAAACACGGCAAGGATCTATATCCCGATTTTAAAAAGCAGTGCGACGAATATTTCTATAATTCACATCGAAATGAAGCGAGGGGAATCGGCGGACTCTTTTTTGATTACCTCCGCGCAGACGAAAAGCGAAGTTTAGAGAACTGGCACTCGTTTGTTGAGGATACCGGCAAAGTTTTCCTTGATTCATATATTCCAATTGTAAAAAGACGAAAGGATGAACCGTATGATGAAGAAGAGCGATACTGGCAGGAGATTCGTCGCGGACGATATGTAGAATTCAACCTAATCCACGACCGGGGTACTCTTTTTGGCCTAAAAACAAGCGGACGAATTGAATCCATTTTAATGAGCCTGCCACCGGAAGTTCGCTGGGATTACGATTTTAATCCAAAAAAGGGAAGTCGTGAAGCGAAGTTGATTGAGGTTTTGAAAGAGCCGAGGGATTGGGTTTGATACGTAGATTGGTTCGCTGAGTAAATCATTTTATACGTAAATCGGTTCGCCGAGCCGATCATGCTCGAATTTGATAGCGCAAACGTCCTCGTTTGTGATGCCAATGGCACAAGCGAGGACGCTTGCGCCATTGAATAAGTAATTTAAGAATTTCATTCATCCATTGATTCTTGTAAATAACCTATCGCTCTTTCCTCGTACCAAAGGTCTCCTTTGGTACGCCGAATCTGAAGCTCCGCTTCTATTCATCAATCAC